>CAZUTK010000008.1:0-61853 GCA_964623265.1 uncultured bacterium | reverse complement strand
CTGGTTGTCCTGACGACGGAGGGGCAGGACATCAAACTGGCGCCTTCCCGCTTCGAAATGGGGCGCAACTTCGCCAATAAGTTGTGGAATGCCGCGCGTTTTCTGCTGATGCAGGAACGCCCGGATTCATTTGCGGTCCCGCAGCCCCCCGAATTGAAATTGGAAGATCGTTGGATTCTGTCGCGTCTGCAAAAGATGCTGACGACGGTTGCGGACCGGGTAGAACGGTATCGTTTGAACGAAGCGCTCTTGGCGATCTACGATTTCGTCTGGCACGACTACTGCGATTGGTATCTCGAGTTGATCAAACCCCGTCTTACCGACCGCGTTCAAAGCGAAATCCGCGAAGACACGCTGGCTTTAGCGCTGCGGGTCTTCGAATCCGCTCTGCGGGCTCTGCACCCCTTTATGCCTTTTGTGACGGAAGAGCTCTGGCAGCAAATCGCCGCGATTCCCGGGTTGCCGCTGGAAATCGTCAAACCCGTAAGCGTGATGATTCAGAAATATCCCGTGACCGATCCGAAGTGGGTGGATGAAGAAGCCGAGGCACGGATGGCGCTGATCCAAAGCGTCATTCAGGCGGTGCGCAACATCCGCGCGGAAATGCGCGTTCCCCCGAAAATGGAAGCGCGGCTGCTGATCAACGGCGCCCAGCGGAAGATCCGGATCCTTCAAGAGCAGTTTCCCATGCTGTCTGTATTGGCGCGCGTTCAAGACATACAATCTATCGCGGAAAAACCTCCGCACAGCGCCAGCGACGTCGTGGACGGCCTGGAAATTTACATACCGCTGGAAGGGTTGATTGATTTCCAGGTGGAAAAAGCGCGGCTGGACAGAGAAATCCGCCGTCTGGAAGGGTTGCTTGCGGGCATTCGTAAAAAGCTCGCCAACGATGACTTCATTCATCACGCGCCGGAGGATGTGGTGGAGCGCGAGCGTCAGAAACAGGCGGATATGGAAATGACTCTGGAGAAAATGCTCGCCAGCCGCCGCAGTCTGGACGAATAGCAGGGATGCAACATCGAATCGCGGAATGTTGCAGACTCTCATCGCCTTCGCAACGGGGAAATCATCGGAGAATCGCTTTGTTTTGGAGCAATTTCCGCGGTCCTGCAACCCGGCAACATCCTTGAAACAGTTGAAACGAAACTTCAAAAGAGGAAACGAAAAAAACGGTTGACTCGGAAGGTAACTTTCATTAAATTAGAAAAATTTTCTGGCGATGCTGTCTCGGCTGCGCAAAAGCAAGATATCCATTCTAATAGTGCCGGAAAAAGAAGGCGCTGTCTTCAGTTTCAAAATTTCGCTCCTGATATTGCGGGCGGCGATCGCCGCAGCCGTTGTCGGCGTCATTCTCTTTGTCATTATGTTCATTTCCTGGGCGAACTTGGCGCGCAAGGCCGCAGTCACTGATGAAATCGCGCGGGAAAACGAAGAATTCGCGCGGGAACAGGAGCGGGTTGCTCAGCTACAAAGCCGCGTGGAGAAGCTGGCGAAGCTGGAAGAGCAAATCCGCAAGGCGTTGGGGGCCGATATTTCTCTGGATGGTATGAATCAGCCGACCGGCGGTCAGCCTGCTCGATGGGATACTGTAGGTTCTGAATCTTCCGGCGAGTTCGCGGCGCTGAAACCGGGTGAATTCCAACCCCGTGAAGTGCCGTATCAATTCAGCGACCTCAGCATTTTGAATACCGGCGACATTCCTTCCATCTGGCCCTTGAAAGGATTCATCACCCGCCGATTCGAAGTGGATCCGGTGGTTCCCAGTCATTCTCATACCGGCGTGGATATCGCCGCCGGAATGGGCACGGCGATCAAGGCGACGGCAGGCGGTGTGGTGGTCTGGACGGGTTGGTCGCCGCTCTACGGAAATGTAGTCTTATTGGCACACGCATCCGGTTATTTCAGTTTTTACGGCCACAACCAAATCAATTTGGTGAAACCGAGGGATCGGGTGGAGCGCGGTGCTCCGATCGCTCTGCTGGGCAACACGGGAAAGTCCAGCGCGCCGCATCTCCATTTTGAAATCTGGCATGAATCACAACCGTTGGATCCAGCCGAGCTGTTAATGCCATTTTAACTGTCTGGAGCATTTCCCATGTTTATCAAAACGGCGGGCGAACGCATGCGTGACGGATCTTCAGACCTCGCGACCATCATCGGTCAGGATGCAGTCCTGGACGGCAAGTTGACTGTGAAGCATGCTATGAGGATTGACGGCCAGGTGAAAGGCGAATTGAACAGCACCGGCACCATTACAATCGGCGAAACGGGTCGAGTCGAAGGCATCCTGAACGCAGAAAGCGTCGTCATAGGGGGGCAGGTGGATGGCACCGTCAAGACTCAGGGGCGGATCACCCTCGAAGCCGGCAGCCGCTTCACCGGAGATCTGGAAGCGTCTAAGTTGGTCATCACGGAAGGCGCCACCTTCAACGGGCATTCCACCATGCCGCCCAAGAGCGCTGCGGGCGCAGGTCTGGGACCCCGGCACCTGTTCGCAGAGAAGAATGCTGAAACCCGGGTCACGAACGAATCCTGAAACAGGATGATGTCCCCTGAGGAAGAGTCCGGCGGGGAACCGAAAAAAAACGAGCGCGCAGCGGGGAAATTCTCGTTGCCGCCGGCGTTTGATCTCGCCCTGCGTTGGGCGTTGACTCTGGCAGTCGCCGTTCTCATCGGTTTTTTCATCGGGCGCTGGCTGGATCAAAAGCTGGGGACGACGCCGCTCTTCCTGTTGATCGGGATCTTCTGGGGTGTAGGGGGGAGCTTCTACAGTCTCTACATCCAGGTGAAAAGGCTGCAGGATGGCGAGAATCAAAAGCCGCCTGAACCACCTTCTTCCCGCTGAGAAGAAGCCCGATCCGGTCTTGATCGCTATGAACGAATGAATTGGCTGGGAATCCCCCTTTGGTTGTGGGGTGTGTTCGGCGGCTTGGCGCTGGGTCCCATCGGCTTGGGCATTTTATGGGGTGGATGCTCCCGCGGTGCGGTCGCCCTGATGAAGCGGTTCGTCATTTCGGTGCTGGTGAAACTGGTGATTGCCGGCATCGGGTTCTGGATCGCCATTAAAAAAATAGAAGCAACTCCTGATCCACTGGTGTACGGTTTTCTGGTAGGATATCTGCTGTCGCTGATTTTGGAAATTTCCATCTGCCTCTGGAAGGTGCGTAGATGCGCTTCGCTCAAAACCTGACATTCTGCCTTTGCCTCTCAATCGCTCTGCTGGTTGCATGCCCGGTAAATGGATTCGCAGCAGAGGAAGAATCTCACGGACAAACGGAAGAAACCGCTCACGGCGGGGAAGCAATTCACCAGACACCCGCTGAAGAGCACTCCCAAGCAGCGGCACACGGCGAAGAAGGCGAATCCGGGGTGCTCGGCGTTCTCGAACATCACCTGACGGATTCTCAGCATTATCAATTTTTAGGGATGGATATTCACCTTCCGATATTGCACATCGGTGGCTTTTCGCTGCCGGTCACCAAGCATACCATCATGCTTATCACGGTGGGGATTCTGTTGATCGTCCTGTTCGCGCCTCTGCGCAGAGCACGCGGCGAAGTTCCGCACGGCTTGAGCAATTTCTTCGAAATGATCATCGTTTTCCTGCGGGATGAAGTCGTCTATCCGGCACTGGGGGAAAAAGACGGCAGAAAGTATCTTTCCTACTTCCTGACTGTCTTCTTCTTCATCCTCTTCTCGAACCTGCTCGGGATGATTCCTTACGGCAGCACACCGACGGGGAATATATCCGTGACCGGCGCAATGGCGGGAATTTCCCTGCTGGTGATGATCGGATCCGGTGTGGTTCGGCACGGTCCGATCAAGTATCTCGGCTCGTTTATTCCGCATGGGGTGCCGTTGTTCGTGGCGCCGATCCTCTTCCCGATCGAGATCATCGGTGTGTTGGTCAAGCACTTCGCGCTCTGCATCCGACTCTTCGCCAATATGCTGGCGGGGCATGCGGTGATCGCCGTGTTTCTGGCGTTGATTTCCAGCTATTTCATCGCCCCGATCTCGATTCTGGGCGCCGTGGCGATCTCCCTGCTGGAACTCTTCGTCGCCTTTCTGCAGGCGTACATTTTTACGATACTTTCTTCGTTATTCATCGGCACGGCGCTTCACCCGCAGCATTGATGAAGCCCATTTAATTTTACCTAGGAATGCGAAAAAATTCACTCGCGATAAACCATCGAAAAGTTCAGAACAAACAGAACGGAGACAACAAGCAATGGAATCTCTCGCATTAGCCTTCATGGGCGCCGGATTGGGCGCCGGTGTGGTGACTCTCGGAGCAGCGATCGGTATCGGGCGCATCGCCGGCCAGGCGATGGATGGCATCGCCCGCCAGCCGGAAGCCGCCGGCAAGATTCAGACCGCCATGCTGATTTCCGCCGCGTTGATCGAAGGGGTCGCCTTCTTCAACGCCGTGATCTGCATGCTCATCGCGCTGAAATAAGGACGACGCTATGCAGGATATCATCATGCCCCAGCCGGGTTCCATCATCTGGACGGTGGCGGTTTTCGTCGTATTGCTCTTCGTCCTGAGGAAATGGGCGTGGAAGCCGATTCTGGACGGATTGCAACGGCGGGAGGACGGCATCCGCAAGAACATCGAGGAAGCCCGCGCTTCGAACGAAGAGGCGCAGAAACTCCTGCAACAGTATCAAGCGCAGCTGGATAGCGCCCGCAAAGAAGCGCAGAAATTGATCAACGATGCCACCCAGCGCGCTAACCTCCTGGCGGAAGAGAAAAAGAAAGAGATGGAAGCCCAGACAGCCTCCATGCTGGAAAAAGCCAAAGCCGACATTGAGCAGGAACGGTTGAAAGTGATTCAGGAGCTGCGGCAGGAAGTCGTTGAAATCGCCGTAAGCGCCGCCGGAAAGATTATCGGACGGGTGCTGAAAGCCGAAGATCACAGTGAGTTGATCAACCGTGAAATCGAGAAACTCAACTGATGCTCGCAATCGGCGGATTCCTTTAAAATGAATTCAGCGCAGTCGCAATGATGAAGAACGACGTATTGGTCCGCATCTACACGCAGCCGCTCTTCGAGCTGGCGGTTGAGTCGAACAGTCTGGAAGCCGTCGGCAACGAACTAAAGGCGCTCGCGGAGCTCTTTCAGCAGGTGCCCTTGCTGGTGGAATATCTGGAAAGTCCGAGCGTTTCTCGGTCTGCCAAACTGGAGTTGATCCGGAAGACGTACGATAAACCGCCCTCGCAGTATCTGTTGAACTTCCTGGAACTCGTCTTGCGCAAAGGTCGTCAGGAGATTCTTCCTTATGCCTGGGATACCTTCAAGCAGCTCTGGGACGACTACAATCAGCATCTGGAAGTCAAAGCCGTAACCGCGGTGGCGTTAACCGAACCGCAGAAGAAGGCGCTGTCTGAAAAGCTTGCGAAAAGGACGGGGAAAAAAGTCACCGTCAAGAACATCCTCGATCCTTCGGTCCTAGGAGGGTTGCGGCTGCAGATCGGTCATCAGTTGCTGGATGCGACCATCGTCAGTTTATTGTCCAATCTGAAGTATTCGCTGCTGCGCAGATAGCCGGCTGCATGGAGTCGGCGCATAGACAATCAGAATTTAAAACCTTCAACCCGAGCATGTGCGGTTCAGGAAGCACCCTGAATCCGCGGCATGCATCATGAGGCGACAAAATGCATCTTCGACCGGAAGAAATCACCTCCATCATCAAAAAGCAGATCGCCGGCTTTGAAATCAAGGCGGAAGAAGAAGAGATCGGCGAAGTGATCCAAGTCGGCGACGGAATCGCGCACGTATACGGGCTGGAAAACGTCATGGCATCCGAACTGGTGCAGTTTCCCAACGACGTGTACGGCATGGCGTTGAACCTCGAGGAAGATAACGTCGGAATCGCCATATTCGGGGATTACACCCGCATCAAGGAAGGCGACATCGTACGGCGCACCAACCGCATCGTCGAAGTGCCGGTGGGAGATGCTCTGCTGGGCAGAGTCATCAATCCGATCGGGATTCCGTTGGATGGAAAAGGACCCATTAACACGGATACGTATCGTCCTGCAGAGAAGAAAGCCCCGGGTGTGATCTTTCGTCAGCCGGTGAAAGAACCGCTGGAAACCGGCATAATGGCGATTGATGCGATGATCCCCATCGGACGCGGTCAGCGCGAGCTGATCATCGGGGACCGTCAGACGGGGAAGACCGCCATCGCGGTGGACGCCATCATCAACCAGAAGGGCAAGGGGGTGGTCTGCATCTATGTCGCCATCGGCCAGAAAGGATCCACCATCGCTAAGGTCGTGAAGACGCTCGAAGAGTACGGCGCGCTGGATCACACGATCATCGTCTCCTCTACGGCGGAAGAGACGGCGCCGATCCAGTACATCGCGCCCTTCGCAGGAGCCGCCATCGGCGAGTATTTCCGCGATTCCGGCCGCCACGCCTTGTGCGTTTACGATGACCTGACCAAGCATGCCTGGGCATACCGACAGCTCTCGCTCTTGCTGCGTCGTCCTCCAGGGCGCGAAGCCTATCCCGGCGACATCTTCAATCTGCATTCCCGTCTGTTGGAACGCGCCGCCAAAATGTCCGACGACCCGAAAGTCGCGGCGATGGCGGGTTGTTCCGCACCCGGCGGATCGCTGACGGCGCTGCCCATCATCGAAACCCAGGCCGGCGACGTCTCCGCCTACATCCCCACCAACGTCATCTCCATCACGGACGGGCAGATCTTTCTCGAACCGGAGTTGTTCTACGCCGGCGTGCGTCCCGCCATCAATGTGGGAATCTCGGTTTCCCGCGTGGGCGGCAATGCGCAGACCAAAGCCATGAGGCAGGTCGCCGGATCACTGCGTCTGGATTTGGCGCAGTATCGCGAATTGGCGGCTTTCGCGCAATTCGGATCTGATCTGGACAAATCCACCCGCGCGCAGTTGACCCGCGGTGAACGCCTGGTCGAAATCCTGAAGCAGGGACAATATGCGCCCATTCCCATGGAAGTCCAGATCGTGGTGATCTTTGCGGCGGTCAATGGATTTATGGATCAGGTGCCCATCGCAGAGGTGAAACGCTTCCAGAGTGAATTCGAAAAATATATGAATGCGGTGCATCCGGATCAACTGAAGGAAATCGCGGAAAAGAAAGTCATTTCTGATGAATTGAAGGCAGCCTTGAAAAAATCCTGCCAGGAGTTTCTGCAGGGATTCGCCGTCGAGAAAGCCGCCTGAGAGGATAGAGACTCATGCCGTCTTTAAAACAGATCAAACGCCGCATCAATTCGGTCAAATCCACTCAGCAGATCACCCGAGCCATGAAGATGGTGGCGGCGGCGCGGTTGCGGCGAGCGCAAGAGAATATTCTCAAGGCTCGACCCTATTCGAACAAGTTAAAGCAAGTGATCCGCGAACTGGCGGAACATGCGGATCCATCCCTGCACCCGCTTCTCGCTGTGCGCCCGGCGAAAGAGATCGGCATGGTGGTGGTGACATCCGACCGGGGGCTGGCGGGCAGTTTCAACACCAACATCATCAAACGCGCCGTCCGCGAAATCGAACATGCGAAGAAAATCGATCCGCAGATTCATCTGGTCACCATTGGCAGAAAGGGAACCGATTTCTTTCGCAAAAGAGGATATGACATCATTCAATCGCACACGCAGCTCTTTCAAGACTTGCACTTCGGCGTCGCCGCCTCCATCGGCGAGTCCTTGATTGATTTATACGTCCGGGAAAAACTCGACCGCATTTATCTGATTTACAACGAATTCAAATCCGCGCTCCAGCAATTCGTCGTCGTGGAGCAGCTGCTGCCCATCATTCCAGAAGAGGCGCCGGTTCGACGGGGGATTGATTTTCTCTATGAACCAGACGCTCTGGCGGTGCTCTCCGGAGTTTTACCTCTATATGTCAACGTGCAGATGTGGCGGGTTTTCCTCGAATCGAACGCTGCCGAACACGGCGCCCGCATGACCGCCATGGAGAACGCCACCAAAAACGCCAGCGAGCTGATCGAATCATTAACGCTGACCTACAATAAGGCGCGCCAGGCGGCGATCACCAAAGAACTGCTGGAAGTCGTATCCGGCGCGGAAGGATTAAAATAATCATAATAACGTCAGATTTAGATCGCGACGCAAGTATAAAAAATTAACCGAATCCCATATACCTCAATAGGCAACATGAACAAAGGCTACATTAAGCAGATCATCGGAGTGGTGGTGGATATCGCCTTTCCGGAAGGCGAATTGCCGCCGATCTACCAGGCTCTGAAAATGGTGCGCGGCGACGGATTGGACGATCTGGTCTTCGAAGTCCAGCAGCATCTGGGCGACCGCGTCGTGCGCGCCGTCGCCATGGATAATACGGATGGTTTGAAGCGCGGCCAGGAGGTGCTGGATACCGGCGGACCCATCACCATTCCCGTCGGCCCGGCGACTCTGGGCAGGCTGATCAACGTCATCGGTGAACCCATTGACGGCTTGGGACCCATCCAGACGGATACGCATTACCCCATCCATCGTCCGGCACCGGAACTGGAAAACCTGGAAACGAAAGCTCAGATGCTGGAAACCGGCATCAAGGTCATTGACCTGATTCAGCCCTTCTCCAAAGGAGGCAAGATCGGTTTGTTCGGCGGCGCCGGCGTGGGGAAGACCGTCATCGTGATGGAGCTGATCAACAACATCGCCAAGGCTCACGGCGGCATCTCTGTCTTCGCCGGCGTGGGCGAACGCACCCGCGAAGGCAATGATCTGCTAAGGGAAATGATCGAATCCAAGGTCATGAATTGGGGGGACAAATTCGACTTCAAGACTTTCGATTTGAACACGGTGGATCGGGATGCTCTGAAGACCTCTAAGGTGGCGATGTCCTTTGGGCAAATGAACGAACCGCCTGGCTGTCGTCTGCGCGTGGGATTGACCGGTTTGACTCTGGCGGAGTACTTCCGCGATGAAGGGCGGGACGTGCTTCTCTTCATTGACAATATCTTCCGTTTCACGCAGGCAGGCAGCGAAGTGTCGGCTCTGCTGGGCCGAATGCCCTCCGCCGTGGGCTATCAACCTACCCTGGCGACGGAAATGGGCGCGTTGCAGGAGCGCATCACCTCGACCAAGCGCGGCTCCATCACCTCCGTGCAAGCCATCTACGTGCCCGCGGACGACCTGACCGATCCCGCGCCGGCGACCACTTTCGCGCATCTGGACGCCACTACAGTGCTTTCGCGTCAGATCGTCGAATTGGGCATCTATCCGGCGGTGGATCCTCTGGATTCCACGTCGCGAATTATGGATCCCGCCGTTCTCGGGGAAGAGCACTATCAGACCGCCAAGCGCGTGCAGGAGGTTCTGCAGCGCTATAAGGATCTGCAGGATATCATCGCCATTCTCGGGATGGACGAACTGTCCGACACCGACAAGCTGACGGTGGAACGAGCCCGCAAGATTCAGAAATTCCTCTCGCAGCCGTTCTTCGTGGCGGAAGCGTTCACCGGACGTCCCGGCAAGTACGTGCCGGTTAAGGATACCATCCGAGGTTTCAAAGGCATCGTAGACGGCGAATACGATCACATTCCGGAACAGGCGTTTTATATGCGCGGCGGCATCGAAGAGGTGCTGGAAGCGTATAAGGAGATGGAAGCGGCGTAACCAGGGATCGCGAGCTTATGGCTAAAACTTTCCAATTGGATATCGTCACGCCGCAGGGAGCCGTCTTTTCGGATCAGATCGAACACCTGCGCGCGCCCGGAATTGCGGGTTCTTTCGGCGTACTGCCCGGGCATACACCCTTCATGACGCCTTTGCAGGTCGGAGAGGTGGACATCACGAAAGACGGCAAGGTGCGCGTTCTGGCGATTTCCGGCGGCTTCATCGAGGTGATGCCGGACAAAACCGTACTCTTGGCGCAAAGCGCCGAATTCGCGGATCAGATTGACATCGAACGCGCTCAAGCCGCCAGACAACGCGCCGAAGAACGCCTCCGCACGAAACCGGCGAATTTGGACGAAGAACGCGCTCGCGCCTCTTTGATGCGCGCCGTGAACCGATTGAAAATTGCGGGGATGAGATCATAGGACAAGTCTTGTAGATGTCGCGGAACCACGACCGCGAAATCTTTTACGGGGCGCACACCGATGCGCCTTTTTTATCATGAAAACATCGTCGGATAAAATCGTACGCCGCCGATATCGTCTGAAGGGTGTCGTTCAAGGAGTGGGGATGCGCCCTTTCATACGCAATCTGGCGGATGAACTGAGGCTCGTCGGTCGCGTCTACAACGACGGTCGGGGCGTCGTCATCGAAGCGCAGGGGACGAAAACGCAGCTGGATCAATTCACCATCCGCATGCGTCGGGAATTACCGCCCGCCGCCCGTTTGGATGAAATGATCGTGCGCGGCATCCGGGCGACGGAAGAGAGTGAATTCACCATCGCTGCCAGCCCGTCAGGCGGCGTGAAATTCACCCGCATATCGCCGGATCTGGCGACTTGTCCGGATTGCCTGCGCGAAATGAGCAATCCTTCCGACCGCCGCTATCATTACCCCTTCATCAATTGCACGCACTGCGGACCCCGCTTGACGATCATCCGGGATATTCCTTACGACCGCCCGAGAACGACGATGTCGGGCTTTCAGATGTGTCCGGATTGCCGACGGGAGTACGAAGATCCGAAAGACCGCCGCTATCACGCTCAGCCGAACGCCTGTCCGGTCTGCGGACCGCGGATCTATCTTTATCCGGAACCATTGGATGCGTCCTCTGCTGCTTCTTCGGATGATCGGTTGGCTCAGGTTGTCCGGATTCTCAAGCAGGGCGGTATCGTCGCGGTCAAAGGCATCGGCGGAGTACATCTGGCCTGCGATGCGTCGAACGATGTCGCCGTAGGACGGCTGCGCTCCCGCAAAATCCGGGAAGAGAAGCCCTTCGCGTTGATGGTGCGGGATCTGCGCCGCGTCCGCGAACTCGCGGACTTGAATCAAACCGAAGCGGATCTGCTGACTTCGACGGCTCGCCCTATCGTTGTTTTAGATCGAAAGCCCGGCAGCTCGATTTCGCGGCTGGTCTCCCCGGAATTGAATACCCTCGGTTTGATGATCCCCTACACGCCTCTGCACGAATTGTTGTTACAGGCGAGCGGATTGGATCTGGTTATGACCTCCGGGAATCTTTCGGAAGAACCGATCGCATTTCGGGATGATGAAATCCTGCCGAGGCTGCGGAGCATCGCCGATCTGTTTCTTCTCCATGACCGTCCCATCCATCTGCGCGCCGATGATTCCGTTGTCCGCGTCATCCGAGGCCGTCGCGTCACGCTGCGCCGTTCCAGGGGGTATGTTCCGGATCCGGTGTCGCTGCCGCGTCCGCTGCGTCGGCAGATTCTCGCCTGCGGAGCGGAAGTGAAGAACGTCTTTTGCTTGGGGCGCGATGATCAACTCATCCTCTCCCATCACATCGGCGATCTGGAGAATCTGTCTGCATTGGAAGCCTATGAAGAGGGCGTCGAGCATTTCAAGAAACTCTTCTCCATCGAACCGCAGATGGCGGCGTGCGATCTTCACCCGGATTATCTCTCCACGCAATTTGCGAAGAAAACCGGCTTGCCTCTGCTGGAGGTTCAGCATCATCGCGCTCACGTCTTAGCCTGTCAGGCGGAAAAGGGCGATTTCGCGCCGACATTAGCCTGGACTCTGGACGGCATCGGTTTGGGGGAGGATCAAACGCTCTGGGGTGGCGAGTGTCTGTGGGTGGATGGCTTGAGGAAACAGGTGCTGGCGCGCATTCAACTGATCCCTCTGCCGGGCGGAGAAAAAGCCATCCGCGAACCCTGGAGAATCGCCGCCGCCGCTCTGCTCGCGGCTTCGCCGAAGGATGGAATCGGCGCAGCAAAACAGATTTTCCCCGGCAAACCTGTGGATATCGTGGTTCAGATGTTGGAGCGGCGCCTCCATTGTCCGCTGTCCAGCGGCGCCGGGCGCTTATTCGACGCGGTCGCCGCTCTGGCGGGAATTCGGCAGGAGATCGCTTATGAAGGGCAAGCCGCAATTTTGCTGGAAGCTCTGGCGCAGCAGGAGTTGCCGCAGCTCCTCGAATCCATCGAAGGGCTGGAGGCATATGCCTTTCCGATTCAGACTTCGGCGGAACTCTTACATCTGAATTGGGAGCGGATGATCGTTGAAATGCTGGAAGATCTGCGCGCCGGCGTGCATCCGGGCGTCATCGGCGGGAAGTTTCACGTCAGTCTTGTGCGCGCCTTGCGGGAAGCGTCCGAGATCCTGAGGCGCAAGACCGGGGTTCACCGTATGGTCTTAACCGGCGGGGTTTTTCAGAACCGCATTCTCCTGACGAATCTCTGGCGGGAGCTGGAAGAGGCGGGCTTCGAGGTGTTGGTGCCTTCCGAAATTCCCATCAACGATGGTGGAATCGCTCTGGGACAGGCTGCGGCATTGTGGCTTCATTCGGCGATTTCAACCGCATCCGGCCCGACGTAAACTACCTTCCCGGCGATCGAAGCGTGGATGCGAGCACCCAGCACCCAGCCATCGCCGCCCTCATTCGCAGGAATCTCTCCGATCCTTTGCCCTTCTCGCACTCTATCGCCTTCCCGGACGATGGGGACTGCCGGTGATCCTGTTCCCTGCCGGGTGGGGATGCGCACGCGGTTTGTCTGCAGTTTTGTTATCGTCGGTTTGATCTTATGGTCGTAAGCGGCTAATTCATACCTTCGAATGATGCGTTCCGGCGGAGTGCGGCGGTATTTGCGCAGCGGGTGATCCTCGTAGGTCTTTGCCTCGCGCGGGTATCGAATGCCTTTCTGCAGTAAGGCGGCACGCACCTCGAAATAGACTCTGCGCGGCGACAGCCAAAGCGGGCAGGCGTATTCGCACATCCCGCAAAACATGCAAAGGAATGATTCCAGGATAACGTCGCTTTGGTAAGATAACCCCAGCGTCACCGCATTCATGATTTTATGAGGCCGAAGTTTATGCCCCAATAAATAGCGCGGACAGACTTCGGTGCATTGCATGCAGTTGGTGCAGGCGGCTTGAGCCTGCCGCAGGATGTGACGCATCGGGATGGATCGCTTCAGGAGGAGGAAGTTGTCCGCGGGGAGGACGAAGATCCCCGAAGTGGTCTTCGTCACCGGTTCGTCGAAGGAATCCTTCACTTCGCCCATCATCGGGCCGCCGACGTAAAGAACGGGGTGGTCGCACGTCGTTCCGCCGCAGGCTGCGATCACGTCCCGGGCGGCCATTCCAACGGGAGCTTCGACGACTCCGGGCTGTGCCACATCGCCGGCGACGGTGAGCGTGCGGCGGGTGACGGGAACGCCGTCGTACGCTCGCGCGATATTCACCAGCGTTTCTACGTTTTGGATTAAAACCCCTACTTCCGGCGGGATACCTGCTTCGGGCACGGTTCGGCCGGTGACTTCATGCAAAATTTCTTGCTCGTCCCCTGCCGGGTAATAATTCGCCAGTAAAAAGATCTCCGCCGCTTGGCTTCTCGCGCGGGACCGCAGATGTTTTATAACTTCAGATCGTTTTTCTTTGGCGGCGATGACTCTGCGCCGCGCGCCGACGGCTTTCGCCGCCAGCTCCAGCCCTTTCAGCAGATCTTCGGTGTGATGGATCATCACGGCCTGATCGTTGGCGAGCAGCGGTTCGCACTCCGCGCCGTTGGCGATCACCGTATCAATGTTGACTCCCGCTAACTTGACGTGCGTGGGGAAACCCGCGCCGCCGGCTCCTACGACGCCGGCTTCGCGCACCGCTTCGATGATCTGTTTCGATGTATCGGGCATGTTTTTCGGAGGAGTTGGATTGGAATGGGGTGTAAGTCCGGTTTCGCGAAGTTGATGGCACTCTTTATGGACGCTGGAACAAGGATCTGCGCGTAGGAACCGGCAAAAGATCAAAACAACGGGTGTTTCGGCAGAAGCCTGAGATCGAGAATCACTGTATCCGCTGAATGCACCAATTTGCCTACTGATGGAACTTGACTTGTTCTCTTCGGTTTCGTATATTAAGGCTGTCGCCCCTGTAGCTCAGATGGACAGAGCGCTGGCCTCCGGAGCCAGGTGCCCGGGTTCGAGTCCCGGCGGGGGTACGAATCGCGTTGCGAAGCAGCCGCAGCAGAGCGGAGAGCATCGTCGCAGAATGCGCGTTCTTTATTTCAGAGATTTTGCTCCTCTTCTAAAATCCCCAGATAGGGCAGATCCCGAAACCTGCCGTTGTAATCCAAACCGTAGCCCACTACAAATACGTCATCAATTTTGAACCCCACATAGTCCGCCTGGATCGGAGCGATTCGGCGGCTCGGTTTATCGAGCAGGACGCAAGTATGAATCTGCTCTGCGCCGCGTTCCTGAACGTATCGCTTTGCATATTCCAGAGTCCTGCCGGTGTCCAGAATGTCGTCCACAATTAAAACCCAGCGCCCCTTCACGTCCAGTGACATATCCCGCAGCAGCCGCAGTTCCCCGGTGGATTCCTTCCCCTCGTAGCTGGTGACGAAAATGAAATCTATCAGAGGATGGATGTCATTGATATACAGCAGCCTCACCAGATCCGCTGTGAACATGAAACTCCCGCGCAAGATACCGATAACGGTGAGCTCTTTCCCGCGCAGGTCTCGAGCCAGTTCCAGCACCATCTGCCCGAGGCGCACTTTGATTTCCAGTTCGGTGATCAAGGGTTTTTTACTCAGGACCGGCATAACGTCCTCATCATTCCCGGGTTTCCGATTTTCCTAAGTTGATCGAGCAGAGTTTTCCGCACATCGTGCAGATCACTTGATCATAAGCTTCGCTGTTGCGCCGCTTGCTGCGAGCCAGTTCGGAATCCAGCGCCATTCGGTACATTCCCTCCCAATCCAATTCGCGGCGGAATTGGGACATCTGCAGGTCCCACTCCGCGGCGCCGGGCACGCCCTTGGCGATATCACCGGTGTGCGCCGCGATGCGAGCCGCAAACACTCCATCTCGAACCTCAGATAGAGTCGGCAGACGCAGGTGCTCAGCGGGCGTTACATAACAGAGGAAATCCGCTCCTTCCGCCGCCGCGATGGCGCCTCCGATGGCGGAGGTGATGTGGTCATACCCCGGAGCGATGTCCGTCGTCAGAGGACCCAGCACGTAGAACGGCGCGCCGTCGCAGATGCTCTTTTCCATCTGTACATTGGCTTTAACTTGAGAGATGGGAACGTGTCCGGGACCTTCGATCATCACCTGAACGCCGCGGGCGCGCGCCCGCTTCGCCAAATCGCCCAGCGTGATCAGCTCTTCGAATTGAGCCCGATCGCCGGCGTCGGCGATGGCGCCGGGCCGCAATCCGTCCCCCAGCGAGAGCGTGACATCATACTTAAACGCGATCTCCAGGAGGCGGTCAAACTGCTCGTACAGCGGGTTTTCCCTGTGGTGGTGTTTCATCCACAGCGCGAGGATGGACCCGCCCCGGCTGACGATGCCGGCAACCCGCGGGGTTCGTTCGAGGATTTCCAGGCTGCGCCGCGTGATGCCGCAGTGGACGGTGATGTAATCTATCCCCTGTTCGCATTGAGCTTCGATCTCTTCGAACAGTCCGTCCGCTGTCATCTGGATGATCTGCTTATCTCGCTGCAATAGTCGAGCGGCCGCCCCGTAGATAGGCACCGTCCCCACCATCACGCAGGATTTTTCGAGAATGGCTTTCCGAATGGCGTCGAGGTCGCCGCCGGTGGAAAGATCCATCACGCTGTCCGCGCCGGATGCGATGGCGACTTGCAGTTTGGCAATCTCCTCGTCTATATCGGCGTGCTCCGGAGAAGTCCCGATGTTGGCGTTGACTTTGGTGCGCAACCCTTCGCCGATGCCTCGCACCAGGAAATCCCGGGATACATTCTTCGGAATGACCACACGCCCTTGCGCCACCTTGCGGCGGAGAATCTCAGGATCTATTTTCTCCTCGGCTGCGATCCGGCGCATCTCCGGTGTGATGACGCCCTCCAGTGCTTTACTTAACTGTGTCATAGGAAATCTCCCGATGATCGGGATGCAATGATAAACCACTGCCTCTTAAAAATATACGCAATCAGCAGGGTTTTTGCAAGTTCTTTCAATCCGGATGACGGAACGGACGTTTTCATATTATGATCATTTGTTCCAAAAAAAAAGCACCGATATCCGTCGGCGCTTCTCAAGAAAAGTCTCTATGGATCAGGGGAGTCGAGCCAGTTCGTAGCCTTCGAACATGAAGTCCAGCGGATCGAGATTTTGGTTATTCCGGATGACTTCGTAATGGAGATGGGGTCCGGTAGATCGCCCGGTGCTGCCGACTTCCGCGATGTAGTCTCCGCGTTTCACCTTCTGTCCTTTGACAACCCGGAGACGCGACAGATGCGCATACAACGTCCGGTATCCGTGTCCGTGATCAATGACGACGACGTTGCCGTAGGCGGGTTCCCGCGATGCGTGAATGACGCGTCCCTCCGCAGTGGCGTAAACCGGAGTTCCAGTGACGGTGTTGATATCCAAACCCATATGCGGTTCCCACTGCCCCGTGAACGGATCGCGACGTCGTCCGAAGAAGGAAGAATATGCTCCTCCGCGCACCGGTCGGATGGAGGGAATGCTCTTCAAAAGTTCTTCTTGATCGTCCAGCTGCGCTTCAACCTCTACCAGGGAGGTCTCCTGCAGGCTGATCCTGCGTTCGATGATATCCAGTCGAGCCAGCAGGTCCTCCGCGCCGGTCTGAATCGCCGGATTACCGGGCATAGAACCTCCAATCCCCACTTTCAGGATATCTTCACTGAGACTGGGTAAATGAGCGTAGGCGCGTAATTCGCCGTTGCTCTGCGCCAGTTGATCTATTTTCTGCGATAAAGAGGCGAGTTTTTCCTTGGCGATATTTAATTGTTTTTCGAGTTTCGAATTCTTCAGAGTCAATGCAGACAACTTCTTGGCGTTGAACCAGCTATTCAAGATGTAAGCCGTGCTTCCGCACAGCAGAATGAATACCAGCAACAACCCGATGAAACCGATCAACAACTGTTCTCTGCGTAAATTGAATTCGCGCTTCTTCGACGTCCCCTCCGGCAGATAGATCAACTTAAAGCGCTTTATTTTCATCCGTTTGCCTCCCTGTGAAAAATGTAGCGTTCGGCGTTGGGCTTAAGATAGGGAATTCATGGGAATTTGTCAAGGATTTTTGTCTGTTTTTATTACTTATTTTAGGGGTCGTACATTCCGGTCCTGCAAAAGGTAAAGGCTGCAGGTTTTCCCTGACAGGTCTTTTGTTTTCTGGACAGTTGTAAGCGGTTGATATTTATCTGGTAAAGCAGGATGCATAGAAATCCATCCTGCTTTACCCGATGCTCTTATGCTGCTGTGATGGTCTTGATACTGCGGGATTTCAGCTAAGTTCCAAAAATAACTATGTTTTCTCCATAGCGGCTTCCCGTATAATGTCGAAAATCTCAACCCCTTCCAGCGGCTGTGGGGAGACTGTCGCCAATTGTTCGCGGCTCGGCGGCGATCCGATCATCACGCCGGCGATCAGTCCGATCAGGGAACCCAGGATGCCGACCATAATGTAGCCCAGATTGGTATTGGCAAGCCATCCAGGTGAGTATGCGTGTTGGACGACGTGGTACTCGTAGAAGTAGAAGAGCACATTGCCGAGGAAGCCGAACGTCGCGCTGAGGATGACCCCCAGCCGATTCGCCCGCCTCCAGAACATCGCGAAAGCGGGGATCGCTATGGATGCCGTCAGCACTCCGGAAGAGAGGATGTAGACATCCATCAGCGAGGTGGCGTTCAGCGCGTAGATCAAACCGAACAGGATGGCGGCTACGGAGAGGATCCGAGACCATTTAGCCTCCTTTTCCCGCGGTAACTTTCGCAAGATGGTGGGGCGGGCGAGGTCATATGTCAGAGGCAGTGCGATCACATTTGCGAATGTATCCACGGTGGACATCTGCGCCGCGAGGAGTCCAACGAACATAAGCACCTGCCCCCAGATGGGGAAGTATTTCAGGATAATGGCGGAGATAATGCCGGTCGCATCTGCGCCGATTGCCGCCGAACTGGCTTCGAGTCCTGGAGGGAATAAAATGATGGCGTAGAACGCGACCAGAGTCGGGATGCCGATGACGAAGATGAAGATCAGCAGCAACCCGTATTAGGCGCCCTTGCGGGCTTCCTGGAGGCTGTTGGCGCCTTGAATGCGCAGCAGAAGATCCTGCTCGATCATCCAGCCGGGAAGATAAGCCGCCAGCAAGATGATTACCATGGCGATGCCGCAGGCGAAGAGGTTGAACATGCTCCCTTCGCCGTAATAAGGTGTGGCTGTATTGGCGAGCGTTTCGAGGATCTGTCCGTCGGTGGTCTGCGCCGCAGCGAAGTAGCTCACCAACCCGAGAATCACGATGAATGCCGCCATCAGAATGAATTGTACGAAGTCCGTCATCACCACTGCTCGAAAACCGCCGAAATAGGTGTAGATCATAATGGGGATGACGACGATGATCATCACCACAGCCGGCGGCACCTGTAAAAATGGTGCGCCCAGGTTCCCTACCATGAAGAGTTCTGCGCCCGTCCAGGAAGTAAAAACGAAGATGGATGCCAGCGCGATGATCGTTCGTGTGGAAGAACCGAATCGCTTCTGAATGGCTTCCGGCAGGGATATAGCGGGAAACTTCCTGACATGGGGCACCATCCAGATGATAATGAAGCAGAGGATGAACCAGGGCAGCGGCAAAATCCAGAGACCTGACAACCCCATTTGATAGATCATGGACATCCCGTACCCCAGCCACCCCAGCATCAGCCATCCCGCCGTGATGGATATCGCCAGTCTCCAGCCCGGAAATTTGCGCCCGGCGATCCAGAAGTCCAGGATCTGGTGAGTCGCCGTATCCCCCTTGACGCGCTTCCAGATAAAATACCCCAGCCAGATCACGAAGGCGAAGTAAATCAGCGCGGCGATCCAGAAGTAAAGCGACGACGTCATTGTTCACCTCCGAACGTATAGGCAAGATGAACCCCCAAGCCCCACCAGAAATTGGTGTCCTGGTCCGGAAAGATATCCGCGAACTTTCCGTCCAAAATCATTGCGTAATTCAGGTCGCCGCTGAGGGTGAGGTAATTGCCGAGAGCACCGGGCGGCGTATAGGTCAGATCCAATCCCGCGGTCAGATCTGTAAAACCCGCCTCTTCCAAGCCGAACCAATAGCCGTTGAACTTCTTGTCCGCGTATCCCAATGAAACTTGGAGAGTCGGCTGAAAAAACGGAACTGTCATAGATTTACTGATCTTCGGCGAGACGTAGAATCCCTGCACTTCCTCCACATCATAGTAGAGGTTCAGTGCCACGCTGAAGAAGGGGAGGTCCAGCGCCGCTTCGCCGTAGATTTCGCCGGTGGGATCGAAATCCGTGTTGGGATATTCGAAATGGGAATAACCGAGTTTGGCTGTGATAGGTCCGAAGGTGCGCGAATAATCGAGGTAATAATCCACCTCCGTGAATTTTCCTCGATTCTGATATACATCCGTCATCTCCAGCGAACCGAATACGACGGCGGTGAATCCATTCCAGCTCGCCCAGACGTCGGGCCAGAAGACCGCTTCATCGTTGAAGGGAATGCCCCGCCAAATGTATTGGCTCTTCATCGCCAGATCCACGCCCGCCGAGACTTGCGCAAACGCCGTCCCGGCGTAACAAACAAAAAAAATCGCCGCTGCGATTTTCCATTGGATGGAACTTGCTTTCATCTTGCCCTTTCTCCGTTTATAGGTTGAGATTTCGTTTCAAACCGCGGAAAGGGCATCCAGAGTTCACATCACCGATCCCTCCGTATCCGCTGTTTGAAGTTTCCTGTGTTGATGGTGCAGTCCAGTCTGAACTTCAATATCAGGATTTCAAAGTTTTTGCATATTCCCTCCGAGAATGGTTGTTCGTCTTATTAATTCAGCGGAAAATAAGGCTTTCGTCTGAATATTTCAAGCGCAATCGCAAATATTTTTGTAACTCCTTCGGGGGTAATAAGGGAGATCGCTATTTTCAAATCGTCTATTAGAGGGGAGTATCAGTAATCATTCTTTTCGCAGTGCGACGATGGGATCGAGGAGAGCGGCTTTTGTGGCGGGATAAAGACCGGAGAGAATCCCCACCAGCGCGGCAAATAGGATGCCGGAGATACCAATGCTCAGAGGCATAATCGTCGGCAGCCATTGATTGATGATTTTCGCTCCGGCGAGCGCCAGTAAAATGCCAACGGTCCCGCCGACGGTGCAGATCAGCGCCGACTCGATGAGAAACTGACGGAGAATCTGGCTCTTGCGCGCGCCCAATGCCTTGCGGATGCCGATTTCGGGCGTCCTCTCCGTAACGGAAACCAGCATGATGTTCATGATTCCGATGCCGCCCACCAGCAGGGAGATGCCGCCGATGAGAATTCCCGCCGCATAAACTCCCGATGTGATCTGCTTGTAGAACGACATCAGCTGCTCTTGTTCGTTGATGGAGAAGTTGTTTTCCTTATCCGGTGGAATCCGGCGGGATCGGCGCATAATGCCGGTGATTTCGTCCTTCAGGTCTTCGATCGCGTCCGGATTCGCAGCTTTTACAACGATGCTTAAATCCCTGCGTCTGCCGAACTGTTTCATGAATGCGCCGATGGGGATAATCACCTGGCTGTCCAGGCTCATCCCGAACATGCTCCCTTGTTTCTCCAGCACACCGATCACCAGAAAATCCCGCGAACCGATCTTGATGTATTGACCGATGGGGTTGCGCGATCCGAACAGTTTGGAAGCGATCTCCGTGCCGATCACCGCCACATTGCGGTGTGCCGCATAGTCCGCCGCCGAAATGAAGCGGCCCACTTCCGGCATCACGTCGGTGGTCTGCAGATAGGTATCATTTGTACCGATGATGTAGGCGTTATCCAACGTGGCGGATCCATAGGCGATGGGGCGCATCGTGTCCACTTCCGGGGATACGGCTGCCGCCAGGCGGCTCTGGGTGCGAACGTCTTCGTAGTTTTCCAACGTCAACCGGGGGCGGTTGCGGTAGATGAAGAAATCGTCCTTGATAATCCAGGGGAAACGCTGTATGTAAAGGGTCCCCGAACCGATAGCCGCGAGCTGTTTCTTAAAGGATTGGTTCAATCCAACGACGATCGTCACCATCAAAACGACTGTCATCACACCGATGACGATGCCCAGCGTCGCCAGAAACGTTCTGATTTTATTCGCCAGGAGGGATTGAAAAGCGATCTGCGCCGCTTCGATGGTATCCCAGAGTATCGTCCGCATCCAGCGTCCTTAGATGTTCGAAGAGGCTATGAATTGTGGTTGCGAGAATCAGCCTGAATCTGTCCGTCGAATAAGCGGATCACCCGCTTCGCTCGGGCGGCGACGAATTCCTCGTGCGTCACCACGATCAATGTGTTTCCTTGCCGCGAAAGCTGGTCGAACATCAACAAGATTTCCTCGCCGGTGGCGCTGTCCAGATTGCCGGTCGGTTCGTCCGCCAGGATGAGGGAGGGATTGTTCGACAGCGCTCTGGCGATGGCGACCCGCTGCCGTTGCCCGCCGGACAACTCCGACGGTTTATGGTGAATCCGATCCCCTAATCCCACGGCGGTGAGCGCCTGCCGCGCCTTCTCTCTGCGTTCGCGCAAGGGCACCCCGGCGTAGATCAGAGGGAGCTCTACGTTGTGCAGGGCATTGGCGCGGGGCAGCAGGTTGAAAGTCTGGAAGACGAATCCGATCTGCTTGTTGCGGATGCGCGCCAATTCATTGTCGGATAGAGTCGAGACGTTCTCGCCTGCCAGCAAGTATTCGCCGCGGGTGGGGGTGTCGAGGCATCCGATTAAGTTCATCAGCGTGCTCTTGCCCGACCCGGACGGTCCCATAATGGCGACGTATTCGCCGTACTGCACGGTGAGCGAAATTCCGCGCAGTGCAGGGACTTCAATTTCGCCGATTTTGTAGGTTTTGTGCAGGTCGGTCAGGCGGATTAATACTGAATTCTCCGGCATCGTTACATCTCATCCATCAATTCGCTGTCGCCGCGGTTTTCCCTGCGTTTTTGGCTTTTTTCTTCCAGAGAAGCCTTCACCTTGACGCGGTCTCCGTTCTTGAGTTTTTGCGAAAGCGTCCGGAACGGTCCGCTGACGACGGTATCTCCTTCCGCCACACCGGATAAGATTTCCATATCGGTTTCGCTGGAGATGCCCAGGGTGACCGGCACTTGATGTGCAACGCCGCCTTCAACCTTGAAGACGACTTCGATGGGTTTTTCTTTTTTCGCTGCCTTTTTTGCACTGGAGTCCGCCGCAGAGGTGGGGTCGCCGTCGGAGCCGTTCTTTTCCTGGGAGGCTTTCGCAATCGGTTCGCGCATCACGACGCATTGGATGGGGATCCGCACGGCATCCTCCCGGACGTCGGTGATGATATCCGCCGTTGCGGACATCCCGGGTCGTAGCTTCGGCGGCGTTTCCAGCAGGCTGATTTTCACTTCGAAATTCGTCAGTTCTTCCGCCGTACCCATTCCTCGGGTCGTGGCGGTATGTGCGATTTCCCGCACCATTCCGCGAAAGGTCGTATCCGGATAGGCGTCTATCTTGACCCGGGCGCTATCCTGCAGGCTCACAGACACGATATCGTTCTCATCTACCTCCACGACGACTTCCATCTTGGAAAGGTCTGCGATGATGAGGATGACATCTTCCTGAAACTGCGCTCCCAGCGCCATTTCGCCGGGTTCCTTGTTGAGCAGCGAGACAATCCCGTCCATCGGCGCGTAAATGGACGTCTTGGATAAATCATCCTGCGCTTGTTTCAGGAGAGCCTGTGCTTGTTCCACTTCCGCCGTGCGCAGCTGGAAATCGGCGAGAGCGGTTTCCAGATCCGCCTGGGAAGCCATGCCGCGCTGATGGAGTTCTCGGATCCGCGCCAGTTCGCCGCGCGACTTTTCCAGCGCGGCTTCCGCTGATTTCCGCGAAGATTTCGCCTGTTCCACCGAAGCCTCGTAGCGCTCTTTATCCAGCCGCACCAGCAGGTCGCCCTTGCGCACTCGATCCCCTTCCTTGACGCGGATCTCGGTGATTCTGCCGGAAACATTGGCGGAAATCTTGACCTGCACTTCAGGCTGCACCCGTCCGGTTCCGGCGACGGTGGCGACCAACCTGCCCCGGTCCGCGGTCTGCACCATCACCTCGACAGCGGCTTCATTCTTATTCAGATTTGCCATCACGAGGATTCCGAGGATGATCAAGATCGCTAACAGCAGACCAACCTTCATCCAGCGTTTTTTCTTCTTCGCCATCATTGCTCTCGCGGTTAATAAATTCTGCTAAATCGAGATTATTCGATCTTTTTCCCCACAGCGCTTTCCAGAGCCGCGAAATAAGTCCAGAAGCTGAAGACGTTGGCGATGTAATCCGCTTCCGCCTGTTCATAGGTCACCTGCGCGGCGCGCAGATTTAATTGCGAGGTGGCGCCCAGACGATAACGCTCCTGTTCCAGTGCCAGTTGGCGGGAAGCCAGCTCGCGGTTCTTCGCGGTGACTTGCGACTGATCGTAGGTCTGCATCAACGAATAATATGCCTGGCGGACTTCTTTTTCGACGGTCTGCTCCTGTTTCTTCAGGTCGAAGCTCGAGTTTCTCAGGTTCACCCGCGCACTTTCATATTGCGCCTGATCCGCAAAACCCGAGAAGAGATTCCAGGTCAGCGAGACGGACATAGACGTATTGCGGTTCCTGGGATTGAAGGTGAAGTCCACGTTTCCCCCGGAATTCTGCGAACGGGAGTGGGTCAGGCTGGCGGAGAGGTCCGGAAGGAATTCGCCGCGGCGGGAATAGGCGAGATTCCTCTGATATTCTTCTTGTTTACGAGCGGCGCGATAGTCCGGGCGATGGGCTAAAGCCTCCCGGATCAGAGCATTCAGGTCGAGTTTGGGGTCGAAGATCACGAAATCATCCTTCATCGGATAGGTTGAATTTAGATCTATCCCGACCACGCGATTCAATTCTTCCTGTGCCAGTTTTACATTGTTTTGCGCCGTGATAATGGCGTTTTCTTGATTTCCGACGTCTATTTCCGCCTGCAGCACGTCCAGCTCCGTCACGGATCCGATTTCGAAGCGCGCCTTCGCCAATCGCAGCTGTTCCTGCTTCTGCTCCAGAACTTTCTTCGCCAGATCATAGAGCCGTCTCTTCGCCAGCACATTGTAATAGTTCTGACGAATCTGTGAATACAGCGTGATCTCGGATGATTCCAGTTCCAAATCGTTCATCTGTTTGGCGATGTTGGCGTTGCGGATGCCGAAGATCTGCTGACCGCCCAGACGGATGGTTTCCCGCAGGGATATCCAGCCGGAAGAAGTGCGGCTCTTGCCTTCCGGGATGGGGATCGTCACGCTGATGTCGGTGCTCGGATCCTTGCCTTCGAAGACGTGACCGTTGATCGTGTCATAGACCGTAGGATGCGTCTGTATTGTCACCGGGTAGCTGGAAACCGACCCGTCGGGATTGGTGTAGGTGGGCTGGTAGTAGTTGTTCTGCGAGAGTTGGTAGCCCACATCCAGAGTGGGCAGGAACGCGCCCCAGGCGCTGCGAATGCCGATGTCGGAAATTGAAGCCGTCTGCACGGTTTTCTGATAATCCGGGCTGTGGTGCAGAGCGATTTCGAAGAGATCCTGCGGCGTGAGCGGGGTCGCCGATTCAATTAAAGGGGTTTGAATGACGTCGTCGGCACCGCAAACAGGCGCAGCAGATAACCCGAAGACGAAAATCAGTGCCAGGAAAATTCCGTTTTTCATGCTCTTCCCTCCAGCGTCGTTCAATCAATTTTTCGGCGGTACTAAACCCGGTGGTATTAATTCATCAGATATTTAGACTCCACTCAGAAGGAAGAAGTTAGCTCGGAGAATACGGTTTTTTTGTTAAATCGGCGCTGCGGGCAGAAATGAGTGACGATGTGCGGCTTCGCAGATAGTAGGATTTCATCCGCCGAAAGCTCCCGCCAGTAAAATTCGGATGAACGCGAACGCGAGATAAAAGCCTCCCAAAACTGCGATGGATTTTCTCATTGAGAATCGGTAAATCAGAGAGAAGCCGATGGCGATCAGCACGATGCGCCAGATCGTGAAGAGATCGAAAACCGCTGCGATCCGGAACAGGGTGCCGGTTTCTGCTTCCGCTGGGAAAAAGGCAGCGGGGCTGAAATGGATTTTGGTGGTCATCTGTTTCAGAATCAAAGGCACCTTCAGCAGAAACCCGAGGATGCTCACCAAACCTGTCCACATAAAAACCGAGAAAATCTGAAGGAAATTCGATTTTCCTCCCAAGACGATGTTGCCGATGAAGAGGATAGCCGCTGCGGTGATGAGACTGACGATGATGGTGCCCACGCCGGCGCTGACCGCGCTGAAGCTGCGGATGTTCCGCAGGCTGGCTTCGGTGATCTGTTCGGCTTGTTCGGCGGGGATTTCGCGCTGTGCCAGCCGCTTCTCGATTTCCGGCTTCGCATCCTGAACGACTGCAGGGACGATCCATTGAGTCAGCAGAAAAGTAGCCAGCGCGATGAACACGAGCGGAACGATCCAATCCGGGCGCTGCGCAATGTCGTTCAGCGTTGCCTGAGGAGCCGTAAATATTCCAATGAAACGCTGCAAGAGCCCCATACTGCGCGGTTCGGGCGGAGCGGAGAATTCATCAGGTATAGGGGTTTTTTCGTTCATCTTGGAACCTCCACTTTTATAAGGGTGTGCGGTTAACTCTGTTCGGCGGCGGGGTCTTCGACGGAGCTGGTTTTTTCTTGTCCATTTTGGATTTCGCCGGCAGCACCGCGCAAAATGGGGTCTTTGATGCTGCGCAGGTATTCCAGCGCCGCATCGTATTCGTTGGGGATTTCCCCGTTCAAAATGGCTTCTTCAATCATCTTTTTCAATTTGCCCACCAGCGGGCACGGTTCCAGACCGGTCTCCGCCATGATGACTTCGCCCCGTACGGGGGATTGAAATTTTCGCAGCTGATCTTTTTCCCGAACCAAATGAAGATGCTCGACGACCCGCTCAAAATTTTCCAGATAACGCCTCACCCGCCGCGGATCCGATGAGGTTACATCGGCTCGGCAGAGCTTCAGCAGTTCGTCAATATCGCCGTCCGCCTGCACGCCGAGACGACGGACTGCTGAATCGGTGACGCCCTCATCCGTCAGGTTGATGGGGCGCATATGCAGCCGCACCAACTTAGCGACTTTGTCCATCGTGCTGTGGGCGAGCTTCCATTCCCTGCCCAGGCGCTTTACGATTCTCTCCCCGACGACTTCATGCCCGTGGAACGTCCAGCCCAGCTCCGCATCGAACCGCCTCGTCGCCGGTTTGCCGACGTCGTGCAGCAGCGCCGCCAGCCTCGTCTCCAACGCACCTTCATATTGCGCTACGGAATCCACGACTTTCAAAGTGTGTTCGAAGACGTCTTTGTGTCCATGGCGCTTATCCTGCTTCATATTCGCCAGCGCGGCGATTTCCGGGAAGGCGATATCCAGGACGCCGGTGATATACAGCAGCTTCAATCCGATCGAAGGTTTCGGCGACTGCAGTATCTTGATGAGCTCCGCGGTTTTCCGTTCCGAGCTGACGACTAAGATCCTCTCCCTTTCCTCGTGCATCGCTTCCAAAAGTCTCGCCTCCAGCGAGAAATGCAGCTGGCTCGCCAGCCGTGCGGCGCGCAAGATGCGGAGAGGATCATCCCCCAGAGTGATCCGGGGATCCAGAGGCGTTCTGATCAATCGTTTCTCGATATCCCGGATTCCCCCGCTGGGATCCACGAATTTTCCGTGCTTCGGCGCCAGCGGTTCCGCAATGGCGTTGATGGTGAAATCCCGCAGGAGAAGATCCCGTTGCAGCGGCTCCGAGGGCAAAGACGCGAAAGCCTTCCGACTTCGCGTCGCGGTCTTTGGCCCGGAGATTTCCAAGTTCACGGAGCGTAATGGCAGCAGGAACGTATCGAAGCGCGGGTTGATTTTGATCGCGCGGCTTTTCAGCAGATTTGCGGCTGAATGAACGAAACCGCGGATGTCTCCGAAGAGGATGAAATCCAAATTGTCCAGTTCTTCTTGCGGAGATTGGATGCGCGTGCGCACCGCGCCCCCGACCAGATATAACTCCAGGTTGGAAATCCGCGCGTGTTGAATCAGTTTGCGCAGAGATGAATGGCGTAAGAGTCTATTGGCTTTTATCATTGTATGGATGATGCTAAGGGATGCCGGAAATTTTTTTCTGCAGGCTGGTCTTCAATTCAGCCAGCCTTGCGAGGTCGTTTTTACGTCGTTCGCGCACGTCTTCGGTGAGTCGCAGGGCGAGACCCTTCTCCACCCACTCCAGAGCGGTTTCCGGCTTTTGCATATTCTGATAGCAGCGAGCCATCTGCTTGCAGATACCCAATTCATTGTAGTGGTTGTTCCGATTTAGCAAGTGTATGGAATCATATAGTTTTTGATAGACTTCAGCGGCAGCTTTCCATCTGCCGGTGTGCAGATATCCATCCGCCAGAGTCCAAAGATAAAACCGGCTGCCTGGGTAGAGTTTCAACCCTTCCAACGAAAGCTGCACCGCTTCGGATGGACGTCCGTTGTCAATCAGGATCCAGGCTAAGGTGCTGCGGGAGATTTCCCTTCCGAAAAGACCTTCTTCCATCGCTTGGCGGATCATCGCGATCCCCTCCTTCTTTTGATCGGGGATGAACGGCAGCCAGTTGATGAAATCCGTCGCACGGCTGCGCCAGTATTTGAAGGTGCCGATTCCCAGATTGGCGTCTTTGTAACTGCTGTCCTCCTCCAAGCAGTTTTTTAGATACCCGACGGATTTCATTCCGTATTTCACCGCAGGCCACCAAGCACCTCGCCTCTGCTGCAGGAGGGCTTTGAATCCGAGAAGGACGCCGAAGTAGAGGTTCGCTTCCGCGGATTCTCCCGTCTTTTTTAACTCCTCCGTCCGCGCCCAAGCTTCCTGGTACGCCGCCTCGAATTCCGCCAGATCCAGCAGATCTTCGTAGTCCAGCATGCGGCAATATAAGACGCCGGCACGCAATAGAGGGACGACCGGATGGGATGGAAGCTTTTCCTCGAGTCCGTCGGCGGTCTTCAAACCCTCTTCGTATTCCAGCAAGAAGGTCAATTCGACGATGCGTTGAATGGTCGCCCGAGCTTCTTCATCTTCAAAAGCCGCCGTCCGACCGAAAGCGGGTGCCATCAAAATGATGACAGCAACCGGTGTGAGAAAATACCGCATAACCCCCCTCTTTCGTAGCTAATATAGGCACAAACAAGCTTAAATGCAAGGTGATTTCCTGCGAACGCGCAAACTTCTTTATTTTGATTTATTTTAGAGCTTGACACCCGCAAGGTATTTTCGTATATTCAATGTGCAAGGGGGTCAAAAAGACTACAAGGTATAATCCGGCGACAAACGAAGGGAGATGGTTTATGCAAAAAGTTAGCTGCTTTCTACTTTCCCTATTTTTCCTGTCGAATCTGGCCCAGGCGGGGGAATGGGTGAATCTCACGGCATATCAGATGCCGATGTCTATCCAGCTTATTGCGAACGAAGATGACCGTTCGGTCATCCAGTGCCAAATCAACGGGTACGAAAAAGATGAAGTGATCATAAACGGCCAGCGGTATCAGTTCATCCATTTACGGCAAGAGAGTCGCCTCTGGGAAGCCGGTAGTCCGGATCTTCCCCGCATCTGCCGCAGCCTCATCATACCGGATGAAGGCCGCACTCAGGTTCGCATCGTCACGTCTCAACACCGGGACATTCACGACGTTTCCATCGTTCCGTCCAAGGGCCACCTGCCGCGTTCGCTGGATCCTGCGGACATCCCCTACGAATTCGGCTCCGTCTATCAGCAGGATGTTTGGTATCCCGCCGAGGTTGTAGCTCTGCGCGATCCTTATATTCTGCGCGATGTGCGCGGACAAGTCGTGGAGATCAACGCATTCCAATATAATCCCGTCCGCCGGATTCTCAGAGTTTATACGGAATTGCAGGTGGAAGTTTCCCGATCCGGCGGGGAGGGAATCAATCCCCTGCATCGAACCGAATCTGTGCAGGCGATAGATCCGCTCTTCAAGCGGATTTACCAGCGTCATTTCTTGAATTTTGAGCCGGATCGTTATACTCCAGTGGAGGAAGTCGGACCGATGCTGGTCATCACCTATGATGCTTTCCGAGACAATGTGATGCCGCTTGTGGACTGGAAGAATCAGAAGGGGATTCCAACCACGGTTGTGAATATATCGGCGATCGGCAATAACGCCACCGCCATCAAGAATTACATCGTCAACGCTTACAATACCTCCGGCTTAACGTTCGTACTGCTGGTCGGCGATCACGCTCAGGTGGCTTCCCCCATCAGCGGCGGCGGCACGGACCCGACCTATGCGCTGATCACCGGCGGCGATCACTATCCCGAGCTGTTCGTCGGACGCCTCTCCGCGGAAAACAGCGCTCAGGTGGATGTTCAGGTGCAGAAGATTCTCAATTACGAACAGTCGCCGCAGATGGGCACGGAGTGGTATCGCCGAGGAACCGGAATCGCTTCGTCTCAAGGAGCGGGCATCGGGCATTTCGGGGAATCGGATTTTGAGCATATGAATTTAATCCGCGCCGACCTGCTTCGTTACGGCTACACACAGGTGGATCAGATCTACGATCCGGGCGCCAGCGCCAACGCCGTCACGGCGGCGTTGAACGAAGGCCGCGGCATCGTCAACTACTGCGGTCACGGCAGCACGACATCCTGGGGGACGACCGGTTTCAGCAATACCAATGTCAACAATCTGGTGAATGATAATATGCTGCCGTTCATCACCAGTGTGGCGTGCGTAAACGGCAATTTCACCTCGAGCACCTGTTTCGCCGAAGCCTGGCTGCGCGCTTCCCACAACGGGCAGGGTACGGGAGCCGTCGCATTTTACGGTTCTTCGCAGAATCAATCCTGGGCGCCGCCGATGTACGCGCAGGATGAGTTCATTGATCTGCTGACCGCGGATGAGTTCCACGTATACGGCGCGCTCTGTTTCAACGGCGCGATGGAAATGATCGATCAGACCGGCTCGACGGGCAACAGCGAATTCGATCACTGGCACGTCTTCGGCGATCCCTCGCTTCAGGTGCGCACAGCTCCCCCCGCGATTCTGACTGTATTGCATGATCCTACCATCCAATACGGTCAAGCGACTTTCGAAGTAACCGTCCCGGACGTCCAGGGAGCTTTGGCGGCGCTGTCTTACGGCGGCACTTTTCTGGGTAACGGTTACACCAACGCCTCTGGGTCGGCGGTCATCAATGTGACCGGACCCCTGCCGGTCGGCGGAACCGCCACTCTGACGGTGACGTCTTACAATGCGGTTCCTTATACAGCGCCCATCCAAGTTCTCGGCAGCACACCCGATATCGGCATAGCGCTCACGCCCGCCGGGACGCCCATCGTGATCCCCGCCACCGGCGGCAATTTCGATTACAACATTGCCGCATCAAACCTCGAACCAACGCCCCAGACGTTCCACGTCTGGTGCGATGTTACCCTGCCGAACGGCAACTCGTACGGGCCGGTCTTGGGACCCGTCAGCATCACTCTGAATGCAGGCGCTTCTCTGGATCGCAATCGCACTCAGACTGTACCCGGAGCCGCTCCGGCGGGCGATTACACTTATCATGCCTATGCGGGAGTTTATCCCTCTGCGATCTGGGCGGAAGACAGCTTCGCCTTCACCAAATCCGGCTTGGATAACGGCAATGCCGCATTGAGCGGATGGCTGAATTCCGGCGAATCCTTCGAAGAACGGATGACAGCTTCGCCGCAGGATTACGCGCTGATCAGCGCCTACCCCAATCCTTTCAATCCGATGACGAAAATCCGCTTTTCGCTGCCCGAAAACACGTTGGTTTCTTTGAAGGTCTATGATCTTCAAGGACGGACGGTGGCGGTCTTAGCGGATGGTCTGCGCGACGCCGGAGCGCACGAGGTCACCTTCGACGCTTCTAATTTAACTTCCGGCGTTTATTTCTATCGCCTACAGGCGGGTGCCTTCAGCGCAGTTGGAAAACTGGCGCTGCTGAAGTAAGTTGAAAAGCTTATACGAACTGCAGAGGGCGGCTTAATTCTGCCGCCCTCCGCATTTCTGCCGGATTGATCTTCCAACTATTTCGCCACGATAAGCTCCCGCCGATGGTCTGCGTCCCCGCTCGAATGCGGTAAATATAAATTCCGGATGCCAGCGAGCTCTGGTCATAGGGGATCCGCTGGAAACCGGAAGCGCGGAAAAGGCTGCGGGAAAACCGACCTCCACGCGTCGTCCTCGGATATCGAATAGATCCAGCGATATCCAAGATGCTTGCTCCAGCGAAAAGGTAATGAAGGCTTCGGAACTGACGGAATGGACAATGACCCCTTCTGTGTGGGCTTCAGACGGCGGAACGTTCACCCACTCCGAATCGGATGAGGTTTCCGCAGTCGGCGGCGAAAAAACGCATCGTTCCGTTTCCGATATCGGCGCCAGTCGAACCAGATAAACGTCGCTTCCACCTGATGCGAAGGAGTTCGCCGCGCCGGCGAGAATACATCCGCCATCCAGAGTCCCGCGCACATCCCGCCCTTCATCTGATTGTGCTCCCCCGAACGTCCAAGATTCGATTTCCTCGCCGTTTGGATTGGTTTTAATCAAGTACGCATCCGTCTCTCCCCAGCCGAAGGAATCGGTGCTCCCGGCTATGAAAAATCCGCCGTCCGGAGTCGTTTCGACGGCGCGCCCGAAATCGTATCCGGATCCGCCGAAGGTGCGTTGCCAGATCAAGTTACCCTCAAAGTCCGTCTTGAGCAGGTAGACATCCGTCAATCCTGCACCATAGGAATAGGTGTACCCGGCGATGATATAGCCGCCATCCTGAGTAAGTGCTCCGTCCAGTCCGTAGTCCCAGCTCTCCCCACCCAGCGTCCGGCACCAGATCTGATGCCCCGCATCGTCCGTCTTGACTATGAAGACATCACAGTCCTCCGTACCTTGAAGATAGGAATAACCGACGATGAGGTAACCCCGTCCGGCGTAATCTGTACGGAATTTCCGACGTCGTCGTAACTCCCCCCGAAGGTGCGCGACCAAATCTCATCGCCTTGCGCGTTCGTCTTGATTAAATAGACATTTTTGTCTGCGGCTCCGGACAAGGTGGCGCAGCCGGTGATGATGAACCCGCCGTCCGGAGTCTGTCGCACGCATCTGCCGTCGTCATACCCGGTGCCGCCGAAGACTCTCGACCGAGCGGAATCCCCTGCGGAATTCGTCTTGATCAAATACACATCGCAATCATTTCCGTTATATCGCGCTCCGACGATGATGTAGCCGTCGTCCTGAGTTTGAAGAAGAGAAGTGCCGCATTCCCAGCTTTCCGTCCCGAAAGTCTTCTGCCAGATCGGAGTACCGGCGGCATCGGTCTTGAGCAATAATACATCGTAATCCCCCGCGCCGAAAGAATTCGTGGATCCGACCACGACGAAACCGCCGTCACGCGCTTCCAGGACGCCGTTGCCGATCTCGTAACCTTCCCCGCCGTAGGTGTGCATCCATATTGTGTCCAGCGCTCCTTCTGCCAGTTTGACGAATTGAAACCGGTCAGAATCCCAGATAGTGTTGGGGTAATTCCCCAACCGTCCTTCGTATGAATACACGCCTGCGGGCGCTAGATCCGGAACAGACTGACTGCGGTTGCGGGAAATGAAGGCTCCTGCCGGTAGCGTCAGGCTGATGGGACCCAGAACCGGTCCATACCAGATGCCGCTGGGGAGCTGCGCGAGAATCCAGAGGCTGAAACTCTGCGGGGTGACGCCGTTGTTGAAGACCGCGGCGTCGAAACTGAAGGAGCCGTCGCCGGCGGGGATCTGGATGGGAGGTGAAATCGGGGTCATCTGAATGGAGAGATCTTGAGCCGACCCTGATGTGGAGAAAAACGATGAAAACAGCAGAAAAAACATGCAGAAACAAGATGCAGTCCGCATAGCGCCTCGTAATGTTTTCTGATGTTTTATGTAAGTGAGGTTTTATAGCTTACATTGGTTGCTAAGCCTTTCCCGTCCGGTGTTCTCCGCTTAAATCGTCACTTGATTTACTTTAATAGCGTCAGTTTTTGCGTCAGATGGCCCGTTTCTGCATCTAAACGCACCAGATAGATGCCGGAACTGTGGTTGGATCCATCCCAGAAAACACTCATCTCGCCTTCGCAGGATACGCCGTCGAACAGTCTGGCGATCACCTGCCCCGCAGGGTTGTAAATCGTCAGAGTCGCATGTTGAGGGCGCGGCAATCCGAAGAGGATCCTTGCGGTTGGATTCGCCGGATTGGGGGCGATGTTCAACAACGCCTGAGTCACGGGGAGAGAGGTCTTTCCTTCTGCAACGCTCACGTAGGGCACTTCCACCGCCGTTTTCAGAATCCAAATTTGTGGATCAAAGACGACGTCCTGCACGCTGCCGCTGACGGGGATGTGGAAATTCTGAGCGGATTGCGTGTTCCAAATCGTCACAAGCTCTTCGCCGGTGTTTTTCACGATCTGCAACGGAATCGGCATGGTGAAAACGGGCGTCTGATTCACCAGTTGCTGCACCTGGCGGAGGGAAATGGATACCAGGGAACTGTCTTCGCCCTGAGCTTGTGAAGTCCAGCCCCATTGATACTCCGGATAACCCGCCATATAGACCCATTCGTCAAAGAACCAATCCAGATCCATGCCGGTGAAATCCTCCAACGCTTGCTGATATTCTTGAGTCGTGACGGCGTCGAAACCGAATTCATCCCGATATTGATACCAGAAATTCCAGAAGTTGTCTTCGCCGATGACGTAGCGGATCATATGGAGGATCCAGGCGCCTTTCTGATAAACGGTTCCGCCCCAGAGATATTGAGGATCATAAATCGGGAAGCGTCCCTGGCTGGGCACGCTCTCCGACCAAAAATAAACCTGACGGAATTCCTCCATGCGGTTCTGAAACGCCTGGAATCCTTGATCGTAGTCGTACCACAAAGCGTCGCAATAGGTGGCGAAACCTTCGTTCAGCCAGAGATCCATCCAAGTCTCGCAGGTCACCAGATCCCCCCACCACTGATGCGACAGTTCGTGCACCATGATGTAATGGTAATTGCCGGTGCCGTTGATCAAGCCCGCGCCGTAGGACGTCAGCGTCTGGTGTTCCATCGCGCCGCCGAAGGGGAATTCCGCATGTCCGTATTTCTCTTCCCAGAAGGGATATTCCCCGAAGATGGAGGCGAAATATTCCATAACCTCTGGTAAATCCGCAAATTCGATGGTTGCGTTCAGGGAATCTTCCGGATAGACATAGTGATCCAACGGGACGGAATCTCCCACCATCGTCACATACCAATCGCGGAAATGAGCGAAGTTCGTCGCTGTAACCGCGATGAGATAGGTTGTGATGGGGTAATTTTCCACCCATTCGTAAGATTTCCAGCCGGGTTCGGGCGTCGTTACGCTCTGCAACAGACCGTTGCCGGTGGCGTAAAGCTCCGCCGGAACCGTCCAGACCATACGCGCCGTGGCTTTGTCGCAGGGCATATCTTTGCAGGGCCACCAGGTGCGGGCTCCTTCCGGCTCGGAAAGCGAGGAGATGAGCGTCGCGCCGCCCCCCGTGGAGCCCCAGGAGAGCGCTCCCATCACCCCGCCGATGGGGAAGCCGTGATAATAGATCCGCATCCGGGCGGAATCGCCGATGCCGATCGCCTGAGGCAGATCCACCGTGAAATCATCCACCCAGGTGAGGGTGAACGTTGCGGCGGCGCCGTTAACCGTCACGCTGTCCACCACCATATTGTTGCGCAGATGCAGCGGGATCTGTGTCAGGTTCGCCTGCGTGCCGGCGAGCAGAATCTCCACGCTTCCCTGGACGGATTCGTAGAGTGGGTCGAAGCGGATTTCCAGGTTGTAATGGAGGACGTCGTAGCCGGTTTCGTCGTCCAGCGCATCGGTTGCGAGCCTCGCGGGTCCGCGGGCTTCTCTCGCTTGAAATAACTCCCGATAGCAGGCGGGTGGATTTTCAGGAACGGCTGACGAGGAGCTGCACAGCAGCAGGATGATTCCGCAGAGAGCGGGAATTCGTGACGACATGATGACCTCGAGTTGAGATGCGATAGCCCAAATATAAGATCGGGGGGCCCTGGATGCAAGCGCAAAGATCTGCGACTGTTCATCTGAAGCGAAGAAGAACACCTGCAAAAGAGAAGAAAGAAGGCTTTTTCTTGCAATTGAATCCTGCCGAGCTTAAATTTAGGTCACGAAATGAATCACCAAGGAGATCGAGGGAGATTGTGAAGAAAAAGATGAAATTCCTGTCTGCGGGAAGCCTCATAGTCAGCCTGCTCTGGCTGCCGGCGGCCATGGCGCAAGAGAACCCCTATCAGCAGATCTTGAAGGAAGTCGGCGGGGAGGGGATCTATCGAGACGCCGATGTAGCCGTCGTATTCGATTCCACCCGCGTCATTGTGGAGAATACCGGTTTGTCCCATGTCACCAGCCATCAACTGCTGAAGGTGCTGACCTGGGACGGAGCCCGGCGCCTGACGGCGCTGCGCTTCGATTACGATCCCGCCTCCAACATTTTCGAACCCAGGCGGGTGGCGGTGCACCGTTCCGATGGGATCGTGGAGGTGGTTGATCTGGCGCAGGTGCTGGATCATCCGCAGCCCCAGAGCATGATCTACTGGGGAGCTCGCATGAAGGTGCTCGAATTGCCGCGGCTGAATCCCGGCGATGCCGTGGAGATGGAGACCTACAAGAAAGGGTTTCAAATCGCGTATCTCGACGATCCCGCCGGCGGCGAGGATGAAGAGAAATATATCCCGCCGATGCGCGGCCATTTCTACGATGTGATCACCTTCCAGGGCAATGATCCGATCCGGGAGAAGGTTTACACGATGTACATCTCGAAGCATCTCCCCGCGCAATTCTCCGTCTATAACGGCGAGGTGTTTTCATCGCTGACCTTCGAAGATACCTTGCTGGTTTATAAATTCTGGAAGAAGAACGTGCCGGTCTATGCGCATGAACCCCGCCAGCCGGACGCCACGGATTTCATTCCCAAGGTCGTGCTGGCGACCGTGAAGGATTGGCAGGAAAAATCCCGCTGGTTCTTCGAAGTGAATGATCCCGTCTTCGCCGCAAACGACGACGTACGCGAGACGGCGCGCGAAATTATCCGCGGGCTGAAGAGCGACGACGAGAAGATCGCCGCTGTCCTCCACTGGACAGCGCAGAATATCCGTTATTCCGGCATTTCTATGGGCAAAGGCGAAGGATATACGCTGCATCCCGGGATTATGACGCTGCATGACCGAGCCGGCGTCTGCAAGGACATCGCCGGAATGTCCATCACGTTGCTTCGAGCGTTAGGCTACACGGTTTACCCCGCCATGACTATGGCGGGCGCTCGCGTGGAACGCATCCCCGCTGATCAATTCAACCATTGCGTCGTGGCGGTTAAGCGGGAAGACGGATCCTACACGATGATTGACCCCACTTGGGCTCCCTACGGGATGGACGTCTGGAGCCCGGCGGAAGGCGAGCAGAATTACGTCATCGGCTCACCGGAAGGCGAGGATCTGACCGCGACACGGTCGTTCACCGCCGAAGAGAATAAAACCAACATCCATCTGCGTGGGAGCCTGAACGCCGACGGCGATCTGGAAGGAGTGATCACCGTGGACGGCACCGCTTATGGGGATACCCGCATCCGCCGGGGAGTCGCGTATACACCCGCGCAGAATCACCAGAAAATGTACGCCGATTGGGTGGCGTTCATCGCCCCCAATGCGGAGGTCTTGAGTGCGGAGTGCATCGGGCTTGGCGACCTTTCGAAGCCGGCTCGCATCGAGATTCGTTTCAGGGCGCCGGGATATGCGTTGAAGGCGGACCACAGCCTGATCTATTCCCCCGCGGCGGCGAAATTCGCCCAGGCATCCCCGCGGACCTTCGATTTCGTGTATGAAATGAAGGCGAAAGAACGGCAGAATCCCATGCTGTTGTGGAACCCCCGTCTGGTGACGATCCTCGAGACGGTGACTCTCCCCAAGGGATATATCCTGGCGGACCAGCATTCGACTGCAGACGTGAAAGGCGAATTCGCATCTGCGACCATTGAAGTCAAGCAGCAGCGGGATCAATTGCAGTCGAAACTCACGTATCTCGTCACGCAGAGGACTGTGCAGAAGGAGTATTACCCGGAAGTTAAAGGATCTTACGACGCCGTAAAAGATTTCTCCAAGGAAACCTGGCTGATTAAGAAAGGATCATAAATATGCGATGCGATAAAATCATCTTGATCGTTGCAGCTCTGGGGCTTCTCGGGATTGGCGCCGTGCTTGCCGGCGCGGTGGATGTGGAATCCATCCTGAAGGAGCGTACGCGCGCCGATCTTCTGCCCGCATCCGACAGCGCCATCCTGTACCACGGTACGACGATCACCATCCAGAATGACGGGCGTATGGAAAGAGAAGAGCACATCATCCGCTATTTAAGAACCGATAACGCCTGGGATGACTACGGTGATCCGCATATCGCCTGGGATACGGAACGTCAAGAGCTGGAAATCTTGATCAGCCGGGTGCATACGGAAGACGGGCGAAAGATTGACACCACACCCAACGGTTTTAATCCGATGGTTCCTTTCGGGCTGGATCTGGCGCCCGATTTCACGCACATCCACCAGATGGTCGTCACTCATCTGGGTATCGAAACCCGTGCCGTCACAGAACTGAAATACCGCATCCGGGACACGGAACCCCTGTATCCCTGGGGGTGGGGCGAAGTGATTTTCGGCGGCGAGGAGCCGATTCTGCACCGCGAAGTGACCGTGCAGGCGGGGATGGGTGTAGGCTTGACGGTGAAGGAAGAAAACGGCGCGCCCAAATCACTGCGCAGGTTGGATGAACGCAACGACGTTTACATTTGGGTGATGAACGATCTGCCCGCCTACCGCATCTCGGATCCGGGGACGAAACCGGAATCGGATCTGCCTCGCATTAGTTTCACCACGTGCAGGGATTGGAGCGCTCTCTTGCGAGATTCAGAAAAACGTTTCGAAGAAGCGGCGGCGCAAAACGCCGTGTTGCGCGCGGATTTAAAGCCGATTGCCGACTTGAATTCTCACGAACAGAAGCTCGACTCCTTGCTCGCGTTCGTGAAAAATCGCATCGCGGTGAAATCCTTCGACGACGAGGCATTGAAATTCGCCTTTCGTCCGGCGGATCGCATTTATTCCACCGGATACGGCGGTCCCGCCGATCTGGCGGTGCTCTACGCATCCGCGTTATCGGCGCTGGAAATGCGGCCGGAAGTGTATCTTCTCGTTTCCAATTCGTTGGCGGTGCCCGGTTTTACAGGCAGGGAACAATACGTCGTTCATCTTCGGCTGGACCGCTTCGACGCGTGGCTGTACCCGATGGATCATCACCTGACCTATCGGATTCCGGACGGCATTACGCTGTTGGGAATCAGTCCCGCAGTCGAGCCGCGGGTGATACCGGCGACCGCGGCGGATCAGAACCGCATCTGGCTGGATCTCGGCATCACGATCCGGGAAGATCAATCTGCGCAAGGCTGGGTATCTTTGAAGACTTCGGGAGCTCTGGCGCAGTATGATCAAGCGCGTTCGACAGGAGCCAAAGATTGGCTGGAGGGCTGGATGAAGGATTTCGCCGACGGCCTCGAGCTCACCGATCCGCAGTGGCTGGTGATGGAACCCACTCAGGTTGAAGCCAAGTCGCCGCTGAAATTCGAAGCGAAAATGGATTCCACGCATCGCCTGGTGAAGCTGGAACTTCCCTGGAAAATCAGCCGCCTGGAGGATTTGCTCCCAGCGGGGATCGCGCTGAACTATCCCAGACGTGATTTGCCGCTGCATCTGCACGAAGCAGGATCATTCGCCCTGAATCTGCAAATCCAGTATCCTGAAAATTGGATCCCTGCACTGCTTCCCGGATCCAGACGGGATTCTGCGCCCGGAGTTTCCTACCGCGATGATGCCGTGAAAGGAAACGGCTCATATAAATTGACTCGTTCCGTGATATTTTCCGAAGCCGTAGTCGCGGCGGAACATTGGAACGCCTGGCGCGCTGTCATCTTGTCCGCGGATGAGAAAACTCGCAATACCCTCTTGTTCCAGTTGCCGCAGATCGAGGAGTGAGAGGAAAAATGAAATCCGCGAGAACCGCCGCGTTCCTTCTATGGGTCCCCTTGCTGATACTGGGTGTCAATGGCTGCGAAAAGCGCTCGGAAAAAGCGAAAAGCACCGATCTGCAGGTCGTCTGCACCTTTCTGCCGATCTACGTGATGACGCAGAACATCGTTGAGGGCATATCGGGCATGCGCGTTTCGGTCTTAGTCTCGCCGGCAATCGGCTGTCCGCACGATTACAGCCTGACGCCGGCAGAAGTCCACCGTCTCGAACAGGCGGATGTGCTGGTCATAAACGGTCTGGGAATGGAGAGATTTCTGGAAGGAATTCCCGCCGCAATGCGTTCGGATCTGCGGATCATTGACGCATCCGCCGGCTTGACGCTGGTTCTCGGCGAAGACGCCGCGGAAGGCGAAGAAGACATCAAGCAGACACACGGATCTTCGCGGAGCGAAGCTCTTCATATGAAGAATCCCCACGCCTGGGTCAGCCCGGTCCGCGCGGTGGAGATGACCCGGTACATCGCCGAACAGTTGGCGAAGATCCGTCCGGAAGCAGCAGACCGCCTTCTCGAGAACGCGCGGATTTATGCCTCAACTCTGGATTCTCTGGGGCGGGAATGCGCAGCGCTGGTTTTTGCCGCCCGCAATAAAAAGATCATAACCTTCCACCGCGCGTTCGATTATTTCGCGAAGGATGTCGGTCTGGAAGTCATCGGCGTGATCGAACCCGAACCCGGTGTCGAACCGTCGGCGAAGAATCTGGCGGAGTTGGCAAAAATGATCAAGCGCGAAAAACCAGCGGCGATCTTTTCGGAACCGCAGTACTCCAATAAATTGGCGCTGACACTTGCCGCAGAGACGGGGGTGCCGGTTTATTCGCTGGATCCCGCGGCTTCGGGTGAAGCCGATCTCGATTCCTATCTGCGCGCCATGAGGTCGAACATAGCGGTCTTGGGTCTAGCCTTGTCGGCAACGGTCGAGAAGTAGTCGGAAATGACGGAATTCGCCGTGATTCTGGATGACGTTTCAGTAACGCTCGGCGGCCGCGTCATCCTGGACAATCTGAATGCTTCGATCGAAAAAGGGGTCTTGACCGCGGTAATGGGTCCCAACGGAGCGGGCAAGACGACGCTCCTGCATGCCATCCTCGGATTATTGCCCTACAAGGGCAATATCTATTTTGGACGCGAGGGAAACAGCAGGCGCCCCACCATCGGATACGTCCCGCAGAGGCTGGATTTGGATCGCGGTTCTCCCATCACCGTGCGGGATTTCTTGTGCTCGGTGTTGACGCATAAGCCCCTCTGGTTCGGCGTCAGCCGTCGAACGGAACAGCGCACACTGGCTGCGCTCGAGCGTCTGGGGATGGCCGCGATTTTTCATTCGCCTATGGGCAAGTTATCCGGCGGTGAAACGCAGCGCGTCCTGCTGGCTCAAGCGTTGCTTGCGAATCCGGCCGTTTTGCTTCTGGATGAGCCGGCGGCTGCGGTGGACATCGCCGGCGAAGCGCTTTTCTGCGATATTCTGGATGAAGTCTCCCGCGAAGCGGCGATCACCACGCTGCTGGTTAGCCACGACCTGTCCGTCGTGACAACTCACGCCAAAAACGTCCTCTGTTTGAACAAAAACATCATCTGCCACGGTCCGGTGGCGCAGGTGATGACCGACGACAATCTGAAGCGCGTTTTCAGTCCGCACGCGCAGGTCTTCACGCATTCGCACACTCATCCGGATTCATCGCAATCGGGGGAGCCGCGTGGACGCACTGATTAATCTGATTGCGAAGCTCTTGCCGTTCGACTGGCTGGAACCTGCGTTTATGCGCCGCGCTCTGATCGGCTTAGTGTTGATTGCGCCAGCTTGCGCGGCGATGGGGGTGCAAGTGGTCAGCCTGCGGATGGCGTTCTTTTCGGATGCCATCTCCCATTCCGCCTTCACCGGCGTCGCCCTCGGGTTGATTTTAGGGATGAATCCGAATCTCAGTATGATCGGTTTCGGGGTATTGGTCGGCTGCGGCGTTCTGATTTTCGCGCGGAAAGCGGAGCTTTCGACGGATACGGTGATCGGCGTCTTTTTCGCGGCGGTGGTGGCGCTGGGCATCGTGATCGTCTCCGCGCGGCGCGGGTTGGGGCGCTACTTTGAAGGCGTGCTCTTCGGCGATATTCTGGCGGTAAGTTCTGCGGAACTCTGGGGGATCTTGTTGCTGTGCGCGACGATCGCTCTTTTCCAGTGGATCGCCTTTAACCGTTTCCTGCTGCTGGCGATGAATCCCCCCCTGGCGCACTCGCGCGGCATCCAACCGGCGTTCTGGGAGATGACCTACGGAATGCTCCTGGCATTTTTGGTGATGGTGGCGTTGCGAGCCGTAGGGTTATTGCTGGTGACCGCATTGCTCGTCGTTCCCGCCGCCGCGGCGAGGAATCTGGCGAAGAGCGCCAGCGGTCTTTTCTGGTGGGCGTCTGTGGTGGCAGGTGTTTCTTCCGTGACGGGATTGTATTTATCTTTCCGGTGGGGGTCGGCGGCTGGTGCGACGGTGATCCTCGTCGGCGTGGGGATATTTCTCCTCAGTTTCGGCTTCAAGGTGATTCGCGCGAACCGGCGTGGATGATATGAAAGGAAAAGCGGCGTATCGCCGCTTTTCTATGGATTATCTCAGAGTCATCTTCGCAGGCGGCGGTTGGCTGCACTGCTTCACCCGATAGGAAAGCGTCATCATCCCCACGGAGAGGTGCTCGTTCTGGATGATCACATGCGGCGGTCCGCTGACGTTGGTCGGGGAAAAGTTCCAGATTCCCCGGATGCCGGCTTCGATCATCAGGTTGGCAGTGCTCTGAGCTGCATCGGGCGGGGTTGTGATGATTCCGATGCTGACGTTTTCCCGGGAAACAACGACGGGGATCTCGTCAATATCCCGCACCCGAACATCGCGGATCGTGATGCCGATCAGCTTGGGGTTAATGTCGAAAAGCCCCACCAGATTCAGACCCAGACGGTCGAAATTGCGGTAATTGGCTAATGCCTGCCCCAGATGACCCACGCCCACGATGATGACGTTCTGCTTCTGATCTAACCCTAAGATCCTTTCCAATCCTTCGATTAGATTCGACACCTTATACCGATAACCCGCCTGACCGAATCCGCCGAAGTGATGAAAGTCCTGGCGGATGACCGTGGGCTTCAAGCCGATTTTTTCCGCCAGTTCTTTGGAAGAGATCTCTTTGTAGTGTTCCCGAGGCAAAAGCGTCAGACAGTTTAGATACTGCGCCAGCCGCGTGATGGTCATATGAGGGATTTTCTTACGAATGTTTTCTTCCACTCCTCCACCTCACCTGTTAATTTTATAACATAAAATAATCGTTAAATCGCTTAAAGTCAAGCTCATATTCAAGAAAATAACGTTTTTTCGTCGGATGACATGTGAGAACTTCGAAATGCTCATAGTACATTGTTTGATTTATTAACATCTGTGAAACGGCTGATCGTGAAGACTCTTTGCTGGTAAAATCCTTGCCATAAGACTGCTTTTTTATTATATTGTTAAGTCTATTTCGAAACGACGTGAACAAGAAGCGGATCTTATCAGGAATGCGCCCCACGGGCAAGTTGCATCTGGGGCATTTAGTCGGCGCGCTGGAAAGCTGGGTCGAATTGCAGGATCAGTACGAGAACTTCCACCTGGTGGCGGATTGGCACGCGCTCACCACGGCGTACGATCGGACCCAAAATCTGCGTGAAAATACTCACGAGATGGTGATTGATTGGGTTGCGTCCGGCATCAATCCGGAAAAGAGTCCGATCTTCGTGCAGTCGCATATCCCGGAGCACGCTGAATTGCACCTCATTTTTTCGATGCTGGTCACGGTTGCGAGGCTCGAGAGGAATCCTGCAGTTAAGGAGCAAGCCAAACAGTTGAATCTCGAGGATAAGCTGTCCTACGGGCATCTGGGCTATCCGGTGTTGCAGGCGGCGGACATTCTGCTGTACAAGGGTGATTTGGTTCCCGTCGGCGAAGATCAGGTGCCGCATGTGGAGATTTCCCGCGAGATCGCCCGACGTTTCAATCAAATCTATAAGACCCGCGTTTTCCCCGAGCCGGAAGCCAAGCTGACCGATTTCAAGAGGCTTCCAGGCACGGATGCTCAGCGTATGTCCAAATCTCTGGGCAACACCATCCTGATCGCCGACCCGCCGGATGTCATTTCGCATAAGCTGAGAAAAGCGATTACGGATCCTTTGAAAGTGCGCAAAGGCGATCCCGGAAGACCGGATATTTGTCCCATCTTCACCTATCATCAGAAATTCGATCCGCCGACCCTGCAAGCCGTTAGGGAAGGATGCGAGAGCGGGCAGTTGGGCTGTCTCGATCACAAAATGGATCTGTTGAAAAAGGTCGTGGAATATCTTCAGCCGATCTGGGAAAAGCGTCGCCACTTCGAGGCGCATCCCGAAGAAATTCAACGCATCATCGCGGATGGAGACGCTCGCGCGCGCGTCATCGCAAAGCAGACAATGGCGGAGGTTCGATCGGCGATGAAACTCCCATGACCCAAATTTCGACCACCAGCCGCCAGGAAAGCTTGATTCTGCAGGATCGCGCGTGGGGACCCGGAATTTCACTGCGCCTTCCGGTCTTCGAAGGTCCGATGGATCTGCTTCTGTATTTGATCCGGCGCGAAGAGGTGGATATCTTCAACATTCCGATCGCTTTGATCACGCGCGAATATCTGAATTCCCTCGAACTAATGCGCGCGCACGATCTGGATGTTGGAGGGGAATTTCTGATGTTGGCGGCGACTTTGCTTTCGATCAAAGCGAAGATGCTGCTGCCTCGGCCGGTTCTAAGCGAAGGGGTGGAGGAGGGCGATCCCCGCCGCGAGTTGGTGGAACGCATCCTGGAGTACCGCGCCTATAAGGAAACCGCGGAGTTGTTTCGTAATCTCGAAGCCAAACAGTCGGATTTATTTCCCCGCGGTATCGTCCCGGAATTGGAAGAGGAAGATCCGGCGGAATTTCTCCGCGATGTGACGCTCTTCGATCTATTACTGGCCTTCAAACGCGCCATGGACCGCCTGCAGGCGGAAAAGCAGGATTACCACATTTTTTTATTTCCGGAAACGCTCCACGAGCGGATGGAGATATTGCGGGAAAAATTGCAGATTCAGAAGAAGATTTCGTTTTCCAGTTTGATCGAAGAACTGGAAACCCGAATTGCTGTGATTATGACGTTCCTGGCGATCCTTGAGATGACGCGCTGCGGTGAAATCGCTCTGAAGGGCGTCGGCGACGCCGATTTTTACTTGATTTCCAAGGCCGTTTGAAGCGGAGAGATCCGTCCCGCTGCGACGAATAAGTCTTGGCAGCCGGAATTGCACTTTTTATGGATATCTGAAGGTGATGACGGTTCGAGAGCGAAGACGCATTATTGAGGCGCTACTGTTCGCCGCTGACGTTCCCTTGACGTACAGCCGGGTCAAGGAGTTGATCGGCGAAATTTCGATGGAAGAATTTGCAGGGGATTTGGAGGCGCTGGATCAATTCTATCGGGAGCACGACCGTTCTTTTTACATTTCGCGGGTGGCGGGCGGCGCGCAACTGAGCACTCGGCCGGAATTCGCAACTTGGATCAAACGCCTGTTGAAAGAAAGATTGCAGACGCGCCTGTCTCGCTCTGCGTTGGAAACCCTCGCGATCATCGCCTATCGCCAGCCGATCCCCAGATCGGAGATCGAACGCATTCGAGGGGTGGATAGCTCCGGGGTATTAAGCACATTGATGGAAAGAGCTTTGATCACCGTCGGCGGTCGTGCTACGACCCCGGGAAGGCCCCTGCTTTATATTACCACACAGGATTTTCTCCGATATTTCGGTCTCAATTCTCTGGAAGACCTGCCGAAAATCCGCGAACTGCAGGGCTTGGTGGCCGAAGACCCGAACCAAGTGAAGATGGATTTCGTTGGATCCGCGGAATCAAATGACGACGGCGTAAGAGCTCTGCACAACCCGTAGAAAGATATCATCGAACATCTCGAGGTCAGCAGTGGACGTCACCGGTAAAAAAGTCATGGTGTGGGGGGGCTGGGGTTTAGTCGGTTCTGCGATCTGCCGTCGCCTGTATCGCGAAAAACCTGAACGCATCATCGTCGCATCCCTGAAGCAAGAAGAAGCGGAGGAAGCCTGCCGGATCTACGCAAAGGAAGCGCCCGACATCGAATTCTGCCCGGAATGGGGGGACATCTTCGTGCGCTCTTCCCTGCGGGAATATCCGCGTGAAGCGATTCTCTCCGACGCGCAGATGCGCCGGCAGTTGATGCTGGATTGCATCGAAAAACTATCGGAAGAAATTTTAACAGAGTCCACGATCTATAAATTTGTAGAGAAGCACCAGCCGCACCTCATCATAGATTGCGTGAATTCCGCCACCGGCTTGGCATATCAAGATGCCTTTTCCGGGAGCGCGCGGGTGCTGCGCGAGTTGGAAGCCGCTCAGCAGAAAGGCAAGTTGACGGAATCCCTGCAAATTGAAATCGAGCGTTTCCTCAGTTGTCTGGCGGTTCCGCAGCTGGTCCGGCACATCGAAATCCTGAAAAATACGCTCTCGCGTTTTGAAGTGCAATCTTATGTGAAGATCGGGACCACCGGAACGGGCGGTATGGGGCTGAATATCCCCTACACCCATTCGGAGGAGAGACCTTCTCGTGTGTTGATGGCGAAATCCGCTGTGGGAGGAGCGCAATCCTTGCTGCTGATGCTGTTGGGGAGGACGCCGAACGAACCAGCCGTCAAGGAAATCAAGCCTGCCGCCGCCATCGCCTGGAAACAGATCGCCTACGGTCCGATCACAAAAGGAGGCAAACCGATCGAAATCTTCGATTGTCCGCCGGATCAAGCCGTCCCGTTGGATGATGTCTTTTATTCCAGACTTCCCGAGCAGGGAGTGCGCACCAACGAGGTGCTGAAATCGGTGTACATTGACACCGGGGAAAACGGGATCTTTTCCTACGGTGAATTTTACGCCTTGAGCTCGATCGGCCAGATGGAGTTCGTCACTCCCGAGGAAATCGCGGATTACGCTCTGCTGGAGATCAAGGGAGCCACGTCCGGATACGACGTCATTTCGGCTCTCGATGCATCCGTGCTCGGGCCTACCTACCGCGCCGGCGCCATGCGCAGCAGCGCGTTGAAGACGATGCAGGATCTTCAGGAGAAGCACGGCGTGGAATCTGTAGGGTTCGAGCTGCTGGGACCGCCGCGGCTCTCAAAACTCCTTTGGGAAGTGCATCTGCTGAAAAAGGTTTGCGGGTCGCTTTCCGCGGCGCTGAAGAGCACGCCGAAAGAGCTGTCTAAGAAGGTGGAGCTGTTCATCAGTCGGGATAAAGGGGTTCGCAGCCAGATTCTCTCCATCGGAATCCCCATTCTCTTAAGCAATGGGAAGTCACTGCTGCGCGGTCCGGAAGTGAAAATTCCAGCTTCCAAGGTGAACGACAAGTTCAAGATTACGCCGGAGAAAATTGACGAATGGGCGGACGCCGGCTGGGTGGATCTTCGGGAGAAAAACTTCGCCGTCTGGAAAGAGCGCCTGAAGGAACTGAAAGCGGAAATTGACTCCATCCCCGCGACGGAGACCTCTTCGGCGCATCATTGGAATCACTTTTACTGGGGCGATGATCATTCCATCCTGGAACCGGGCAAAATCGTGGGCTGGATCTTCGTACGCAAAGAAGGCGAAGCGGGTGGAGTGAGAATCAAACGGTGATCAGAGTGCCGCAGCAGGGAAAACGCCGTTTGCCCATTATTGCCATTGATGGTCCCGCGGGAGCGGGCAAGACGACGACCGCGAAGGAAGTGGCGCGCCGGTTGAATTTCCTACATCTCGACACCGGCGCGATGTATCGAGCGATCGCCTTAAAAGTCCTGCGCAGCGGCACGCCTCTCAACCGACCCGACGCAATCGCTGCAATCGCCGCTCGAACGGATGTGAGCCTGCGGTATCAGAACGGAGATCAGCGGGTGCTGCTCGACGGAGAAGATGTGACCGATTCCCTCCGTTCCGCCGAAGTCACTCAGGCGGTGACGCCGGTCTGCGAAGTCCCTGCGGTACGCGAGAAGATGGTGCAGTTGCAGCGCAAAGCAGGTGAACACGGTGGCGTGGTGGCGGAGGGCAGAGACATCGGGACAGTGGTGTTCCCAAATGCAGAGTTGAAAATTTTTATGGTCGCCGATTTGGATGTGCGCGCGAAGAGAAGGCTTCAGGAAATTCAACGGACAGGCGGAAATGCCGATCTGAATGAGATAGCGGCGAGCATCGCGGAGAGGGATCGGCGCGACGAACAGCGTGCCGACAGCCCTTTGCAGAAAGCGAAGGATGCCGTCACTCTGGATACGACATCCTTGAGCATTGAGGAGCAGGTCGAGGAAATCCTGCGCCTCTATCGCGCGTATGAAGGTTGATTACTGGTTTGCGAGCCTGCTGGTTCGCTCTATTGCGAGGCTCTTATTCGGTTTGAAGGTGGTCGGCAAGGAGAACATCCCCAAACAGGGGAAACTCATCATCGCCGCCAATCACCAATCGTATCTGGATCCGCCGATCATCGGCTCCTGCATCCCCAGGGAGATCTTTTATATGGCGAAGGCGGAGCTTTTCAACAAACCAGTGTTAGGGAAATTGATCCGACGCTGGAATTCGATCCCTGTGAAGCGTTCCGGCAAAGATTTCGGATCTCTGAAGGCTGCTACGGGGGTTCTGGATCATGAAGGAGCGCTGCTGGTTTTCCCGGAAGGCACGCGAAGCCGCACTGGCGAATTCTTGCAGCCGACTGGCGGGGTGGGCTTCCTCGCAGCGATCAGCGGCGCGGACGTCCTGCCGATCTTCGTATCCGGCACGCGAGGCGCTTGGAAACGCGTCTCCCGGCGTCCCGGGATAAAAGTAATCATCGGGAAGCCGATACGTTTGGATCCGAAAGACGTAATACATAGTGCAGCAAAGCAGAAGTATCAAGCGATGTCGAATCGGATTATGCAAGCCATCGCCGAACTGAGAGCCTCGGTAACGGGATTATGAAAGCGGTGGTTGATCCCCGAGCCGGTTTCTGCGGCGGCGTAAAACGTGCCATTGCCACGGCGGAAAAACGGCTGGACAGCGGGGGTAAGCTTGTCGTGAAAGGGGAGCTGATTCACAACCGGCTGGAGATGGAACGTCTGTGCGGTCTCGGGCTCGAGTTCGTGGAGGATCTGAATGAAGCCGAACATCGTCCGATCCTGGTTCGCACCCACGGAGAGGAGAGCGCGTTTTTCAAGCACGCGAAACAGTTGGGGCTCGAGATCGTGGACGCCACTTGTCCCAAGGTAATGCGTTCGCAGCGGGTGATTCAACGGGCGTACCACCAGGGCAAGCAGATCGTCATCGTCGGGCGGGTGAACCATCCCGAAGTCATCGCTCTGCAGGGGCATTGCGAAGGGAAAGCCATCGTCGTGAAGAACGAAGATGAGGGGAGTGAAATTGACCCGAACGTCCCCACGCTGCTGATCGCGCAGACCACCGTTTCGCCGGAGATTTTCAATACCTGGCAGGAGCGGTTGCAGAACCAGGTGCAGGATCTCGAAATCTTCGATTCGCGCTGCAGCTTCGTCACGCGCCGCCAGAAGGAATTGACCCAGTTCGCCGCCGAGCATCCCGCCGTCATCTTCGTCGGCGGTCGCAACAGTTCGAACACGGCGCTGCTGTATCAGGTCTGCCGCAACATCAATCCAAATACCTATTTCGTCGAAAACGAGACGGAGCTGAAACCGGAATGGTTCAAGAACCTCGATCACGTCGGCATTTCCGGATCGGCATCCACCCCGATGTGGCAGTTGAAAAGAGTCGCGCAAGCCGTGGAAAACATCGTCGCAGAGGAAGAAACCCACTGCAAATAGATTGATTATCATCCATTAACCCTTCAATGCCGACATCCTCGGCAGGAGGCAAAAAGTCATGTCATTCAACCCAGAAAACCAAAACCCAGAAAACCAGAATCAAACGCCGGAACCCTCATCTGGTGTAACACCGCAGAACCAGAATCCTTCGCAAACTTCTGATTCGACATCGTTTCCCGATCCGGAGAAAACCCCGAAGACAAACGCCGCAGCGCAGAATTTTGATGAAGAGGAAAAAGTCATCCCGCTCTCGGAACTGAAAGAGGATGTGGAGTATGAACCGGAAGAATCCGCATTTATGTCGAAATTGTACGAAGATACGATGCGGGAAATCAAATCCGGCGAAATCGTCACCGGGAAGATCATCTCCATCAGCGAAAAAGACGTTGCCATAGATATCGGCTTCAAGTCGGAAGGGACGGTCCCCATCGAGGAATTCGAAGATCCGTCCAGCTTGAATATCGGCGACACCATCGAAGTCTTTCTCGAGAATATTGAAGATCAAGAAGGCGAACTGGTGTTATCCAAGAAGCGCGCCGATTTCGCCCGCGTTTGGTCCACCATCCTGGACTTCTACCAGCGCGGTGAAACGGTTCGAGGCAAATGTCTGCGGCGCATCAAGGGAGGAATCGTCGTGGACGTTATGGGAGTGGAAGCGTTCCTGCCCGGTTCGCAGATTGACATTCATCCGGTGCGGGACTTCGATTCCTGGATCAATGAAACCGCGGATTTCCGCATCGTCAAGGTCAACGAATTGCGGAAGAATATCGTCCTTTCCCGCAAGGTGCTGATCGAGGAAAATCTGCGCGACGTGCGTGAAAAGATCCTGAGCGAAATCCAGATCGGCCAGACGATGGAAGGCGTCGTGAAGAACATCACCGATTTCGGCGCTTTCGTGGATTTGGGGGGCGTGGATGGGCTCCTGCACATCACGGATCTCTCCTGGGGGCGCGTCAATCACCCCTCGGAGGTTGTCTCCTATGATCAGCGTCTGAAGGTCTGCGTGCTCGATTTCGACCCGGTGCGCAAAAGAATTTCCATCGGTCTGAAACAGCTGCAGCCTCACCCCTGGGAAGGCATCGAAAAGCGCTACCCGCTGAATTCCAAAGTGACCGGCAAAGTCGTTTCCATCACGAAATACGGCGCCTTCGTCGAATTGGAAGAGGGCATCGAAGGTTTGATCCACATCAGCGAGATGAGCTGGACGCAGCATATCAAACATCCCGCGCAATTGTTGAATATCGGACAGGAAGTGGAAGTCGTCGTCTTGAACATTGATGCCGAGAACCGAAAGATCTCACTCGGGTTGAAGCAGACCGAGGAAGATCCCTGGGAGAAACTGGAGGAGAAATACGCCGTCGGCACGAAACACACCGGAGTCGTCCGCGACCTCGTTCCTTTCGGCGCTTTCGTGGAGCTGGAGGAAGGCATCGAAGGTCTGGTTCACATCAGCGATCTGTCCTGGACGAAGAAGATTAAGCACCCGGGCGAAGTGGTGAAGAAGGGCGATCCCATCGAAGTCGTCATCCTATCCTTCGACCGCAATGAACGGCGCATCGCTCTGGGGCATAAGCAGACGCAGGAGAATCCCTGGGAGCAATTCGCGGCGAATTATGCCGTCGGATCTATTGTGGACGGCAAGATCGTTCGCACGGTGGACAAGGGAGCCATCGTAGAATTGCCTCTGATGCTGGAGGGCTTTCTGCCGGTGTCGCAGTTCGGCAAGGATCCCAAGACCGGCCGGGGAAAGGCGCTGAAGGAGGGCGAAGAGTTGAAGCTCGAAGTCCTCGAATTCGATAAAGAGAACAAGAAGATTATTCTCTCCGCCGCCAGCGTGCAGAAGCGGGAGGAAGAATCGGAATATCAGGCGTATCTGCAGCAACAAGAAGAGGTTGCTCTTTCAGACGAGGCGGCGCAGAAAACGGAAGAAATCGGTCAGCAGCCGCCTGAAGGAGCCGCGGCGGTTTCCACCGGAACGGAATCCGAAGCAGTTGAGGAAAAACCGAAGAAGAAAGCACGAGTAGCAAAGAAAGTCCCCAAAGCTGCAGCTGAGGGATCGGAAGCTGCCGCAGCACCCGCTGATACCGATGCGGGATCAGCAGAAGCCGAATCGCAGGCTGAAGTCGAAGAGGAAAAGAAGGCGGCGTCTCCGCGAAAATCTAAGAAAGCCGGAAAAAAAGAATCCACACCGGAGGATACCGAGGGGACGAAGACAAAAGATGAAGAAAAAAGCGAGGAATGAAACAACGCTGTGTCGCTGAGAATCGGGTTTAAAACACTGGGTTGCAAGCAGAACCAATTCGACACGGAATCTTTGCTGAAACTCCTTCAGGATCATCATCATACAGTCCACCATCCTAAAGAAGCAGATTGGTTCATCCTGAACACCTGCGCGGTTACGCAGCGTGCGCTGGCGAAAGCGCGGGGCGAAATTCGGGCGCTGAAACGCGGGTATCCTGATCTGAAAATCATCGCGCTGGGTTGTGGGGTGAAATATCAACCCCACAACTTCAGCGATGCCGATTCTTTAAGCCTCGAACCTCTGGGTCTCGACGCCGAAGAGCGGATGGATCCTTGTCGGAATCCCATCCCCCCACATTGCCTGCTGCCCTATGGCAAATCCAGAGCGCTCTTGCGGATCCAAACCGGATGCGACGAAGACTGCGCCTATTGCATCGTACCTCTGCTTCGAGGCCGTTCCCGCAGCGTCCCCTTGAGCGAGTGTGTGGATGCGGTTGCGTCTCTGCGGGGAAGTGGCGTCTCAGAGATCATTCTCACCGGGACGAACATCGCCTCTTGGGGAGATGATCTGCCCGAGCGTCCCGGATTGCAGGCGCTGCTGCAATCCCTTCTGAATGCGGCGGGTCCGGACATCCGGTTTCGTCTCTCCTCATTGGAACCCAAAATGATCTCCCCCGATTTTCTCGACTGGTGTTCGAAGGAATCCGGCATCTGCGATCATTTCCATTTTGCCTTTCAGTCAGGGAGTCCGCACGTATTAAGCCGAATGAGACGACCACCGATTTCGCGCGAGCTGATTGCATATTTGAAAGATCTGAAGAAGCGGCGTCCGGATTTCTGCTTGGGATCGGATTTCATCGTGGGATTCCCGGGAGAAAGCCAAGAGGATTTCGAAGAAACGGTTCGCTTGATTCAATCCATCCCTCTGGATTATTTGCACATCTTTCCGTTTTCGCCGCGTGAAGGCACCAGAGCATATGAGCTAGCGGACAGACTGAATCCGAACATCAAAATCGAAAGAGCGCGTCGGTTAAGCGAGCTAAATGTTGAGTTAAAAAACGCTTTTATAAAGTGGAACATTGGAACAATTCAAAATATGATTAGTATAAGCACGAATAATACAAATGCCGTTCGCGCTCTTTCATCGAATTATCTGACGATCTCTTTACCTCGTTTCATAATGGAGTCGAATCTTAGAAACTTCAATTTCAAACTGAAACTCGAGCGGGATCACCGCATTCAACTTCAGAAATAGGGTGGAGCGGGAGAGCCCATAGATTAACCGTATAGGACAACGATGATTAACCCCGATCGCTTGCGAGACATTTTTTTGGATCTCGTGAAAATTGATTCGCATTCTCGTGAAGAGTTGGATGTCGCTCGCTATGTGCAGGAGCAGCTTCACAGATTCGGTATTGATGTCGTCATGGATGATGCCGGGGAGAAGATTAGCGGGAATTGCGGGAATCTCCTGGCTCGCTTCCAGGGTTCATTAGCAGGAAAGGTCGAACCGATTCTGTTTTGCGCGCACCTGGATACCGTCGTTCCGGGCAAGGGTGTACAACCCATCGAAGTGGATGGCGTGATCCGCGCCGCTGGCGACACGATTCTCGGAGCGGACGATAAATCCGGCGTCGCCGCGATGCTGGAATTAGTCCACGTCTTAAAGGAAAACGCCATCCCGTATGGCGAGATCGAATTTCTCTTCACCGTGGCGGAGGAGATCGGTTTGATGGGCGCCAAGCATTTTGATACAGCCAGACTGCACTCCAAACGGGCTTACTTTCTGGATACCGAAAACGTCAACAATATTTGCATCGGTGCGCCTTCGGCGTATCGTATGACTTATCGTGTGCATGGGCAGGAAGCTCACGCCGGTCTAGCGCCGGAAAAGGGCTTATCCGCCATCCTCGTCGCCTCCCGGGCGATTCAGTCCATGCCGCTGGGGCGTATAGATTCGGAAACCACCGCCAATATCGGCTCGATCGAGGGGGGATCCGCCACCAATATCATCCCGAAACTGGTGACAATGAAGGGAGAAGCGCGGAGCCATAATCAGGCTAAACTGGAAGCGCAGGTCTTAAAAATGCGGCGGGCGCTGGATCAAGCCGCCCAGAGCTCTCAGATCCGAGTGGATGGGAAAACCCTTCAGGCTCGAATTGAAGAAGACCGCAGCCTCGAGTATAAGGCTTTCCGCGTATCCGAAAACAGCCGCACCTACCGGCTTGCCGCAAGCGCCGGCGCCGAACTGGGGCTGAAGATGGAACCGGAGATCTCCGGCGGCGGCAGTGACGCTAATATTTTTAACGAGAGAGGCATAGAGTCGGTGGTGATAGGAACGGGGATGCAGGAGCCGCATACGGTTCAAGAGTATATCAAGACCGAAGATCTATATAACTGCGCCAGATTAATCCTGAATATCGTCGCACAGAATCGTTGAGAAGCCAGGACAGCCGTGCGCGGCGCTTCTTTGTCCACGCCGCCGCGCATTTCGTCAATGATACCTATTCCGGTTTCCTGGCGCCGCTTCTTCCCCTGCTGGCGCAGAAGCATCACCTGACTCTGGCGCAGGCGGGTCTTCTGGTGACCTGCCAGACTTTATCCGCATCTCTGGCTCAGCCGGTCTGGGGATGGTTCAGCGACCGCTTCCCAGGCAGATGGTTCATTCCCGCGGGTTTGTTTTCCGCGGGTTTTTTTTTAAGCCTGATCGGAACCGCGCCGGAAATCTTTACGCTGATTCTGGTGATTTTCTTGGGCGGGCTGGGCGTTTCCAGCTTTCATCCGTCGGGGACCGCCACGGCTTCCGCTATGGTGGGCAGGCGAAAAGGGCTGGCAATCGCGCTCTACATCACCGCGGGATCAACGGGATATGCCCTGGGTCCGGTGTTCATATCCACGTTGGTTGCATATGCGGGCTTGCATCGCACCTATCTGGCGGTCTTTCCCGCGCTCATCGCCGTGATCCTTTGGATGTCGTTCGGACCGAAGATTTCGTCTTCGTCGGCGGAACGCGCACCAACTGTATTTCCAAATCGTCTTTCCGTAAAAATTCGGTTCTCCTCTGTTGTTTCCGTCTTGCGGACGCCGATTTTTCTATTGACCGCCACCAGCGCCGTGCGCGCCTTCACGCTGCTTACTTATCTGAATTTTATGTCCTTTCATCTGGAAAAGGCTGGGATGGGTTTGAAGACGAGAGCGCTGTATCTTTTTATCCTCCAGATCGGTGATGCGTTGGGAAATCTGGTGGGCGGCGGATTCTCCGACCGTTTGGGTCGCTGGCGCATGATGTTCTGGACGCCGCTGGCGACAATACCGTTTCTTCTGCTCTTCTTAAGTATAAGCGGAAAAATTGCGTTGCTCCCGCTGTTCATCGCCGGAATTTTGCTCTTTGCGTCGGCACCCGCCGTGATTGTCAGCGCTCAGAAAATTATGGTTGGACGGGAAGGTATGGCTTCCGCGCTGCAGATCGGCTTCGCCTGGGGGACAGCCGGCCTGTTGATGGGATTGGTGGGCAAGGTGGGAGAGTGGATCGGCGTGTATCGGGTTTTATATGGGATTTCATTTTTCCCGTTGTTGATGGGAATCCTGGCTCTCGGCTTAAAGCGATACCGCCAGGAATTTGAAGCTTGATCATCCCAAGGCTTCAACCGCTCGCTTTCCGACCCACGCATCGCAGGATGACCGCGACAGCGGCTCCACCCGCCAGCAGCGACAGCAGAGGATGGATATCAAACCCCGCCGGCAGATAGCCCAGCAGCAGGCTGATCCCCGCAATCACAATAGCATAGAGCAATTGCGTCTTCACATGATCCATATGATCCGCCCCGGACGCCATGGAGGACATAATGGTTGTGTCGGAGATGGGGGAAGTATGGTCGCCGAAGGTGGATCCCGCCAGAACCGCGCCGATGGATCCCAGAAAAATCCCGTGACTCGGGATGCCGTCCAAGCCTGCTTGCAGCGGGAATTGATGCGCCAGCGGGATGACAATGGGCATCAGGATAGAAAGCGTCCCCCAGGATGTTCCGGTCGCGAAGGAGACTGCGGCGGATATAATGAAAGTCAGCGCAGGAATCAGACGAGGGGAGAGGAATCCGCTGGAGATGTTGATCACATAATTCGCCGTTTCTAGCTCTTTGCAGATGCCGCCGATGCTCCAGGCTAAAATGAGAATCATCGCCGCAGGAATCATGGCTTTGATCCCGGCGATCATAGCCTTCAGGCCGGCCGAGAGGGACAAACCCGCACCCAAAACTCCCAGAATTAGCGCGCAGAACGTTCCCGAAAAGGACGCCCACATGAGGACGGAAAATGAATTCGCCGAAGATACGATGCGATAGAGAGGCGCGGAAGACGCCTCGATCCCCAGCTGCTGTTTCCCGCTGTAGAATAATCCGAAGACGGTGGTGAGGATCACTACAATCACCGGTGCGACTCCCCAGATCCACGAGCGATCTGTTACGGAAGCAGTTGCAATATCCATGGAAGCATCTGCGGCGATCGGTTGCGCATCCGGTCTCAGCACCTGACCGGTGGTTCGGCAGCGTCTTTCCGCCTTGAGCATGGGTCCGAAGTCGCGGTCCCATAGTCCGATCAGGAAAACCAGCAGCAAGAGGAATAGCGGATAGAAGCGATAGGGAATCGTCGCAACGAACACCCCATACGCTGTCCCGGAATTACTTTCGGCTCCCGCCGCCTGAAGACCGTCGGCGATCAAACCCACTTCAAACCCGATCCAGGTGGAAATCAGTGCGATGGAAGCCACCGGAGCCGCCGTGGAGTCCACGATGAACGACAGCTTTTCCCGGCTGATGCGCAGTTTGTCGGTAAGCGGACGGAAGGTGTTGCCGACGATCAAGGTATTGGCGTAATCGTCGAAGAAGATGATGATGCCCATCAGCCAGGCGGCGAGCTGTCCGGAACGCGGTCCTTTCGCCCAGCGGCTGACCCGCGAGACGATTCCGGCCGATCCTCCGGATGCGCCGATGACTCCCACCATGCCGCCTAGGATCAAACTGAAAAGCAAGATGGATGCATGGTCAGAATTTGCCAGAGCTGTGACCAGATGCAGATCCAGCGTCCGAAGGAGCCCTGAGACGGCATTGCCTCTTTCGAGATAGGAGGATCCCAGCCATATGCCGCCCAGAAGCGCAAGGATAACTTCACCGGTAATCAGAGCCAGAAAGATGGCGAACAGCGGTGGAACGATGGAGAGGAAGCCGTAATGCTCCGTCCCTTCCGGCACCATCGCGAGCGAGAAGATGCCGCCCAGAAGCAAAGCTCCCGCCAGGATCAGTCGCGCTTTCAGCATTGTGGTTGTGATCGTTTCAGCGGAAAAGCCATTCAGGGCGCAATATAATTCCTGCTAGTGAGATTCTCGAGAAAAAAAGTGGAAATTTGTCTTGCGAATGGAGGTGTTTTAACGTAATATTATTAGATTCATTTATGTGAATATAATAATGCATGAAACGATAGACCGGTTAAAAGCCCTCTGTGACCCGGGGAGGCTTCAGGTTATGAAATTGCTCCACACTGCCGGCGAGCTCTGCGTCTGCAGGATTGAGGAAGCGCTCGACTTGCCACAGCCGACGGTTTCCCGCCACCTGAAGCAATTGAAGGATGCGGGATGGCTGGTGGACCGCCGCAGCGGGAAATGGGTCTACTATCGCCTGTCTGATGATTTGGGTGCCGCTTGGCGATGTATTCTCGATCATATCATAAGAGAGAGTGGTTCTGCGCATATCCACAAAATTGGATCTTCGCAAGAGACTTCTTTGTTTTGCAATGAATAAACCTAATCTATCTATGAGCGCTAGGGAAAAAACAACCTCCGCAGGGACTGATTCCACACATCGTGCCCGCAAACTCTCTTTCATTGATCGCTTCTTGACGTTGTGGATCTTTCTGGCGATGGCGGTGGGAATCGCTCTCGGATACTTCGTTCCCTCCGTCACTCGATTCATCACATCGCTGCAAGTCGGCGCGACTTCCATCCCGATTGCAATCGGATTGATTTTAATGATGTACCCGCCGCTGGCAAAGGTGAAATATGAAGAAATGGGGCTGGTCTTTCGAAATAAAAAATTGCTGGTGTTGTCATTGCTTCAAAACTGGGTGATCGGTCCCTTGGTGATGTTCTCTCTTGCGATTCTCTTCCTCCATAATCATCCGGAATATATGATCGGCGTCATCCTGGTGGGTTTGGCTCGCTGCATCGCGATGGTGATCGTGTGGAATGAGTTGGCCGGCGGAGACCGCGAGTTGGCGGTGGGACTGGTGGCGTTCAATGCGGTCTTTCAAGTGCTCTTCTACGCCGCATATATCTACCTGTTTATCACGCTTGCGCTAAAATGGCTCGGTTTTACGGAGGGATTAAATATCAGCATTTCGATTGTGGATGCTGCGAAGACGGTGTTCATTTATCTGGGGATCCCCTTCCTTGCCGGAATCCTCACTCGCTTCAGCCTGCTGCGGGCTCGAGGATTGCAGTGGTATCAGGAAAAATTCATTCCGAGGATCAGTCCCATCACTCTGATCGCCTTGCTGTTTACGATTATCGTGATGTTTTCTCTCAAAGGCGAGTACATCATCCAGCTTCCGCTCGATGTGGTCCGAGTTGCGATGCCGATGATCTTTTATTTCTTCATCATGTGGCTGCTGACGATGTTTATCGCAAGGAAACTTAACGCAAAATACGAACAGGCGGTCGCCGTGTCTTTCACCGCCGCCAGCAACGATTTCGAGCTGGCGATCGCCGTGGCGGTGGCGATTTTCGGGATCAGTTCCCACCAGGCATTCGCCACGGTGATCGGCCCTCTTGTGGAAGTGCCGGTGTTGATTATCTTGGTCAACGTCGCATTGAAACTCCGACGCACACTGTTTGCAGTTGACAAACCGGATCAAACGCTTAAAAACTAATGAACAACGAATCTAAAACTTCCGTTCTCTTCATTTGCACGCTTAATTCCGCGCGCAGTCAAATGGCGGAAGGCTTGCTGAATCATCTCTACGGTGATCGTTATGAAGCTTTCTCCGCCGGTACTGAGAAGACCCGAGTCCATCCACTGGCGATTGCCGCGATGAAGCGCATTGGCATAGACATCTCCGGCCACGAATCCAAGGTCGTGGACCGCTTCAAGGAACGGGTCTTCGACATCGTCGTGACCGTTTGCGACCTGGCTCGCGCCACCTGCCCATTCGTGCCTGCAAAGCTGAAAAATTTGCACTGGTCGCTGGATGACCCATCCTCCGCGACCGGAACGCCGGAGCAGCAATTGGCGGTCTTCGAAAAAGTGCGCGATGAAATCCGAAGAAGGATCGAGGAGACCTTCGCGGAACCTTAGGCAGAAAAGACATCTGCCGCCGGCATCCACATCCGATCCTCTAAGATCGCTGCAATTTTTCTTGCATCCTTGTTTGAATTCCGCTATCATTTCGCAACACAGACTTTGGAGAAGAGGGTTCGAAGAGTTGCCGGCTGAAACGGATGAAGATCTCTACGCGGTGCTGGGTTTGACCCAGGGAGCCGATGATCATCAGATCAAGGAAGCCTACCGCCGTCTGGCGAAATCGTTCCACCCCGATGTCAACCGGAGTGATGCGAATGCGGCGGAACGTTTCAAGGTAATCGCTGCTGCGTACCGCATCCTCACCGACCCCAGACTCCGAGAAAAATATTCTCCACGACGCCACGGATCCTTCGAATCCGCCTTTGCGGATCGCCTCCGCAGAACGCAAGAGCGAGACGCTGTTCAAAATCCCCCGCCTCACCCGAACTCATCACCCGCGTCGCACATCACAATTAAGCTGCATTTGACTCTGGAAGAGTTGGCGAAAGGAGTAACCCGAAAGATCAAATTCAAGCGCCGAGTTCACTGTCCAATTTGTTCTGGAATCGGCATGGTAAGGGAGGACAACGGCGCTTGCGACGCCTGTCGGGGAACGGGAAAAGTCCCCGATCTGACCGCGGCGAGCGGGCGGTCTCCGTCGCTCATAGCCTGCCGCCGCTGCGGCGGCACCGGCAAGCGGGGGAAAGTTTTATGCTTCAATTGCCTCGGTCAAAGGCAAATCGAAGTGGATTCCGTGGTGAATGTTGCAGTCCCGCCGGGTGCGGATTCTGAAATGAGCATTCTCATCAAGGGGCAGGGTCATGAGGACGATCTGAATAAAACCAGCGGCGACATTCGCGTCATCCTGGTCGAAAAAGATCATCCGCATCTGAAGCGCAGCGGCGCCGATCTGGTCCATTCTTGCCGACTCACCCTGACGCAATGGCTGGAGGGAACGATACTGCGAGTGCCCTCGCTGGAAGAGACGATTTCGTTGAAGCTCGCGCCCGGTTTGAAGCCGGAAGGCTGCCTGAAAGTTCGCGGACGGGGCATGCCGCGGGCGGATGGATCCCGCGGCGACCTCTTGGTGAAATATCGTCTCTGCGTTCCCCGGAAGTTAAACCGGAAACAGCAGTCCTTACTGAAACGCCTGGAAGCCACACAGGGCTTTCATCCGGAGATGGAGACCGGCTGAAGCTGAATTTCAACCAAGAAGGAAACGAGTTGGAACAGATCCTTGCGGCGCTCCCTCGTGCTCGATTTGTCTGGAAAATATCCTGCCGGCGGCGCTGGAATAACGACTCTCCCATCGTTTCTCGACATCAAAATTGACTTGATTGTGGAATTTTTCCCCACTCTGCGAATAACAATTCCCCAAAATTCCCTTGCTTTCCCCTGACGAATTGTTATATTATTCACTTGAATGATCTCTCATGGCTGCCGGCCTGCCATCCGAAATCCGCAGAAAAGCTGATTCAATGCGAAATAAGCGATTGTTTTGAACCCCTTCAAATCGCTCGTATCAACTCAAAGGAGCAACAAAATGATCAAAGAATTCATCGAGCAGCTCAAGGCGAAAAATCCCGCTCAACCGGAATTCATTCAGGCGGCGACCGAGGTGCTGGAGTCCCTCGAACTCGTCCTGCAAAAGAATCCCAAGTACCTGAAGCACAAGATCTTAGAGCGGATCACCGAACCGGAACGCGTGATTATGTTCCGCGTCCCCTGGCTGGATGACCGCGGAGAGATTCAGGTCAACCGCGGCTACCGCATCGAATTCAACTCGGCGTTGGGTCCCTATAAAGGTGGCTTGCGATTCCACCCCACCGTGACATTAGGAATGCTGAAGTTTCTGGCTTTTGAGCAGGTTTTCAAGAATTCGCTCACAACCCTGCCGATGGGCGGCGGGAAGGGCGGTTCTGATTTTGATCCCAAGGGCAAATCGGACAATGAAGTGATGAAGTTCTGCCAGAGCTTCATGAGCGAACTGTTCCGGCATGTCGGGGCGAATACCGACGTTCCCGCCGGCGACATCGGCGTGGGCGGCCGCGAAATCGGCTATCTCTTCGGGCAGTACAAACGCCTGGTGAACCGCTTTGAAGGAGTGCTGACCGGCAAAGACCCCAAGTGGGGCGGTAGCTTGATTCGTCCGGAAGCCACCGGCTACGGCACGGTGTACTTCGCGGCGTATATGATGGAAAAGAGGAAGCAAACCTTCGAAGGCAAGCGGGTGGCGATTTCCGGGTCGGGCAATGTCGCTCAGTATGCGGTGGAAAAGGTCTTGGATCTGGGCGGTCTGCCGTTGACGCTCTCCGATTCCAACGGGTTCATCGTGGATCCCAAAGGGATCACCCGCGAAAAGCTGGCGTGGGTGATGGAACTGAAGAATGTGCGCCGCGGGCGTATCGCGGAATACGCAGATAAGTTCAAGTGCGAATATCACGAGGGCACAGGCATCTGGAGGAGTGGCAAATACGACGTGGCGCTGCCCTGCGCCACGCAGAATGAACTCGACGGCGAGGATGCCAAAGCATTGCTGAAAAACGGTTGTACCGTCGTGGCGGAAGGCGCCAATATGCCGTCCACACCGGAAGCTGTCGAGCAGTTCATCAACGCCGGCATTATGTATGGACCGGGGAAAGCGGCGAACGCCGGCGGTGTCGCCACCTCCGGCTTGGAAATGTCGCAGAACAGCCTGCGGCTCTCCTGGTCACGCGAGGAAGTGGACAACCGCCTGAAGAACATTATGAAAGCCATCCACGACGCTTCCTGGGCGGCAGCGGAACAGTACGGCACGCCCGGCAATTACGTCAACGGCGCCAACATCGCCGGATTCGTCAAAGTCGCCGATTCCATGATCGAGCAGGGATTGGTGTAACATTATTCGGCGGGGGTGAGATCTTCTCACCCCCGCGGCGTTTAAGGACGTAATGCCGTGATTTTCTAACCCGGCTGGCGGATGAAAGCCTGGCGGATACTGAAAGGCGGCGGTATCACATTCGGGGATCAATGAAAGGAAAAGCGATGGCGGAAGCGAACCTCTTCAGAATCACGCAGAAACAGTTGGAATCGGCGGCGAAAAAACTCGGCTTGGATGACACCATCCATGCGATGCTGCGCGAGCCGATGCGCGAGTTTCAAGTGAATTTCCCGGTGAAGAT
>CAZUTK010000007.1:0-65322 GCA_964623265.1 uncultured bacterium | reverse complement strand
GGTCCCAGCCAGATCAACAACTGACGCTGGATTTTTTTTGCCAGGTGGGACATATCGGAGTCAGCGATCCCCTTTTTCTTGAATCATCTCGAACAAGATGCGAGCCGTTCGAGCGGATGACCCTGGTTCTCCTAGTTTCGCCCGAACTGCGGCGAATTCAGCCTTCATTTCCGCACGTCGCGACGGATCCCGAAGCAGAGCCGTAATCGCCTCTCCAATCCTCTCGGGATCGGCTTCCTTCTGAATGAATTCCGGCACGATGCGCTTGCCCGCGACGACATTGACTAGCGCGATGTCGGGGATTTTCACCAACCGCTTGCCGAACCAGTATGTGATGGGGGAAACTTTGTACGCCATAACCAACGGCGTTCCGATAACGGCGGTTTCGAGAGTGACGGTGCCGGACGCCGCCAGGACTATATCGCCCGCGGCGATTCCATCATAAGTTCTATTCTTTACAAGAGTTATTTGTCCATCTCCAATTTTCCGCGTCCTCGCGATTTCCAAATAAAGTTCATAGCGGACGGTTTCCGCACACCCGACCAGCGCCTTCAGGCTCGGAAAATCCTGCAGCAGCCTTTTGAAGGTATCCAGAAAAAGCGGCAGCAGCCTTTTCACCTCCTGCTCGCGGCTGCCGGGCAATAGGACCAGAAGCGGCGCCTCCCGCGGGATTTCGAAGCTGTCGCGCAACTGTTCAGGACTCGCGCCTGCTTTAGCGACCTCCAACAACGGGTGCCCGACGAAATCTGTGCGCAGTCCCGCAGCCCGGTAGATGTTTGTTTCGAAATCGAAGATCACCGCCATTCGGTCCACGAGTCTCGCAATAACCGGCACGCGCTTCGCGCGCCAAGCCCAGACTTGGGGGCTGATGTAATACAGAATGGGGATCCCGCGCAAGTCCGGGTGTGACCGGATTGCTTTCGCAAAACGCAAATTGAAACCGGGATAGTCCACGAGGACGATGGCAACGGGTTTACGCCGAACGCATTCCTGCAGCAGCCGGCGCATCATGCGCCGCAGGAACGGCAGATGGCGCAGCACCTCGGCAAGTCCGAGGAAGGAGAGGTCGCGGATGTGAAAGAGAATCTCGCAACCTTCGCCCGCCATGCGATCGCCGCCGCATCCGAAGAAATGAAAATCCGGCGCTGATCCTTTGAATTCGCGGATCAACCCGGAAGCATGCAAATCCCCTGAAGCTTCTCCGGCGACGATGAGAATCTGTTTCTTGTCCGGGGTCATTGCCAGGATCTGTACGCCCAAATAGCCGAGAAAACCAGGATCGCGAGAAAGAGGTTCAATCGGGTATGTTTCTCGTTACGCCAGGCATCCTTCCAATCCGGCTTACGGGGAATAGACCATTCCCAGGGGAGCACCCTGGGAATCCAGCGCGGCACCCGCTTGCTGTACAAGCGGTATTCCACGCCGAAAAGCCCGCGCAAAGTCTCTTCTTCGAGAGAGACAATCAAGCTATACTGAACGACGGAAAAAGCCAGCGCCGCTAAAATCCACGCCAGTCGTCCATCCGCCAGACAAGCGATGCCGATGTAGATTAAAGTGTTGGCGACGTACAATGGATTTCTCATATGCGCGAAAGGACCTGAGGTGACCAGCGCAGGGGCTCCGACGTGACGCGTGCGCGTCGCGCCGCCGGCATGCGCAACCGCCCACATACGCAGCGCTTCGCCGGCGATCAACAGCGCCATCCCCCAGAGAAATGCGGACAACTCCGGTTCCCCGGTCACTACTAAAAGGATCAACAGAGGAATCGGAGTATAACTTCGGAGCTTAAAAAAGAATTTCCGCAAGTCCATTTCGCCGCGCTTTATATCTTATGCAGAAATGATCACTTCGCAAAGGGATCTATCTGTCGGTAGATTTCCTGCGCCAGTTCCAATGCCCGCACGCCGTCTTCACCGGAAACAGGAACCTCGCCGTTTTTCATCACTGCGGACAGGAACATCTCCAGTTCCAACTTCAGAGCATTCGCCTGCGGAGCCGCCGGCTGCAAATACAGGATGCGGCGCGGTTGACTGGCTTTCTCGATCTGCCCGAGCTCCATTGCAGGAATTCCTTCGTCGTCGTCTCCCGCAAGCTTGAAAATCTCCGCTTTCCCTTCGATAAAATCGAGGCTCATATAGGCATCCTGCTGAAAGAGGCGCACCTTGCGCATTTTATTGCGGGAGATGCGGCTGGCAGTGACATTCGCCACGCAGCCGTTTTCGAAGCGGATCCGCGCGTTGGCGATGTCCGGCGTGTCCGAAATAATGGCGACGCCGGAAGCATCCAGCCGCTGCACCGGCGATTTCACCCAATGCAGAATCAAATCGAGGTCATGGATCATCAAATCGTGGATAACGGCGACATCCGCCCCCCGCAAAGTGAACGCCGCCAAACGATGCGCTTCGATGAAGCGCGGATCCACTTTGATTCCTTCCAGAGAACGCACTGCTCGATTGAATCGTTCGATATGTCCGACGCCGAGTTTCAACCCGGCGTTCGCACTACGGCGCTGAATTTCACGGGCGCGATCCGGAGTATCGGCTAAGGGCTTTTCGATGAAAAGATGGACGCCCGCAGAAATAGCCTGCAATGCCAGATCGTAATGCGCTCGCGTCGAGGCGGCGATGACTGCGACGTCCACGCTGCGAAACAGTTGATCCGAAGTCTCGAAGGCGGACACCTTCAGTTCTGAAGCGAGCGCCCGGCATTTCTGCGCATCTACATCGTAGATCCCTTCTAATCGCGCAATGCGAATCTCCTGCAGCAGGCGAGCGTGGATGCTCCCCAGATGCCCCACGCCGATCACCCCCACCCGGCATTGATCTTTCATCGAATCCGTCTCCGGCGCGATGGTTTTTTTATGTATCTCATCACGATTGCAATATAAGCAAACGGGGCACAAAGATCAAGGGAAAGATCACCGTGAGCTATATGAGAGCATGAACATACATTGAACCGTTTCAAGGGACGTATCGGGGAAAGATCAATTGGGGTGGGAGGATGTAGTCAATCCCGGTTTCTGAATCGGGCGTGATAATATCTGGCCAGAAAGCCGAACACCACAGCCAGAAACAAAAAGATCAGAGAAGACATTAAAAACTCTCTTCCACGCAGGATTCCACCCGCTAACAGTATGACAAATTCGAGGAAAAACACGAGACTCAGACAGAGGCTGATATTTCGGATGGTGCGGGAAAATTTGACGGATTTGAGGCGATCTCGCATACGGTGGCAATAATTCTCAGGGAAAATTTCGCATTCCGGTTATTCCGATCCCGTCCTAAGACTTAGATCTCAATCATTCAAAAACGTAGCCGCTGGGCACGACCACGACGCCGTTCTTGGAGATCGTGAAACGGCGTGCATCCTGTTCCGGATTCACTCCAATTTCCACTCCGCGGGGGATCTGGACATTTTCGTCAATGATGGCGTGATGGATCCGGCACCCTTCATCCACCTCGACCCGCGGCATCAGAATGGAATCCGAGATATGGGAGTAGCTGTGTATATGCACATGCGGCGACAGGATGGATCGTTCTACCAGGGAACCGGAGATGATCACCCCGGTGGAAAGCAGCGAATTCAAGGCGATCCCTCGCCTGCCGGGCCAATCGAAAACGGTCTTGGCCGGCGGTCCCGGTTCCCGATAGGTGTGTATCGGCCAATCTTCATCGTAAAGGTTGAAAATCGGCGTCACCTGCACCTGATCCATATTGGCTTCGTAAAAGGAATCCAGATCTCCGATATCGCGCCAGTATTTGAATTCCTTCCGGTTCTCATCCACAAACTCATAACCGTAAACCTTCATCCCTTTCTGGATCATCATCGGGATGATGTCGCCGCCGAAATCATGGCGGCTGTCCCGCTTGTAGTCTTCGATCAACGCCCGCACCAGAGTGGCGGTATCGAAGACATAGACTCCCATATTGATCAGAATCTTCGTGGGATCCTGCGGATGCGGTTTTCCCCGTTCGGGTTTCTCTTCGAAGCCGATGAGTCGGTTCTTGGAATCCATTTCCAGCACGCCGAAGCGGGAAGATTGTTCGATGGGCATATCCACGGTGGCGACAGTCAGATGCGCTTTCTTTTCAAGGTGAAATGCGACCATCTGACCGTAATCCATCTTATACACATGATCGCCCGATAGGATCAACACCATCTCGGGTCTGTGAGCGTCCAGCAAGTGGATATTCTGATAGACCGAATCCGCCGTTCCTTCATACCATTTATTGGCGATCAAATGCTGCGGCGGCACGGTATCCAGAAACTCCCCCAGTTCGCGGTTGAAAAAATTCCACGCCAGATGGATGTGCCGATCCAGCGTCATAGAACTATATTGCGTCAACAGATAGATGTTCTTGATGCCGGAATTCAAGCAATTGGAGAGTGTGAAATCAATCACCCGGTAGGATCCGGCGAAACTTACAGCGGGTTTAGCTCGAATTCTGGTGAGAGGATACAACCGTTCCCCTCGTCCGCCCGCCATAATAATCGTGAGGAGTCGTTTCTTTTGTTTCAAAGTGCCGCCATGACCGCATAACTAAATGACGCCGGTGCGGAAACACAACCGACATTCTACGAGAAAAAGATAGAGAAAAACCAGCGAAAATGCAAGAAAAAAATGGGGGATATATGAGCCCTTGCAAGACCGGTTCGAAGTCATTAAAAACAGCTTCCTCCAGCGTTCCCTATTCCCGCCTTATGAACTTCCCTCTGCCCCAAACCGTGATCATTCCCGTCCAAGCGAGAACCGCCGCTGTTCGAAACGCCCAGTGCAATCCGCTCAGGAAGGCGGCGGAATCCGCCGACGCGGCGTCACTTGAGGCGTTCACCGCCGCACCTAAATAAAGCTTTCTGACGCCCAGGAAAATGGCGCCGGAAAGAGCCACTCCGGTCACCATTCCCAGAGTGCGAGTCAAGCCCATCATTCCGGAAGCATTGCCCAGACGTTCCCGCGGGACCGAGCTCAATAGATCGGCGTTGTTGGGTGGATTGAACATCCCGACACCCAAACCGACGACGAGCAAAAAGGAGACGATGACGAGCTGCGGTGTCGCGGCGGTAAGCATACTGAGGAGAATGAAGCCGATCCCGAGAAGAAACAAGCCTGTGACGCAGAGTCCCCGAGTCCCGACTCGGTCGGAAAATGACCCGGAAGACGGCGCCACGACCGCCATCACGGAAGGGACGGACACCAGAAAGAGTCCGGCGTGAGCGGGCGGGAATCCGCGCAATTGAATCAGGTAAAAGGGAAGAAGAAAGGTTTGTGAAAAGAGCGCGGCGAAAGCGAGAAAACCGGATGAAGTCGCGCTCCGGAAAATGGGATTTCTGAAGAGTTTCAAATCCAGAATGGGATGGGACGAACGGATTTGCGAGATGAAAAACAGCGTGAAGAATATCAGCGCAGCGAGCAGCAAATTGAAAATAACGGGGCTAGACCAGCCCCAATCGCTGCCGCGCGAGAGCGCCAGCATCAGACACACCAATCCACCCGCCATGGTCGCCGCTCCGATGAAATCGAAACGGGTCTGCAAGGAATAGCCGTCGCTGCGCAAATGCCTTCGGATGAGAAGCACCGCCAGGACACCCAACGGCAAATTCAGAAAGAAGATATATCGCCAGCCCAGCCAACCCGTGATGAAACCGCCGACCGCAGGTCCTACGGACAAGCCGATAGAGACTGTCGTGCCCAAAAAACCCAGCGCTTTACCCCGCTGTTGCGGAGGAAAAATTTCGCCGATCAACGCGGGACCGACCGCCACCAGCAGAGCTGCTCCGGTCCCCTGCAACGCCCGACCGAAGATCAACATCGTTACATTCTGCGAAAAACCGCACAGTGCCGAGGAGAACGTGAAAAAGACGATGCCGATTTGGTAAATGCGTCGCCTGCCCACAAGGTCCCCCAGACGGCCGAAGATCATCAGCAGCGAAGTCACCGCCAGAAGATACGCCAGGACCACCCACTGGACGACGCCGATGCCTGCTTTCAACTGCTGCGAAATGACCGGCAACGAGACATTCACCACGCTGGAATCCAGCGTGGTGATGATGGAGACCAGAGCGATGGGCAGGAAAGCCTTCCAGCGATGGTCCGAATAACCATCGGAAATGCGATGAGATGATGCAGCAGAATCCCGTGTTGATCTATACGACGTTGTCAATGGAAGCATCCCCGCTAAATAGCGAATCGAAATTCGATGATGTCGCCGTCTTTCACCTCATAATTCCGCCCTTCCATTCGGAGGACACCATCCGTCCGGCAGGCTGCGTAGTTTCCTCGCTGAATGAAATCATTATAACTCACCACCTCAGCGCGGATGAAGCCGCGTTCCATATCGGAGTGCACAGCGCCGGCGGCTTCTTGAGCGGTTGTTCCCCGGCGGATCGTCCAGGCTCGACATTCATCTCTGCCGATCGTGAAAAAGCTGATTAAACCGAGGAGATGATAAGAGGCGCGAATCAATCGGTCGAGAGCGGACGATGGGATTCCCAGATCTTGCATGAATTGCGCGGCGGATCGGTCATCCAGTTGCGCGATTTCCATCTCAAGAGAAGCACAGGCTGAGGCGAACTCGATGTTAGGACTCGACCACTCGCGGGCGTAGGCGGCAGCTGTTTCCTCTATCGCGGAAATCCGATCTTCGGCGATGTTCAACACGACTAATTGCGGCTTGCGAGTCAACAATTGGTAGGGCCGCAGGATCTCGTCTTCCGCAGGGGAGATTTCGAGTTCGCGCAGCGGAATTTCCTTCTCCAGAGCCGCCAGGCAGCGCCGCAACAATGCGGCTTCCTGTTTCAGCTCCGGACGAGGATTTTTCTGCACTTCTTTGGATATCCTCTGTTCGCGCTTCTCTAGGATCATCTGATCGGACAGGAGGAATTCTTGCTGCGCGAAACGAAAATCCCGCAGAGGATCCGCTGGAGGCGAACCGGGCGTTTGGAAATCGCGCAGCACATGCAGCAGCGCTTCGCAGGAGCGGACATCTCCCAGGAATTGCCCTTCGAAGCCCGCCTTACGGGCGTCGCCGGCGGCGATGCCGGCGACATCCACATACTCCACTATTGCATTCACCTTCCGCGGCGGCTTGAAGATTCGATGCAGCTCATCGAGACGCGGATCGGCGACTTTCGCCTGTCCGATGTGGACTGCGCGCTTGCCTCCGGCACTTCCTTCCGCACTACTGCCGGTGAGCGCCCGAAACAAAGATGTCTTCCCGCTACCCGGCAAACCGATGATTCCTATGCGCAGCATAAGCGATTCAGATAAACAAATTAAGAGTCCCGCAACTGGAACTCTTAATTTAGACAAATTATGATAGCCGACAAAGAGAAATCAGCGCGCGCTGGCATCCAGAGCCGCATAGGCGGAGTGCATTTCCTGGAACGCCTTTGCGAGAGCCTCTTTGTCACCGGTTTCAGCCGCTGCGGCGAGCGCATCTACTTTGCCGCCGAATTCCGCTCTCGCCGCATCGAATGCTTCCTTTTGAACCCCTGCAGGACATTCCGCTTTCAAGATAGCTTCTTTGGCGGAAATGAGATCCGCAACGGCGGACTTCAAAACGTCGAAATCGCCTTTTTGCAGGCATTCTTCCAAAGGAGCCATCTTCTTGTGGAAATCATTCACCGCCTGAATTTTCGTCTGTCCGCACTTTCCTTCGCAGTCGGAGGCAGCGGAATGCGAATGCCTCTCAGCCGAGGATGCAGCATGCCCTTCATGACCGCGGCATCCTTCCGCTGCGGACGTCTTCTCCGCTTTCTTCGCATCAACAGCAGGCGCTATATAAGCGGCGGGATTTGCCTGAAATTTTTCCAAACAGTACTGACTGCAGAAGTAAACCGTTCCTTTCTCCGTGTCGAGATGGAACGCGGTTTCCACCGGATTGACTTCCATACCGCAGACGGGATCCTTGGAAACGTCCGTTTCACCGGTGATCGCCAGCGTGATCAAGGCGGCGGAAAACAAGACCGCCAGCCCGAGAATGGGGAAAATTCGCTTCATTTGCACCTCTTGTGATTATGCAGATATTGTCTTTCTTTTCGTGATCTTAACCCGCTGCTGAAAAACAAAGTTCCCGAGGAAGAATCTTTTTCCACGATAAGTCTCTATTCTGCGGGAACAGGAATGACGGGATCCGGAATCGCCTCGAATTTCCTGCGCCGTTTCCCATGCAATCGCGCCGGCAACCGCCAGAACCGATTCCAGTAGAACCGGATGCGCTGACACTGGGTGCATTCCAGACACTTGATGCAGGCTTCGCTGTTGGCTTCCCGACGGACATTGAGGTCCACAGGGCAGACGGCGCGGCATTGACCGCAGTCCACGCAGCCCTCCCCCACCTTCACGGAAATCAGCGAGACGCGGTTGAACAACGCATAGGTGGCTCCCAGAGGGCAAATTGTGCGGCAGAAGGGCCGTTTGATGAACAAAAACAGCACCAAAAAAACGCCCAGGATCCACATCTTCAACCAGAACATCGTCCCGATCATGCCGGGTGCGATATATGGTTCGCCTAGAACAGGATCCATAGGGTTCCAGATCGCCCAAGGAATCGCCGCGATCAGCGCTCCGCAGGGGCAGAGCTTGCTGAACCAGTGCTCGTATGTGATGTAAGGTATGATGATCACCACGACCACGAGAATGGAGTATTTTAGATAATTCATAAATTTTGGAATGCGCACGGTCAGCTTCTTGAAGCGATACAACAGATCTTGCACCAATCCCCAGGGGCAGAGCCATCCGCAGGTGAAACGACCGGAAATCACTCCGATGACTCCTAAAAAGCCGATCAAAAACCAGGGAAAGGTATGCATCGCGGCGAAGTGCTGAGCGATCCCGATAGGACACCCCATCAAAGCGGTGGGACAAGAGTGGCAATTCAAGCCGGGGACGCAGACGTTGCGCAAGGATCCGTCGTAGAGCGTCTTCGTGGAAAACACGGCAAAGTAACTGTTAAAGAGAAACGCCCCCACGCCGATCTGAGTGACGCGCCGAAAAATATGGATGGGATGCGTTTTAGGATGCTTGATGAAGCTTTCACCGCAGCCGATGCATCGCCCGGCTTCCCGAACAGCATTTTCGCAGGAAAGCGTGGCAGAGACTTCTTTCCAGGGCTGCTGGATGCGCTGGGAAACCTCGATTTGCTTAGGCTGGTGCCGAGGGGATGGGCGCACGGCGTCGAGGTGCATTCGTTCCGGCGAGATTGACTCGACTTCCGCAACTGGCGGCAATTCCAAACCGCGGAAACGGGCGTGCATCTCCTCGGCCGCCTGTCTGCCTTGAAGGATGGATTCGGCGACTAATCCCGGCTCCTTTACATCGCCGCCTGCATAAACCCGATCAGCCGTTCTTGCATTGGAATCCGTCTTGGAAGACGGCTTCGAGACATCCTTCAAGGTTTCCAAGCCTTCCCAGTCCGTCTCTTGAGAAACGGCGGCGATCAAAGTATCCGCGGATAAGACGAAGGTTTCCCCCGCGATCGGCACTGGTTTTCGGCGCCCCGATTCGTCGGGCTCCGCAAGTTGCATCTGCTGACAGAGGACGCGCGCCAATCGCCCGTTTTCGCCTTGGATCTCCAGCGGCGCGGCGAGGAAACGAAACTCGACGCCTTCTTCCCGAGCGGCTTCGATTTCTTCCGCGATCGCGGGCATTTCCGCACGAGTGCGGCGGTAGAGAACAGTTACAGCCGCCTCGGGATTCAGACGACGGGCGGTTCTGGCGGCATCTACAGCGGTGTTCCCGCCGCCCACTACGACGACCGTCCCTCCGATATTCACAGGTTGACCGCTGTTGACCAACCGCAGAAATTCCACTCCGCCGTATACCCCTTGACATTCTTCTCCGCGACACCCCAATCTTACAGCTTTTTGAGCGCCTATGCCGATGAAAACGGCATTATAGTCCGCCTGAATCCGTTCCAGAGGGATCTCTTTGCCGACGGCCGTATTCAACCGCAGTTCAATCCCTAACTCGAGAATCCGTTCGATCTCCGCGTCTAATATGTGCCGGGGCAAACGGTAGGGGGGGATGCCGTAGCGGAGCATGCCGCCGGCTTTGGGGAAGGCTTCGAAGACGGTTATGGCGTAACCGCGGCGCGCAAGGTGATAGGCGCAAGATAATCCGGCGGGACCGGAACCGACGATCGCCACTTTTTCTAGCTGACGCTCCGAAGTGAGTTTCGTGAACTTGAAACCGTGCGCCAGCCCCCAATCCCCGATGAAGCGTTCGATATGGTTGACGGCGACCGGTTCATCCACTTGGCTGCGCAGACAGTAGCCTTCGCAGGGATGAGGGCAGACCCGCCCGCAGACGGAAGGCAGCGGATTTTTCTCGACGATGATGCGCCAGGCTTCTTCAAAGGCTTCATCCGGAGGCTTTTCGCCCCTCTCTACCTTCGCCACCAGCTGCAGAACGGTTCGGATATCCGTACCCTGCAGGCAATGCGTCATGCAGGGCGCCGCAGGCGGCGTTGAGTTCGGTGCGTATCTATCTGCATTCGATCCAGTCATAAATCGTCTCAGGGATTCTGAAACAGGCGAGAAAAATCCATCGGGGAAAATGCCCACGGGCGCACTTCCCCCATCCGCAGCTGGAAGAGCTCATCCGAGCCCGATGCAGCTCAGTCAGAGGCTGGATGCTTCCATGCGGATATCCTGCGGATGCCCCTCGAGGATCCCCCAGACGAGAGAAGCGGCGATCGCCAGCGTCAGCAAGATGAAGAAAATGAGCTTCGGTTTACTCATACGATTTCAATGTGTACGATGATGCCCGGTAACGCCGAACGAGTGGTCATGGGGCGGCCAGCAATTTATCCAATATCCCTTTGATCTGATCGGCTTGCATAAACAACTCGCTCGCCTGGATGATGCCTTTACCGTCAATGATGAACATTTGCGGCAGTTTGGTGACCTCGTAATCGCGGATCACGCCGGCACCCCGGCAGACCACCACATCGAAGGGGATGTTATAGCGCTTGGCTTCAGCCTCCGCCTGCTTGGCGGGGTTGATTGCGTTCATCGCAAGGATGACAACTTTATCTTCCGGATATTGCTCGCGGATTTTCAATAAATGAGGAATCTCCTCATGGCACTGCCTTCAGTTGGATTTCCAAAAATGCAGGATGACGATCTTACCCGCGAAATCGGAAAGGGAGACCGTTTTATCCGCCGTTGTTGTCAAGGTAAAAGCAGGGGCCTGCGCACCGACAGGAAGACCTGCGACCGCCGGCCGCGTCTGGAAGGCGAGCGTCCCTGCTATACTGAGCAGGCTGAGGATACCGTACATTGATTTTCTCATAGTGATCCATCGTTCAATTCTCAGGTGGGCTCTCTAAAAGCGCATGAATCCCGGCGATGATTTCAGCGAAATGATCCCAAAAGGGATCGGCGCTGGCGGCGCCGTCGTAACGCAGAATGATCTTGCGGGTCTGATCCACCAACAAGATGGACGGGAGATTCATCGCATCGTATTCTTCAAAAGAGGCACCGGTACTGTCAAACAGGATCGGAAAAGTGATGACGACATCCTTGTTTCCGCCTCCGGGCCAGGGTCCTACAAATTGCGCGTATTGCGATAAAAATGCGACACTGCGATCTTCGTTTAAGGCGATCACTTCGACCAGGGTATCCGGTGCGGTCACCACCCGGAAGCTGTCGCTGATCTGCTTTTGAAGCGCCGGAATCTCCGTCCCCATGCAGAAATTTCACGTTCCGGTGAAGAAGTAGAGCAGCACGACTTTCCCCATCTGGGCTGAGAGTCTGACGGTATCGCCGTTCAGATCGCACAGGGAAAAATCGGGCGCGCGATACCCCACATACGGGGAAACAGGAATTTCAGTGGTCAAACTGAACGCCGCCTGCGAAGTCTGTCCCGCCGTGACGGTGACGTACGCCGGACTGCTGAGGTATTCCAGCGTGTCCGCGAGGTATAGTGCCACCGTTTTTACGGAAACAAAATGTTTACCGGCATACAGACCCGCGCAGAGGTGCGGATTGGGAACATAACCCAATGTATCTCCATCGAGAACGACGAAAATCGAATCCGCCGGCGCATTCTGAGGCAGCAGCATCCCGTGGATTTCGATATTACCTCGTTGTTCCACGGGGGTGGTGGGCGGGTCGCCGCAGCCGTGTAGACTTAAAACAGCCATGATCCAGAGAAGGATCGAACCGCATTGATTCAACGCCGTCGTCGAATGCCGCATCATAGGATATGCTCCACGGCGATCAGATAGGTGTTCATCTGAATATCCTGATCGCTCCAATAGTACCGATACTTCAACATCACCACCGTCTCGGCGAAGATATGATGACTCAGGATGCCGGAAAACGCCCAACTTTCAAATTTGCTTCCTCGCAGCAGCTCCAGCTGCGCAGGATCTTCCGGCAGTCCTTGATAGAACCGAACCCGCACGGTGGCTAGAGTCGCCCAGCCGAGATATTGATCAATTTCGATGCCCGGGGACCAGGAACGGAAATGCTGACCGTTCCAGTTCTCCCGCCACTCAAGGTGCACCGCCGTCTGCGTAGGCAGCCACTGCGAAAGCCAGAAACTCAGAGTGTTGGAAAAAAAATCCGCTTTTGTGCCGGCGGCGAAAAAATACGCCCATTTGACCTGCAAGGCGGTGCTCTTCGAAAGCGCCTGCCGCAATTGCAATTCCAGCGAATGCGCATCGCTGGTGGAAGAACCCGCCGTATCCACCTTATTGGAATAATAGGCGTAAGCGGCTTCCGCCAGTACGAACCCCGCCCAATCCACCTTGCCGCCCGCTTCGATCATCTTTCCGAGGAATCCCCCGGTGCCGCGCGTGATCTGCCCGCTGATGTGCGCTTCCGTCGAAGCGGAAAGGTTGCGCACGTATTTCATATTGAATAAGTCCTGGTGATTCTTCTCATCCAGCTCGGAATATTGATATTTCGCCAGCAGGGCGTCATTGATCCCCAACCCCTGGGTGACCTTGATCAATCCCCGATTCTCGGGGAAATCATTGATGTAGGGGGCGGGCTGCCGATAATCTTGGTTGGGGTATTCGAAGAGAATGGGATTGGGGTAGGTGTAACGCGAATAATCGGTGTACTGATATTCCGCCTTGATCTGAGTGAAGCCCAACCCTAAAACCCCCGCACCGGCTGGGGCGACAGTGATTCCTCCAAAATAGAAGATTGCAGTGAGAATCCGTTTTCTATATGACATCTTGTATATCCGTGGCAAATCCGGGTCAACCTCGCCGAGTCACGTTGAGCACCATCGCTTGCAAGAGATGCGGCGCACGAATCTGTTCGTTTTGCAAGCCCGATCCGGGCGGATCCGGTCATCACGTAGGGCACTCACCCGACGAACCGGAATATCCCCCGTCTTCGACTTTGCACAGATCACTGTCCTGACCGTCATCGGCGTACATAATGGGATCGCTGACCGGTTGATCGAGCAGATAGACCATGTGATACCCGCAACCGGTGAATCCCACGGATATACCGAGGAAAAAGATCAGGCTGATGATGATAAGTAGAACCCGTTTCACGACTGTGCCGCACCCTCTATATGTTATTTTTTGTACAATTTAGGGAGAAAAAACCCGTCTGTCAAGAATTTTTTTAAAGAGATATTATTACTCCATGAGGGGTAATAATCGCTACGCAGATCTCTTTTTCGGCGCGTGTCTCCTTCGAAACATCGCCGACTCGCACGACCAGAACAGCAAGATGATGACGGCGATGGCAGCGATGTTCCACGCGAAGTATTCGAAGCTCACGGCGATCTCCACATTCTGCGGAATAGCCGCGTAAATCCTGTGATTCGCCTCGGGGATGAGGGCGCTTTCCGCCAGAAAAACTTTTCGATTGTGTTCGAACTCCCGCAGTTCCTGTCGAAAATCGGTTAAGACAAGTTCATCGTCGTTTGACCAGATTCTCCTCCCCGATGCATCCGCCAGCAGAACCAGCGCATCCGATTCACTATCGAACTCGGTGAGAACCTCTCTATAAAAGCCTTTGAGATTGAGGTCTGCTGTTAAGAAGGCGACCGGACTCGCATCGGCGGCGCGAACGGGCACGACGATTCGTTCTGTAAACGGATCAGATTCCCTTCGGATCGTCTGACGTTGCATCCGCAAACGCAGATCCGGATAAGTGATGGAATCCCGATCGGCACCGGAACCCGCCAGCTTGATTCCTTCCAGCGAACGGAACGCCAGATTTTCTACCCCTGGATGGGAGACCATGATAGATCTGGTAGCGCCGTCCAGAGCTTCCAGAAAGCCCAGCGCCCAGGTTGCGGAGATCCCTTCCTCGTTCAACCGCGCAAACCCCTCGCGAATCGAGCGCTGTTCCACCAGTGCGATCAGAGCGAATCCGAAGTCGCTGTTCTTCTTCTCCAACCGCTGCGCGCAGAGTTCCACGCATGATTTCAAACGTTTTCGAACCTGCCGTTTTTGGGATCGCGCTTCAAGGAATGTTTGAAAAACCACCAAAAGCAGCAGAACAAACCACAATGCGATCCGCAGAAACCTGAGGCTTCGACGATTCGTTTGCGTCGGATCAGCCATACATCAAGAAGTCATTTTTCTGGACAGCTTCTTGATCATTAAAATTCCACAACACCGTGGTACACGTAGACGGCTTCTCCTTCCAGCGAAGATTCGCGGTACCCATCCGCAATGGAAACGATCAGCTCACCGCCGGGCTGCTGCACACGGATATTCGCCTCAAAGGGCAGCAACCCGCCGGCAATCGCCGCCGCCACGGCCGCCACCGCACCCGATCCGCAAGCCAGCGTCACGCCGCTGCCTCGCTCCCAGATCTTCATATGGATCCGATTCGACCCCTCGACTTGCACGAAGTGAACATTGGTCTTCTGCGGGAAAAGGTTGTGGTTTTCAATCAGCGGGCCAAGGCTTCTGACCTGTTCATCGCTGTACTCGCCGAATAAAATGACATGCGGATTTCCGATGGATAGAGCGGTGATGCGCAGGCTGGTTTTTCGGTCGAGTTTGATTTCTTCCTGAATGCATTCCCCTTCTCCTCGCATCGGAATCCACTTTCGTTGGAAATTCACCGCCGGCATTCCGACCCGCACTCGTTCGCCGGCTAACAGCTCTACGGCGACTTCTCCGGCGAGCGTCTGGATCGTCATCGGATCCCCGACCGAATAGCCTTGATCACGGATGAAGAGCGCCAGGCAGCGCAAGCCGTTGCCGCACATCTCGGCTTCATTCCCGTCCGAATTGAAATACTTCATGCGGTAATCGCAATCCTGCGAAGGAAGCAGAACGATCAGACCGTCCGCTCCGACACCGAAATGGCGGTCGCAGAGCTTCTTGATCGTCTCGCGGTGCCACCAGCTCGGCTCTTCTGGGTATTTAATCCCGTCTACCAGGATAAAATCATTGCCCGTGCCGTGATATTTTGAGAAGTAGAGGACATTTTTACTCGGCCGGCGCGGCATAATTTCCATAGACTCAAACCTCTTTCTTTTTTCTTATACTGACAGCGTTTTCTGCATTACGACTTCACGGTTTGAAGACCACTTTCAGCCCTTCGCCCTTCAATTTCAGGTCGAAGCCCAGCTGATACTCCGAAAGCGGCAAACGGTGCGTCACGATCTGCTTAAGAGTGTCGCCCAGACCCGCCTGAATCAAGCCCAGCATGCGATACCAGGTGTCGAAGATTTTTCTTCCGATCACGCCGTGGATTTTCAACCCCTTGAAGATGATGTCTTTGTTGAAGTTCACCGTCAAAGGATGGCGCGGCAAGCCTAAAAGCGCGATTTCCCCGCCCATTCGGACGGCTGTGAAGAGGTCGTTATACGCGGCGGGGTGCCCCGACATCTCCAACGCCACGTCCACTCCACCCCGCGTCAGATCCCTCCGGCAGGCATCCAGAAATTCTTTTCTTCCTGCTTCTGAACTCACGTTGAAAGCGGCATCGGCGCCGTTTGCAAGAGCGACTCTCAGCAGAGTATCGTTAATATCGGTTACCAGCACTTCCCGCGCGCCCGAAAGCTTGCAGATCTTCGCCGCCATAATGCCCATCGGCCCCGCGCCTAAAATTGCCACGCTTTTCGCCACCACATCCACAACGGATGCGGTATGCACGGCGTTGCCGACGGCATCCAGAAAGGCGGCGACTTCTTCAGGCAGATCTGCCGGCAATTTCACGACGTTTCCCGCCGGCACGACGACGTATTCCGCAAAACAGCCATGATCGTCAATGCCCTTGATGACGGTGTTGATGCAGACATGACCGTTGCCTGTGCGGCAGTTATAACACTCCCCGCAGATCAAGTGCATTTCCGCCGATACGTAATCCCCCACCTGGATGCGCTTGACCGATTTTCCGACTTCCACGACTTCCCCGCAAAATTCATGACCGGTGATGACGGGGAAAGCCTTGCTCATCCGTCGGATCAGATCCGCGTCCGACTTGTAAATATCCACATCCGTCCCGCAGATAGCGGTCGCTTTTACTTTGATCAGAACGTCGTGCGCCGTCTTCACCTGCGGAAGCGGTGCGTCCTGAGTGAATGTCAAGCCCTTTTCCGGGCTGGTTTTCAGAATGGCCTTCATGGGTGGATCCCCAGTTTGCGATATTTCCTATGATATGATTTCGGTTCCTGATCCGCGAGCCCTTTCAGGCGCGCTCTTTCAACATACGCCCATCCCCCACGCGCACCGTCAATCCTATCTGGTCGAAATAATTCAGAATCGGAGTCGTAAATTTTCGGGTGGACTGGAGAGCTTCCCGCACCTCGAAAAAGGCGACCTCGTTCTTCTGGCTGAAGAGCCGCAGAATGATTTCACGGGCTTGAACGATTCTTTCGGTGTGAAAGATTAAAGCGCGCCCGATGCCGATACCTAATTCTTTCAATTCCCCACTGTCCACCAGACCGTTGATGATTTTGCGCACCTCTTCCGCCGATTCGCCTAACTGGTCAACGAGTTCTTCGAATTCCGGCGTTACATACGCCGTATCCCAATAAATCTTGAGAATTTTTTGAGCCAGAGCTTCCTGGCGGGAATCGAAGCGGATTTGGTGTCCCCGGCGGTAAACGATTTCGCCGGAAGCATCCAATTCTTCGTCCTCAATCAGCTGGTCGAGGAAAGCATCGTAGAGGGAACGATCCACACTGCCGAAGAGTTTCCCCGCCAACTCGGAACGCCGCATCCCCAGCCGATAAGGTGCGTTTCGGTGAAATTCATCCAGCATTTTTAAAAGCCGACCCCGCGCATCCTGGTAAACCGATTGGTGCAGGAACCAGTTCGTCGTAGGATTCACCAGTCGCACCAATTTTTCCGCGGCGGAAAGTTCTCCGACCAGAGCGCCGACTTCATTCACCGGTCGCGAGAGCTCTTTAGCCAGCGTCTCGATATTGAACGGCTTGAAGCCGCCGCGGCGGATGTGCTGTTCCACCAGATCCGCAGGGCTGCCCGCATCGAGGACTTCCAGGACTTCAATCTCTTCGTACGGCAGATATTTCAGTTTCTTGGGGTGCACTTCCAGGACTCTGCCTCCGCCGATGGTGCGGCTCGGAGAATAATCCCGAATCACGAAACGATCCCCGATTTCGCAGACGACAGGCGCTTCGATGCGCAACTGCAGGAAGCCGCTCTCGCCGGGAAGCAGCGGCTTTTTTTCCAGAGTCACGGCGCGGGCTAGGTATTCCGCCGTGCCGAGATGCAGGCGCACTCGCGTGCGGTTTTCAAGTGGACGCGCGGCGGAGCGGAGGTGAAGATAGGACGCATTGATCATATAGGTCGGCTTGAAATAGCCGATTTGTGCGAGCAAATCGCCGCGCGCAATCTGCGAAGTTTCCACCCCCTGCAGATTGATCGCCGCCCGTTCGCCTGTGCGGGCTTCCGGCACTTCCACGTTATGCACCTGGATGCGCTTCACGCGGACTTCAATCCCTCTGGGCAGCAGCTCGATGCGTTCGCCCGTTTTCACGCGCCCGCCCAAAACCGTCCCCGCCACCACCGTGCCCGCCCCGCGGATCGTGAAAACCCGATCCACGTACATTCGGAAAACTCCCTTTTCCGGTCGAGGCGGGAGGCTCGCCGCCAGTTCGAAGATGGCTTTCTTCAGGTCTTCAATGCCTTTGTAACTTAAGCTGTCCACGCGGTAAATCGGCGCTTTTTCCAGAAAAGACCCCTCCAGACGCTCCCGGATGTCCTCTTCCATCAAGTCCAGCCAATCGGGATCTACCATATCAATTTTCGTCAGAACCACCATGCCGCGTTCGACTTCCAACAACTTCAGAATCTCAAAATGCTCTTCGGTCTGAGGCATAAAGCCGTCATCCGCGGCGATGACAAACAGGACGGCGTCCACCGTCGCCACGCCGGAAAGCATATTCTTGATGAACTTCTCATGGCCGGGAACGTCTATGAACGTGATATGATCCCCGAGGAACGCGAACCCAAGATCAATCGTCATCTCCCGCTCTTTTTCCTCCTGCAAGCGGTCGGGATCGGTTCCCGTGAGCGCCTTGATCAGAGAGGACTTGCCGTGATCCACGTGGCCGGCTGTGCCGATGACGGTGTGTTGCATAATGGGACAGAATAGATGACTTTAACTCTATCAATATACAAATTTCGATAGGAACGAGTCAAGTCCCATGATGTCAATCCTTTTCTAATGGCAGGAGTGTTGGACATGCGCAAATGCTTATGGATTCTAATTCTGAAGCGACGCGGGTCACCGGTGAATTTTAACCGCTTCGCCGCCGAATCCGAAATTCCCCTTAGAAATTGCTGTTTTTCCTTGAATACCCATCGAAATCATCTATTTTATACCCTTTGTATCGGCTGGAAAATTCTGCGATCCGCAAGACTGTTCGCTAAGCAACAGAATGATTGATAACCGATATCCATGGGGAAAGCATGACCGATGTGAATCTTGACCGCGAGCAGGAAGAACTCCTCGCCGGCTTCATCGAAGAAGGCTTTGAAATGCTGGAGGAAGTCGAGCCCCGCTTGATCGAGCTCGAGAAGCGATCGGATCAAGAAGGCGGCGTCAGTCCTGAACTCATCAACAGCATCTTCCGCCTCTTTCATTCGCTGAAAGGCAGCGCCGGTTATCTAAGCCTGCGCAGCATCAACCGAGTCACTCACGAAGCGGAAACCCTGCTCGATCTCTTCAGAAAGGGCGCCTGCTCGCTACGCAGCGAACACGTTGATTTGCTGATCAAGACCTGTGATTTCATTCGCAGGCTTCTGGATCGCGTGAAAGAAAAGCTCACGGATTCGGGAATGGAAATGGAGTCGGAAGAGCTGATTGGGGAACTCCGAGCGGCGATCAAAACGATTCAAGACCCCGATCCGCAGGAAAGCCCTCTCGCAGTTCAGAAGAAAGGGAAAAATTCGGCGGAGTCCCGAGGCGCCCAAAAAGAAAACGCAGCCGATGCTGCCCGGACAACGACATCGGATATGCCCCTTCCCAAGCAAACTGAAGCGGAAAACGCATCTTCCGAATCGCTGCAATTCAACATTACTCAGGAATTGATTCAGCAGTTTATCGCGGAATCCAACGAGCATCTGGATCAAGCGGAAACGGCGCTATTGAATCTGGAAAAAGATCCCCAGAATCCGGAATATGCCGCGCAAGCTTTCCGGGCATTGCACAGCCTGAAAGGTAATTCAGGGCTCTTCGGCTTTGCGGATCTGGAGACTCTCAGCCATCATGCGGAAAGCACCCTGGAGAGAATCAAGAATCGCTCTTCCGCTGCAGATAAAGAAGTCCTAACCCTATTGCTGGAAATCATTGATGTCTTGCGCGGCGCATTGAACGAATCCGAGCAGGGCAGGAGCCCAGCCATACCGGGAGTCTTAGGCTGGATCAGCTTATTGCAAGAAGCCGCCGCCGATCATGCGCCTGCGGAAGCCCCTGTACAACAGAATGACGATGTACAGGATTCCAACGCGAAGGTTCAAGTAAAAGAAAGTGCGAAGCAGGATTCCGCAGAAACGGCGAATGCCGTCGCTGTCAATGCGGAGCGGCGCTCCGGCGCGGAACGCCGTTCGGGGGAAGATCGCCGCCAGAGCGATTCGGCGGGAAGCGCTCAGCGACAATCGGTCCGCGTGGACATTGAGAAACTGGATGTCCTGCTGGATCTTGTTGGCGAGCTGGTGATCGCGGAAGCGATGGTGGCTCAGAACCCCGATCTGAAAGGGATCAGCACATCCCTGGATCGCTTCGAGAAATCCGTGCGCCAGCTGGAGAAAATCAGCCGCGAAATCCAAGGAATCGCGACCTCCATCCGCATGATTCCTCTTTCCGGCACCTTCCGGCGGACGATCCGTCTGGTGCGCGACCTGGCGCAGAAGGCGGGCAAAAAAGTCGAATTAGAGATCATCGGCGAAGAGACGGAAGTGGACAAGACCGTCATCGAACAGATCAACGATCCTCTGGTGCATCTGATTCGGAACGCGATTGACCACGGCATCGAACCGCCGGAAGAACGAGTCCGGCAGGGCAAACCGGAAGTCGGCAAAATCGTTCTGGAAGCGAAATACGTCGGCAGCGAAGTCTGGATCATTCTCAAAGATGACGGGCGCGGGTTGCATCGGGAACATATTCTCCGGAAGGCGCAGGAAAAAGGGCTGATCCACGGCGACGGTTCCGATCTGAAGGATGAAGAAGTCCATCAACTCATATTCCAACCCGGCTTTTCGACGGCGGAGAAAGTGACGGATGTGTCCGGCCGCGGCGTCGGGATGGATGTGGTGAAGCGGAATATCGAGAACATCCGCGGGAAAGTGGATATTCGCAGCATCCCGGAACAAGGGACTTCCATCGTCCTGCGCATCCCCTTGACGCTGGCGATCATAGACGGGATGCTGGTGCGGGTGGGGCAAGCGCGTTACATCGTCCCCATCGGCTCGATCAAAGAGACGCTCCGACCGCAGGCGAAGGACGTTACTCGTCTGGTGGACGGCCAGGAGTTGGTCAACATCCGAGGGACGCTGATACCCGTGATCCGGCTGCACGAAATCTTCGAGCACAAAACCGATCATCTTGAATTGACCGACGGTTTGGTTCTGGTGGTGGAAAACGAGGGGAAGTCCATCTGTCTATTCGTGGATGAGTTGATCGGCCAGCAGCAGATTGTGATCAAGGGGTTGTCGCGCTACATCGGCGAATTGGCGGGAATTTCCGGCTGCACGATCTTGGGTGATGGGGAAATCTGCCTGATCATTGACATCGCCGGGATTTTCAATCTCGCGCGCTGTCGAGAAGAACAGTCGGGCTCAGAATATTCAAAACACAAATCCAGACAGAGCGCCTCAGCGGTGGCATAAAACAACTATGGAGCGGAAGATGGCAGACCATGACAGACTAAGCGAAGAGATTCTGGAGAACCAAGAATCGCAGGACATCCAGGAAGGGAAGTATTTAACCTTCGCACTGGGTAAAGAAGAGTACGGCATAGAAATCCGCAACGTGACCGAAATCATCGGGATTCAAAACGTGACGGATCTGCCGGATATGCCGGATTTCGTCAAAGGCGTCATTAATCTGCGCGGCAAGGTGATTCCCGTCATTGACGTCCGCTTGCGCTTCGGATTGGAAGAGAGACCCTACGATGAGCGAACCTGCATCATCGTCGTCAATATCCGGGAAGCGTCGGTCGGGCTGATCGTGGATTCCGTATCCGAAGTCGTGGACATTCCTGCTGGGAAAATCGAACCGCCGCCGCAAGTGCGAAAAGGGAAAAGCAGCCGTTTCGTCGCGGGCTTAGGGCATCTCGACGACGAGGTGAAAATCCTCCTGGATATACAGAATCTCCTCTTCGACGAGGAGCTCGAGCAGATCAGCGAAGCCGCCGCGGCGTGAAGATTCACCGCGCCGTCTTCCGGCGGAATCATTCTTCCAAGCGAGTCGTCTATCCTGTGTGAAATATCAGACTCGAATGGGTGGTAGAGTTCGGAACCAAAGATGAAAAATGCACTGACCTGCGAGGATCAAGAAAAACAACAAAATAACGTCATCCCGGCGGAACCGTCGCCGCTGACCGACAGGGAATATCGGTTGATCCGCGATCTGGTTTACGAAAACTTCGGGATTAACCTGGGGCAGCAGAAGCGGGCTCTGATCACCGGACGCCTTCAAAAAGTGCTGCGTGAAAACGGATTCACGAATTTCACCGACTATTACCGATATGTCGTCACGGAATCCAGCGGAGCAGCGCTGACGCGTCTGATTGACCGCATATCCACCAATCACACCTTCTTTTACCGTGAGAACGATCATTTCAAGTTCTATTTCGAAACGGTGTTGCCCCAACTGTTCTCCAACCGCAAGTCAAAATCTGCGGTTCTGAGAATTTGGTGTCCGGGCTGCTCCACCGGTGAAGAGCCTTACACATTGGGTATGCTACTGCTCGAATTCCTCTCTTCCAATCAAGATGACGGAGTGCAGAACCAACACCGCACCAGATTCGGTGGAATTTCTTCGCCAGATGTGGGGATTCTGGCAACGGATATCTCATCCAGGGTATTACAGATCGCTCAGGCGGGGATGTACTCATCCGAAAGCGTGCACCATTTACCGGCGAATCTCGTCAAAAAATACTTCTCGCAGAGAGCTGACGGTTCGATGCTCGTTCATCCGAAATTGCGGGAGTTGGTAACGTTCCGCCGCTTGAATCTGATGCGCGAAACGTATCCCTTCAAGGGCAAATTTCACATCATCTTCTGCCGCAATGTGATGATCTACTTCGACCATCCCACGCGCATGGCATTGACGCAGCGCTTTCACCGCTATTTAGAGCCCGACGGATATCTTTTCATCGGTCATTCGGAAACCTTAGGGCGCAGCAATCACTATTTCCGATATGTCAAACCGGCGGTTTATCAGAAGGTAGGCTGATTTGAATCCAATAACGCCGCCGCTCCGCAAGAAGCGGATTAAAGTTCTTATAGTGGATGATTCCGCGATGGTGCGGGAGATTCTGCGACGCGGTTTGGCGATGGACCCGGAGATCGAAGTCGTGGGGCAAGCCGCCGATCCTTATGCGGCTCGCGACAAAATCGTTGAACTCCGCCCCGACGTCCTCACGCTGGACGTGGAGATGCCGAAGATGGATGGGGTGGAGTTCCTGCGCAGGCTGATGCCCCAGCACCCGCTTCCCGTCATCATGGTGAGCGCTCTGACGCAACGGGGCAAGAGGATCACGCTGGAAGCTCTGGAAGCCGGCGCCGTGGATTTTGTGACGAAACCTGGCAGCGACGTGGCTCGGGGCCTGAACGGCATGTTGGACGAATTGCGCGCCAAAGTGAAAGCCGCGGCGTCCGTCAATGTCAGCGCCTGGAAAAAAATCAGCCGGCAATCCGCTCCGAAGTTGGCATACACTCCGCAGTCACTGGCGGAATCAACGGATAAAGTCATCGCCATCGGTGCTTCCACTGGCGGCACGGAAGCGATCCGTCAAGTACTGCAGCAATTGCCCGCTTCGACGCCGGGCGTTGTCATCGTCCAGCATATGCCTGCAGGCTTCACGAAGATGTTCGCCGAACGCCTGGACGAGTTGTGCGCCATGTCGGTTAAGGAAGCCGAGACCGGTGATCGCGTGATGCAGGGCAGAGTGCTGATCGCCCCCGGTGATTATCACCTGACGGTGCAGCGTTCCGGCGGCACCTACCGCGTGGAATGCAAGACCGGCGACAAAGTCTGCGGTCACCGACCTTCGGTCGAAGTATTAATGCAGTCCGTCGCGCGACACGTTGGCGCGAATGCTGTCGGAGTCATGCTGACCGGCATGGGACATGACGGTGCGGACGGGATGGTCGCTATGCGAAAAGAAGGCGCCAGGACGATCGCGCAGGACGAAGCGACTTCCGTAGTATTCGGCATGCCGAAGGTCGCCTACGAAAGGGGCGGAGCGGAGCGCTTGGTCCCATTGCCGGCGATTGCACCGACGATATTGGGCTTGCTGGCGGAGATGCAGTAATGGCGACCATCTATGTCGGCATCGGTGAAATGGCCGCCTCGAATTCGCCGGATGACGTCATCAAGACGATGGCGCTGGGTTCCTGCGTAGCCGTGATTGCCAGCACCCGGGATCGCCGCACTGCCGGATTGATTCACATCGCTCTGCCGGATTCCTCGATCAACAAGAAGCTGGCGCAGGAGCGTCCGGGGATGTTCGCCGATACCGGCATTCCCCTGCTGATTCAAACTATGATCCGGAAATCCGGAGTAACCGGCGGGGGTTTCATGATCAAATTAGCAGGCGGCGCCAGCATCATGGATCCCAACAACACCTTCAATATCGGCAAACGCAATATTCTGGCGGTGAAGAAGATCCTATGGGCGAATCATCTGGGAGCGATCGCAGAAGACGTCGGCGATAACATCAGCCGCACGGTGACTCTGGAAGTCGGCCGCGGTCGGGTGATTCTTTCATCGCCGGGCAGGGGGGAATGGGAATTATAACTGAAACCGGATGGCAGGACGCACAGGCGGCAGCCATCGCGCAGAAAGTCAACCGCCTGCCGACGCTGCCGTTGGTCGTGCATCGCCTGCTGGAAATGGTGGGGCGGGAAAAGCATTCCCTGCAGGAAATCGTTCAGATTGTGGAGAGCGATTCCTCACTGACGGTGAAGGTCCTGCGTGTGGCGAATTCCGCAGCATTTTCACGGGGGCAGCAGATCACCACAGTTTCGCGCGCCATCATTCACCTGGGGGAGAAGATGGTCATCGGCATCGCCCTGGGCGCCTGCGCACCGGACCTTTTCGCACACCCTCTGGTCGGTTATGAAAGCTGCGCGGGCGAGATGTGGGATCATTCGCTCTGCTGCGCCATCGCCACCAGGGAAGTCGCGCGCTACGCTGCGGCGCCCGTATCTCTGGATCTGGCGTTTACCGGCGGATTGCTCCACGACATCGGAAAAACCATTATCTCAGAATTCCTGCGGGGAAATGCGGAGACGCTGACGCAATGGTGCGACACCCGCCGCAGCGAAGACTTCCTCGCCGCAGAACGGGAACTGCTGGGGACGGATCACTGCCGGATCGGAGCGGAAATGGCGGCGCATTGGAATCTGCCGCAAGAACTCTGCGCGGTGATCCGGCATCACCATCATCCGTCTTCTGCGGCGTTGAAAGACCGGGTGCTGGTCGCAGCCGTGCACACTGGCGACCTGCTGGCGATGATGGCGGGGCAGGGCACCGGCGCGGATTCTCTTTCTTATCGCCTCGACGAAACCGTGGAATCTTTCTTCAAGATAGAAAAGGACGATTTATCCCGCATTATTCTCAACGTGCAGATGGAATTTTCCCGCACGCGGGATGCCGTTTTTCAGAGCTCTTGAGGAGGTCGTATGCCCTCTGTGATCATCGTAGCGGATGATTCCGCCACAGCTCGAATGGTAACCAAACGCTGTCTGGAAATCGCCGGCTATCAAGATGCAGAGTTCTTGAACGCCCGGGACGGGCGGGAAGCGCTGCAGTTACTCAAGGAACGATTCCGCAATGATAGAGCGGGAGAACCGGAGAGCGGCGTTTCTGCAAAGGAAGTAGAATTACTAGTTACGGATTTAAATATGCCCAATATGGATGGAATTTCTCTATTGAAGCACATCAAAGCGAGTCCACGCTTGAGTAATATTCCGGTTCTGGTCATCAGCAGTATGGGGAATTCTGCAAAAGAGGAAGAATTATTGAAGTTGGGCGCATTTGCCGTGTTGAGCAAACCGGTTTCACCGGCGAGCATTATGCAGGCGCTGCAGAATTTGGAGAATGCCGCCGTCGCGGAGGTAGAACATGGATGAACACAGCAAACTGATTCCAGCCGCTGTTGAAGCGGTCACCTTGACGCTGGAGAACATGGTCTTCGAACAGCCTCAGCTGCTGGAGGCTACGATGGTTTCGGCATCGGGACCTTCGCAGTCCGCCGATAAAGCCGCGGATATCGGTCTCGTCTGGGCGGCGATCCCCCTTCTTTCTCCGCATTACGGCAAGATGAGCATTGAACTGACGGAGACCTTCGCCCGGGATCTCGCCCAGAATTTATACAGCGGCGATGACTGCAACACCCACGATATTTTCCTCGATGTTTTAGCGGAAATCCTGAACACTCTGGCGGGGCGTTTTATGATCGCTCTGCTGGGCAGCGCGTCCAATTTTGAACTGGGATTCCCCAGCACCGGCAGAGGCGAATACGACGAGATGACTCGTCCGGTTTTGGATAACCTTATTTCCATAGGCTCCGGCGATGCCGGTGATCCCCGATTCCTGCTGTTGAAATTCGACATATCCGGCCAGATATTCCAGGTGAAAATTGCAGGTGAAGATTTTATAGCGATGAATGCGGAAATGCCCATAACCACGGAGACCACCAGTGAAAATCCTCGTAGTGGATGACTCTGCGACCATGCGCAGGATCATCATTAAGAATCTGAATGACGCGGGCTTCAACGATACGATCGAAGCGGAAAACGGCGTCGAAGCGATCGGAAAATTAGCAGGGGTGAATCTGATCTTGACCGATTGGAACATGCCGGTGATGGACGGCTTGACGTTCGTCAAAGAGATCAAGAAGAATCCTTCTTTCGCAGGCATCCCCATCGTTATGATTACTTCCATCGGCGCAAAAAAAGACGTCGTCGAAGCGTTAAAACAAGGTGTTAACAATTATGTGGTAAAACCCTTCACACCAGCCACGCTTCTGGAAAAAGTGAAATCCGTCATCAACCCCAATTGAAATAGGCACCGGGAGACTCTATGGACGTCAAGTACATTAACCCTTTCATCCGCGCCGTGAACAACACGATGGAGACCATGCTGGGCAAAGCACCGGTTCGCAGTTCGCCCAAGATCAAAGAGCATATGATCGCTCAGGGGGACATCTCCGGCATTATCGGCTACGCGGGAGAATTCGTTCAAGGATCGGTGGCGCTGAGTTTTTCGACGGAAGCGGCGCTGAAGATCTATCGAACGATGATGGGCGAAACATTCCACAAGATCAACCACGAAGTCGAAGACACGGTGGGGGAATTGATCAACATTGTGGCGGGCGGGGCGAAGACGGAATTCGAGAACAGCGGGCTATCGTTCCGCATCTCGATCCCCACCGTCGTCGTCGGTCGGCAGCATACGATCGCTCACCGCGGAACGATCCCCATCGTCGTTATTCCGTTCACCTGGGACGGATCCGCTTTCGTCATGGAAGTCAGCATGAAAGTCGAACATCGCCGAACTCCGATCGAAAAAACGACGGAGGAAGCTGTTTTATAAATTCGCGCGACGACATTTCGGAATTTTCCCGCAAATTCGGCTGGATGGAGAACGCCCTATCCAGCCGATTTTTTCTCCCCTGCGCAGATACATCATACTTTGTCGAAGTAAAAATCCGCTTCACAAACTATTGACCTTTAAGCAAGCGAAAGTTAAATTGTGATGCGCTGCGGATTTGACCCGATTGTTTCCTGATGTTGAAAGGAGTCTCGTATGGGCAAACCTACACCCTTTCCAAGCTTTGGGATCGCAATACTCCTGCTTTTCTTCGCTTTGAACGCCGCTCACGCCGTCACCGGAGATGTGCTGCGCGGTTTTCCCGCTCCGGCAACCTGTTCCACGGGGTTGGCGTGGGATGGAAAAAACCTCTGGGCGGCGGATTTGAAGACGGATTCACTCTATGGCGTAGATCCGGCAGGCGGCAATGTAATTCGATCTTTGCCCGCTCCGACCTTCAGACCGGTGGGGCTGACCTACGATGGGGAGCAACTCTGGTGCGTGTGCGGCGAAGAGGGGAAGATTTACCGACTGCGACCGCGGGACGCGTTGGTCACCCGAACTGTCGAATCGCCGGCGGCGCAGCCGACGGGCATCGCCTGGGACGGCGAATATCTCTGGCTGGCAAGCCGCGCAGATCGAAAGATCCACAAAATCAGCCCTGCGGATGGCACCACCATTCTATCCCTGCCTGCTCCTTCCCGATCCCCCCAGGGACTGACGTTCGACGGCGGCTGTCTCTGGGTGTCCGACCGCGTGAGCAACCGCATCTATCGCATCAGCCCGGAAACCGGAGATGTGATCGTGATGTTCGACGCGCCGGCGCCCTACGCCGACGGTCTGGCATGGGACGGCAAATTGCTTTGGAACGTGGATTTTCAGACGGATTCAATTTACTGTATTGCCGTCGGGGATGAGGGCATCTTTCGCAACTCCGATGTGAAGCGAGAGCGAGTGGAATTCACTCACGAAGTGCGCAACTACGGTCCCGGTGTTCTGGAAGCGTTGGATGTGTACCTCGCCGTTCCCCGGGATCTTCCCAACCAGCGCCTCCTGAGCGATCCGATTTTTCATCCGGCGCCTGTGGATTTTCTGACCGACCGATGGGGTCAGAAGGTGGCGCATTATCATCTGAACCGGACGGCGGCGGGGCAGATGCCGCGTTTCACGATGATCGTTGACGTCGAACTCAAGGATACCCGCTATTTCATTTTTCCGGAAAAGGTGGGAAAATTGACGGACATCCCCAAGGAAATCCGGGAATCCTATCTCATCAACGACGAGAAATTTGACTATCAGAATCCCATCATCCAGAAAGCACTGCAGGAGGCGGTGGGTAAAGAGCAGAACCCTTATTGGATCATGCGCAAAATTTTCAATTATCTTCGAGATCATCTGACGTATGAGCTGTCCGGAGGATGGAATTCGGCTCCCGCGGTGTTGCAGCGCGGAAATGGATCCTGCTCGGAATACACTTTCGTCTTTCTGGCGCTGTGCCGCGCCGCGGGGCTGCGCGCCCGTCACGCGGGGTCCATCGCGGTGCGCGGCGACGACGCCAGTCTGGATGACGTCTTCCACCGCTGGGCGGAAGTCTATTTGCCCCCCTATGGTTGGATTCCGGTGGACCCCTCCGGTGGAGATCAGCCGTTGCCGGAGGATCAAGCGAATTACATCGGGCATCTCGCCAACCGCTATCTGATCACCACGCTGGGAGGCGGCAATTCGGAATACCTCACCTGGACTTACAATTCCGACGACCGATGGACGACGCAAGGGAAATGCAAGATTTACACAGAACATATCGGGGAATGGATGCCTCTTCCCTAAAAAGACTCGCAGAGTATTATTTGAGAATCGCTTAAATGCCGACCTTATATCTTCTTGACGGAACTGCGCTGGCATATCGCTCGCATTTCGCGTTCAGCCGCACACAGCTGACCAGCTCGACGGGACAACCCACCGGCGCCACCTACGGTGCGGCTCTGTTTCTAAACGCGCTGCTGTCTCGGGAAGACATCACTCACGCCGTCTGCATCTTCGACGCCAAGGGTCCCACGTTCCGCCACGAAATCTACCCGGATTACAAAGCCACCCGCCAGAAGATGCCGGAGGATCTGGCGGCACAGTTGGATGTCATCAAGGAAATGGTTTTGGCGATGGGTCTGGATGTGATGGAGATGCCGGGGTATGAAGCGGATGACTTGATCGGCACGATCGCCAAGAAAGCGGCGCAAGAAAGGTTCGATGTCTTCATCGTCAGCGGCGACAAGGACTTCGGACAATTGGTGAATGAGCGCATCAAACTGCTGGCGCCCCGCGGCAAAGGTGAAGGGCTGGATTTAATTGACGCCGCCGGCGTCAAGGCGAAGTGGGGTGTGCATCCAGATCAGATCGTGGACTTCATGGGGTTGAAAGGTGACACCTCCGACAACGTGCCCGGCGTCCCGAAAGTGGGTGAAAAGACCGCCGCCGAATTGATCAATCAATTCGGCTCGCTGGAAGAGGTATTAAGCCATGCGCAGGAAATCCCCAAACCCGCCTTGCGCCAGAATTTGCTGGAATTCGCCGAACAGGCGCGCTTATCCCGCAAATTGGTCGAGCTCAACACCGATGTGCCGGTGAAAATCGAACTAAATCAGTTCATCCGGCGCCCTCCGGACGCTCAAAAACTGATCGAATTCTACAAGAAACTCGGATTTCACAGCTTGCTCGATAAGCTGGATTTTGGCAAACCCCGACCCGAACAGCAATATAAGACGATTCTTTCTCCGGAAGAGCTGGAAGAGATTCTGCCGCAACTCAAGCAAGGCAGCCCGCTTTCCGTGGATCTGGAAACGACTTCGCAGGATCCGATGCAGGCGGAAATCGTGGGGTTTTCCTTCGCGGTACAAGATCATGAAGCCTGGTATGTTCCGGCGCGCCTGGGGTATTTCCCCGCGGTGGACAGCGGCATCCTCCGCCTGGGGCAGCCGGTCCTGCCGGAAACCCAATGGCTGCTCGACAGATTGCGCCCTCTCTACGAAGATGAGACCATCCCCAAATGCGGTCAGAATTTAAAATATGACGCTTTAGTTTTGCGTTGCCACGACGTTATCTTGCGCGGAATCGTTTGCGACGCGATGATCGCCTCCTATCTGCTGGATCCGTCTCGACGGCAGCACGGTATGGACTCCCTTTCGCTAGAATTTCTCGAATACAAGAAAATCCCCACATCGGATTTGATCGGTTCAGGCAAGAATCAGATCACGATGGCGGAAGTGCCTCTGGAAAAGATCTCCCGCTACGCCTGCGAAGACGCGGATATCGCCCGCCGCTTGTGTATTCTTTTGAAAGCGCGCGTGGAACAAGAGAAGATGCTGGATCTGTTCGAGAAGCTGGAGCTGCCTCTGATCCCAGTCCTGCTGGAAATGGAATTCAACGGTGTGGCGTTGGATCTGAAACTTCTCGCCGAGATGTCGCGGGAAATGGGTGAACGACTGGAAGCTCTGACCCAGGAAATTTACCGGCTTGCCGGAACGGAATTCAACATCAATTCTACCCAGCAATTGGCGCATATTCTATTTGAAAAACTGCACCTGAAGCCAATTAAGAAAACCAAATCGGGCTATTCTACGGATGTGGAGGTATTGGAAGAACTGGCGAAATTGGATCCTCTGCCGCGCACACTGCTGGAATACCGTCAAGTGCAGAAATTGAAATCCACCTATGTGGACGCTCTGCCTCGAATGATCAATCCGGCCACGGGCAGAGTACACACTTCCTTCAACCAGACTGTGGCGGCGACGGGTCGGCTCTCGAGTTCCGATCCGAATCTCCAGAACATACCCATCCGCACGGAGCTGGGCGGCACGATTCGCAAGGCGTTCATTCCCGGGGGCTCTTCGCGGGTCATCCTCTCGGCGGACTACTCCCAGATCGAACTGCGTCTGGTGGCGCATATTTCCGGCGACGAAAACTTAATCGCCGCCTTCCACGAAGGCAAAGACATTCACACCGCCACCGCAGCCCGCATCCTGCGCGTGCCCGAAGAAGAGGTCACACCGGAGCTGAGGCGCAGCGCCAAGGAGATCAATTTCGGCGTCATCTACGGCATGGGGGATTACGGTCTCTCCTCCCGTCTGAGCATCCCTCTTACCGTCGCTGCGGACTTCCGCCGGCAGTACTTCGAGACTTATCCCGGCGTGCGCACCTATATGGAGAGAACCATCGAACAAGCGCGGCGGGATAAATTCGTGACCACGCTCCTGGGCAGGCGGCGGCTGCTCCCGGATATTAACTCCCAAAACCGCATCGTGCGCGAATCCGCGGAGCGCACCGCCATCAACACGCCGATCCAGGGGACGGCGGCGGATATGATCAAGCTGGCGATGATCCGCATTCACAAAAAGCTGAGGAGTTCACAATTTGCGGGAAGATCAAGTAATCATAACAATTCATCCGCCTCCGTGGCACACGCTGAACTATTCCCGCAGAGCGGTTCCCCATCCGCAGAGGAGGCGAAGTCTCGGCAGTCTGCACTGATGATTTTGCAAGTGCACGACGAGCTGGTATTCGAAGTGGAAAAAAACGTATTGGAGGAAGTGAAACAGATGGTCAAGGAAGAGATGGAAAGCGCCATGGAACTGAAAGTTCCGGTGGTGGTGGAATTGGGCGTGGGAGACAACTGGTTGGAAGCGCATTAAACGGATCATTCTGCATGGCTATGCTGGTTTATTTCAACGGCAAATACCTGCCTAAAGAAGAAGTCTGCATTTCGCCGGATGACCGGGGGTTCCTCTTTGCGGACTCGATCTACGAAGTGATGCGCAGCTATGAAGGCAGGATTTTCGAGATCGAGGCTCACATCGAGCGCTTGAACTACGGAGCCCGGCAGCTTCGATTCCGGGAGACGGATTTTGGGTTTCTGCAGGAGGTCTGCGCCAATCTGCTTCGAGAGAATGATCTCCTCCTCGGCGAAGCCGTGCTTTATATCCAGGTGACGCGCGGCGTTGCGCCGAGATTGCACCGCTTCCCTGCGCTGGATACACCCTTGACCATTTACGCCGAAGCCAAACCCTTCACACCCGATCGCGACGCCATGCGTCGCGGAATCAATGTCATCCTGCTGCCGGATCAGCGCTGGGCGAGGTGCGACATTAAAGCCACCGGCTTGACCGCCAATGTGCTGGCTCATCAGCAAGCCTTGGATCAAAATGCGCAGGAAGCCGTCTTCATCCGAGACGGTGCGGTCATCGAAGGGACACACAGCAGCGTGCTGGCGGTTTTCGACGGTTGCGTGGTGACGCCGCCGCTGACGAATTATATGCTGGGCAGCATCACCCGCTGTATAGTGCTAAATCTCTGCCGTGAGCTGCGCATCCCCTTCAGCGAGAGAACGATTTTGGAAATGGAATTCTACAAGGCGGACGAAGCCATGATCGCCGGAACTTCGACCGAGATCACTCCGATCGTGAAAATCGGAGAACGCAGCATCGGAAGCGGAAAACCCGGTCCGATCACACTCCGGCTGCAGGCGGCATTCCGCGGGCTCTGCAAAGGAAATGCGAAGAACGGCAGCGAATCCGAGATTCATTGAGTTCGATCATCGAATAGAATTATGACAGGTTACAATCACGCAAGGATCGAAGCATCATGAAAACGCATGCGGATAATTTCGCTTGACTTCAAATGATATATTTTGTACATTTTTGTTTTAATGCCCTGCTGATTCGTGCAATGTTATCCGCCCATTGAACCGACGGAAGAACCTAATACGGCTGGAACCCCAATGGATTTAAAGACTCTGCATCGCGTCATCGCGGCTTTTCTTCTTATTTTCTCCTGGATCATCTACCTGAGCACGATCTCACCGACGCTCTCTTTTTGGGATTGCGGCGAATTCATCGCTTGCTCGGTTATAATGGGAGTGCCGCATCCGCCGGGTTCCCCACTCTATCTGCTGATGGGGCATCTTTTCAGCTTGATCCCGTTCGGCGATGTGGGCTGGCGAGTGAATTTGATCAGCACCATCGTATCCGCGTTATCCGTTTGGCTGCTCTATTTGACCATCGTGCGGCTGGTGCGATTATACCGGGGCAAGGAAGAGACTCTTCTGGACGGATGGATCGTCTACGGAGGCGCCGCAGTCGGCGCGCTGACGTTCGCTTTCACGCACAGTTTCTGGTTCAACGCCGTGGAAGCGGAAGTCTATGCCGCCAGCATGTTTCTGTCCGCCATCGTGTTCTATCTGATCGTTCGCTGGGCGGATGAAGCGGACGACCCTGCCAGCGACCATCTGCTTCTGATCATCGCATACATTTTCGGCTTGGCGATCGGCGTGCATCTGCTGAATATCCTGGCGATTCCTGCGATCGCTCTGGTCATTTACTTTCGAAGATGGAAGTTCACTTGGTCTTCATTCTTCGCTATGCTGGCGATCACTCTGGCGGGATTCGTCGTCATCTACCCCGGGATCATCAAATACCTGCCGGCAACTTTCAAGATCAGCTGGGCGGTGCCGGTTCTGATTTTCATCGGCGTCCTGCTGGGTTGTTATTACGCATTGAAAGCCCGGCAGCGCGTCCCCTTTCTGGTGCTGGCCTCCACATTCCTGATCATCCTCGGTTACTCGACGTACGGATATATTTACATCCGATCATCCTTAAATCCCAACATTGACGAAAACAATCCGGATACCATCGAGCGCTTCCTCGCTTATATCAACCGGGAGCAGTACGGGGATGTCGGCATTTTTCCCCGCCGCTGGAACAACGATCCCAACTACAGCAGCGAAGCGGATTTCTTCTGGAGATACCAGATTGACTATATGTACAACCGCTATTTCTTATGGCAATTCGTCGGAATGGAGGGCGATTTTCAGGGCGCAGGGGTGAAGTTTTCCGAATTCTACGCGCTGCCCCTGATTCTCGGATTCTGGGGTCTGGCGCATCACGTCATCAAGGATAAGCGCAGAGCGTTAGTCATCCTCACCCTGTTCTTGATGACGGGTTACGCCATCATCATCTATGTCAATCAGGATAATCCGCAACCGCGGGAACGGGATTACTCATACGTGGGGAGCTTTTACGCCTTCGCAGTCTGGATCGGCATCGGCGCGCAGGGCTTGCTGGATCAACTGCGCGAGCTGGGCAGGAAGAAGAAGAATCCGCAAATCCTAATCGCCGGCGGTCTGGCTCTGCTGCTGATCCTTCTTCCTCTGAATATGCTGGCGAAAAGCTACCGAAGTCAAAGCCGGCAGGGGAATTACGTCGCTTGGGATTACTCTCGGAATATGCTGGAAACCTGTGCTCCCAATGCGGTCATCTTCACCAACGGCGACAACGATACCTTTCCGCTCTGGTATCTGCAGGAAGTGGAGAACATCCGCAAGGATGTCCGGGTCATCAATCTTTCGCTGCTGAACACCGGCTGGTATATTCTGCAATTGAAGCACACAGAACCCAAAGTTCCGATGACCTTCAGCGACGATTACATCAACCGGTACCTGGACCAGCACGATATGACGGCTCTGAGGATGCGCTATTGGCCCAAAAACGACCCCAACAAGCCCACGACTATCCGCTTGGCGACGCCAGATGGAGGCGAGATGGTCTGGGATGTCCCCGCCACGCTGCATCTGTCCACCGGACCGGGCGATACCGGTGAACCGAACTTTCTGCGGGTGCAGGACATCATGATCATTGACATCATCCGCGCCGCCCAATGGAAGCGCCCGATCTACTTCGCCGTCACGGTTTCCACCTTGAATATGCTCAACCTGCGAGATCATCTCACGATGGAAGGGCTGGCGTTCCGCTTGAATCCCGAACCCGGAAAAGAAATTGACCCGGATCGTCTCCTCGAGAATCTGCTGGTCAACTATCGGGATTACTATCGCAACCTAGATAATCCGAAGGTTCACTACGACGACAACATCTTTCGTCTTTTGCAGAACTATCGCAGTGCGTTTCTGCAGCTCGCCACCTACTACCTCGAACAGAACCAGCCCGGAACCATCCCGTACAACCGCAACAGCTCGATTCAGGAATCGGTGAACCGATTCGCCGATTTCTCGAGCCGCGATAAAGTGCTGTTCATCCTCGATTGCATGGAGCATTTTATGCCGGAAGATGTCATCGCCATCAGTCAGGATGAAATCGTCATGCATCTGGGAAGACTCTACGCCGATTTAGGCAGGCCGGAAGAACTGATCAAGCGCTTGAACCGCCTCACTTCCAAGCCCAACATCACACCGGAACAGCGCTTCCGCTATGGGGCTGTGTATCTGCAATGGGCGGGAGACACCGCAGCGGCGGAACGGCAATTCGATCTGGCGCTGAAGGAGAATCCCACTCCGGAGATGAAGTTGGAAGTGGCGACGGCATACCGACAGATGGGGCGCATTGACGCAGCGGAAAAATTGCTCAATGAAGTGCGCTCGAAGCCGCTTAGCAACGATCTCGAGATGAGACTCGGCAGCGCCTATATCCAGATGGGTCAATTAGATCAGGCGGAACAGCTCTTCCGGGATATGCTGCTGAAGAACCCCAACGACGGTTCCGCCGTCGGCGGCTTGCTGCTGGTTTATGAACGAAAGCGGGACTATCCCGCGGCGGTTCAATTGCTGCGGGATTGGACCACGGCGCATCCCAACGACGTGCAGGCGACGCGTCGGTTGCAGCAATACCAGCGGATGATGGCTGAGGGCTCGCCCTGATGACATCCCCGCCGCCCCGCTTGAGCATTGTGATTCCCCATCTGCAGGGGGCAGGGATTTTGAGAGACTGTCTGAACAGCGTATTCCATTCCACTTATCGCTCTTTCGACGTCATCATCGTGGACAATGCCTCCACCGATGGCAGCCGCGAAATGCTGCAGCGGGAATTCCCACAAGTCAGACTCCTGGCTCTGAGCAGCAATCGAGGGTACGCCGGCGGGTGCAACGCGGGAATTCAGCAATCCGGCAGTGAATTTGTCTTGTTGTTGAACGATGATACCGTACTGGAACCGCAGACATTGGGCGAACTGGTGGCGTCGCTGGACAGGAATCCCGAAGCGGCATTCGCTCAGCCCAAACTGCTGAACATCAAGGATCGCCGGCAGTTTGATTATTCCGGAGCCTGCGGCGGTCTGATGGACTTTCTGGGCTATCCCTTCGCGTTCGGACGCCTGTTTATGTCGCTGGAAGAAGATCATGGGCAATACGATACTCCTTCACAAATCTTCTGGGCATGCGGGACGGCCGCGATTTTCCGCCGTTCGGCGCTAAGCGAAGTCGGGTTGCTGGATGAAGACTTTTTCGCTCATATGGAAGAGATAGACCTCGCCTGGCGGCTGCACCTGGCAGGCTATCATGGGATTCGCGTTCCGGCTGCGGTCGTCTATCACTATTCCGGCGGGACCCTGCCGAACACAGAACGGCGCAAAATGTTTTTGAACCACCGCAACAGCATCGTCTGTTTGGTGAAGAACTATTCACTGGCGCAGTTGGTCTGGATTTTGCCGCTTAGAATAATCTTTGAATGGGGGACAATCGTCGTCTCCTTCTTACGCAGAGATTTTCGCCGCGGTCCCGCGGCGCTGACTGTACAATTAATGCTGCCCTGGCTGCTGTTCCGCAGTTTTTCCAAGCGCAGGCAGGTTCAGAGAATCCGCCGAGTCAGCGATCGGCAGATCATACGGAAAATGTACCGCGGCAGCATCGTTATTCAGCATTTTCTGCTGGGAAAAGATAAAACTACGCAAATTTTGCAGAAAAACGAAATATAATGAGTTCGACTCAGGGATACAGGAGGAAGAATGCGCGCATCTCAGTGGTTGGCTTGCTTCGTCGTTCTCAGCGTAACCGTTCTGACGGCTCAAAGCGGTCCGAAAATTGATCATCAACGCGGAATCGAGATCCGCGGCGGCTACGGAATGTACCTGAACATGACGGATCCCAATACTTTCGTTAAGGGTTTCACCGGTCCGTCCGGGTATAGTCAAAAGGAGTACACAGAGTCAGAAGGATCGTTTATGGGCGGCATCACTCTGCTGTACAAGACGCAGCCGTATTTCGCCTGGCACATCGGTTTGAACGTTCTGGGCACGGACAGCGCCACCGCAACCGCCGTCAATGCGGCGAATGAAACCCAGACGGCGCGGGTGTTCACCAACGCCGTGGAGATCTTTCTGACCGCGAATTATTACTGGCACATCACACCGCGGTTCAATCTGGAGCTGGGCGCCGGTCCGGCGTTTTACCTGAGTTCATTGGACCGCGAAGTGAGCACTCAGTCTCAGGCAGTATACGGCGAATCCTTCTACGGCGCCAATGGACGCAGCTTCGGTTTCACGGGGGAACTGGGCGCTGAATTCTTCCTGTCCAGCGCGGTTTCACTGAAATTGGGCGGAGGATTCCGCTGGGCACCGGTCACCCGCTATAAATTTTTCCGCGAAGTCGTCGGTCAGACCGGAAACTACAAGGTGGGGGAAATTGCTTACTGGCAGAATACCTTCGACACCTTTGAGGCGGATTTCAGCGGCGCATATTTGAACGCCGGGCTGCGGGTCTATTTCGATCCCGCCGCGCCCTGGAATAAATATGGCGAATAGAGGATCAGAGGATCTCCAAACCCAATTCGAGGAGATCCCCTGTCCAATTTGCGGAACGCGTCCCTTCCGCTCAGTTTACACCGTCCAGGATCGCCTGCATTCGGAACCAGCTCGGACAAAGAACCAACCGCAGGGAGCAGCGTTTCGCATCGTTGCCTGTTCATCCTGCGGTTTTCTATATTTGAATCCGAGACCGATTTCAGAGCATCTTAAGAGATACTATCGTTCGGAAAGATACGACCCTCACAGGCGCCGGGGCGGTGGTTGTTTCGGATGCATTTATCGCCGAATCCGCCCTCTTTCGATCCATCTTAAAGCTTCACTGGTCTGGAAAAAGAAAGAGCCTGGAACGCTATTGGATGTAGGCTGCGGCACTGGCGAATTTTTGCAATATATGAGGCGTCACGGCTGGCAGGTTCTGGGCGTGGAAAGCGATGCCGACGCCGCGGAACAGGCTCGTGCCGCCGGTTGCGAAGTGTTGACCGGCGACCCGGCAACCGTGACGTATCCCGATCTAAAATTCGATTTGATCACCTTCTGGCACGCGCTGGAACATCTACCCGATTTGAAAGGAACACTGGACGCCGTAGCGAAACGAATCCAAGCGGGCGGTATCTTGGCCATCGCTCTGCCCAACCCCTATTCCTTTGATGCGAAATTCTACCGTTCGCGGTGGGTTGCCTGGGATGCGCCCAGACACCTCTATCATTTCAGACGTCGGGATCTTGAGATACTGTTGAGTGTGTATAATATCAATTGGTTCGCCACGCGGTCCCTGCCGTTGGATCCCTGGTACAACGCCTTGATCTCCGAATTGAGCTGGTCTTCAGGCGTTCAAGTCTTGCCGAAGATCGTCCGAGGATTAGGGATCGGATTGGTCAGCTTCATCCGCGGGTTGAAATCCGGTGAAGGGTCTTCGAATCTCCACCTTTTTGCGAAAGAATAATCAAAGAATGAAACTTCGCGTGATCTTAAAAAACCGGCGAAATTTTCATCGTTTATGCATAGGGATCATTCTGCTGCCAGCGCTGGTTCTGAACGGCTGCAACATCAAGCCGCGCGCCACCGGCACGCCGTATGAATTGGCGATCCTGATTGACACCGAATTGGAGACGCAAATCGGCGACGCTCTCATCTCTACATTCTGTCCCATCATCGAAACGCCTCAGCCGGAATACCGGTTGAAACCGATATTCGCCGACTACAGCAAGCTGGAGCAAGTCCAGACGCAACGCTTCCTCTTAATTGTAGGAACCCTGCAAAATTCCGGGGGTGTATCCGGACTGATTGAGACGATGCTCACGCCGGAAGTCAAAGAAGGAGTGCAGAATGGGATCTATTACGTTTTCCAGAAAGAAAACGAATGGGCGAGACATCAGTTGATGCTGGTCCTCGTCACTCCGAATGCGGACGAATTGCGACGGAAGCTCGAGGAAGAAGGCGAGAATCTCTACAAGATCCTCGACGAAAAACGCACCGAGATCGTATTGGATGAGTTGTACAGCAAACTGGAGCGCAAAGACCTAGAACGCGACTTGAGTCGCAGGTATCAGTTCACGCTTCGTATTCCGGCGGATTTCGCGCTGGTACGCGACGAGGTCGAAAACGGTTGGCTGCGCCTGAAACGCGTCTTGCCGACCCGTTTCGTCACACTCTGGCGATCCCCGCCGTTGGCTGAAAACCCCATTGATTCAGCCTGGGTGATCGACACCTGGAACATGCTGGGGATGCAGTTCGAAGACCCCAGCCGGGTGAACCCGGATTTTACCCGCATCACCAGCACGGTGGTCGGATACTATCCAGCTCTGAAATTTCACGGTGTTTGGGAGACTTTAAGTTCACTGGGTGGAGGAGCATTTGTAGGTTACGCCTTTTTTGATGAAGATCAGCAGCGGGCCTATTTGCTGGATGGTGAGGTTTTCAATCCGGGCGGCGAGAAAGAGCCATACATCAAACAATTGGAAGTAATGCTGGAAACCTTTGAAATTATGGCTCCAGGCAGCCGATACTAAATTCAGGAAGACTATGGCAAAGAAACCGCAGATTCTCATCTTAATGGGCAGCGATTCCGATCGAGAAACGTTGGAAGCGATGAAGCCCTATCTCGATTTCTTCGGCATCGAAGCGGAATGGCGCGTGAGTTCAGCGCATCGCCACCCGGATGCGACGGCGGAAATCACCCGCAGCGCTGCGGACCAAGGCTTCAAGCTCATCATCGCCGCGGCGGGTATGGCGGCTCACCTGGCGGGCGCCTGCGCGGCTCACAGCCTGCTGCCAGTGATCGCCGTGCCCTTGGCTTCTTCGACGCTGGGCGGTTTGGACGCGCTTCTATCCAGCGTGCAGATGCCCGCCGGCGTACCGGTGGGCGTGGTTTCCATCGGCAAAGCCGGCGCCGTTAACGCCGCTTGCCTGGCGGCGCGCATCCTCGCGCTAGAATCACCGGCTGTTGCCGCTCAACTGATGCAATTTCGAAAGCAAGGAAGCAGACTATAGGATCGCAATCCAGGAGCAAACTCCATTGAATTCCTCCATCCCGTCGGGTTTGCGGATTTTCATCACAGGGTGTAATGGACTGCTGGGTCAGAAACTGACGCTGCTTTTAGCGAAACACAATCACATCTTCGGAGTGGATTTACAAACGCGGATGCATTTGCGGGACGCACCCTGCGAGTATTTCACCCAGGATATCACCCGACGCGACGAGGTTCTCGAGCTAGCCTTAAAAATTCGGCCGAATTACATCATCAACACCGCAGCGATGACGGATGTGGACGGCTGTGAAGTGCAAAAAGACCGCTGCTGGCGGATCAACGTCCTGGCGGTGGATCATCTGATTCGGGCGGCAAAGAAGGTTAAAGCCCACCTGATCCACATCTCCAGCGATTATGTATTCGATGGAACTCATCCACCCTATCGGGAAGAAGACCCCACGAAGCCTTTAGGATTTTACGGCAAATCGAAGCTGGCGAGTGAAAACATCCTGCGCGGCGCGGATGTGCCCCACACCATCATCAGGACGCAGGTGCTCTATGGCGTAGGTGATAACATCCGCCCGAATTTCGTGGACTTCGTCTTACAACGATTGCAGTCCGTAGGGGTCATAAAAATCGTTGAAGATCAGCGAGGCAACCCTACTCTGGCGGATGATCTGGCGTCGGGGATCGCCCGGGTGATGCAACTGCAAAAGGAGGGGATCTTCCATATCAGCGGGAGCGAGTCGGTGACGAGATACGAATTCGCCCGGCGGATCGCGGCTGAATTCGGCGAAAATCCGGACCGCATCCAGCCGATCAAGACATCGGAATTGGTGCAGAAATCGCCGCGCCCAGCCGATTCCACTTTCGCTCTGGATAAAATCGCACGGGAACTCGCCTTTTCGCCGCGCGGGATCCATGCAGGCTTGCAAGAATATCATCGGCAAAGGGACGCCGGAAAAAGAGAATACGGAGGTGAAACTCAATGAACACCGGCGCGGAAGTGCGTTCACGAGCCCTGGTGGTGATGCCCACTTACAACGAAGCGGAGAACATCCCCTGCATTCTCCCGGAAGTCCTGAAACAGGGGCCGCAATTCGATATTCTAGTGGTGGATGACAATTCACCGGACGGCACGGCGAACCTGGTCAAGGAACTGCAGAAGCAGCATCCCAACCGGATTTTCCTGCTGGAAAGACCCGAAAAAGCAGGTTTGGGGCGCGCCTATATCGCCGGTTTCAAATATGCTCTGGAGAGAGATTACGAGTACATTTTGGAGATGGATTCCGATTTCTCACACGATCCCAGCGTCTTGCCGAAGTTCTTGGAAGCGATCCAAGACGCCGATTTAGTGCTAGGATCGCGCTATATCACCGGCGTGAATGTGATCAATTGGCCTTTAAAGCGTTTGTTGCTTTCGTACGGCGCTTCCTTCTATACCCGTTTCATTACCGGTATGCCGGTGAAGGATCCCACAGGTGGATTCAAGTGCTTCCGGCGCAATGTCTTAGAATCAATCGACCTGGATCGCATTCACTCCGGCGGTTACTCGTTTCAGATCGAGATGAGTTTCCGCGCCTGGAAGAAAGGATTCCGCATCAAAGAAATACCCATCATTTTCACCGACCGCGTCGAAGGGAAATCGAAAATGTCGCGCAAGATTGTCCGCGAAGCCATCTGGATGGTCTGGAAATTGAAGCTGCAGAGCCTGTTCGGCCGCCTCTAAGTGCATGGCACAACCCAGCATCAGCGTAGTTGTCGTCAGCTACAACGTTCGACCTTTTCTGGATCACTGCCTCCGTTCGCTGCAGCGCGCCAGCCAAGGTGGCGATGTCCAGATCATTGTGGTGGACAACGCCTCCAGCGACCGTTCTGCGGAAATGGTGGAAGAGCGCTATCCCGACGTTTTGTTGATCCGCAACCGCGAGAACATCGGCTTTGCGCGCGCCAATAATCTGGCATTTGAAAAAGCCTGCGGTGATTTCGTTCTGATCTTGAATCCGGATTCCTTCGTTCAGGAAGATACGCTTTCAATTTTGGCGGAACGCCTGATGCGGATGCCGGATGTGGGCGCGGTGGGGCCCAAAATCATCCTGCCTGATGGGCGCTTTGAGCCTCGAAGCATGCGCGGTTTTCCCACGCCCTGGGCGGCGTTCAGCTATTTAACTGGATTATCTGCCTTGTTCCCCCGCAGCCGAACCTTCAGCCGGTATTTGCTCACCTACTTGGATCCCGAATCGGAAAATGACGTCGGAGCGCTCTCCGGCTGCTGCATGATGGTTCGCAAGTCCATTCTGGAGGCACTGGGGGGATTCGACGGCGACTATTTTATGTACGGGGAGGATCTGGATCTCTGCTATCGAATCCGCAAAACCGGCTTTCGAATTCTCTACACACCGGCGACGAAGATCGTTCACTTCAAAGGCGAAAGTACGAGGAGATCCGAAATAGACCGCGATTATCACTTCCAGCGCGCGATGAAGCTTTTCGTGAACAAACATTTGAGCGGGAACTCATCCTTCTTCGCGCGGTGCATTGTGACGATCGGGTTTCAGTTGCGGGATGCCGAGCGGGTTATCCTCTCCCTATTTAGAGCCGGTGCGGCTCCGCTTCTCGATCTTTTGCTGTTGAATCTGTTCATCTTCACGGGGCGCTGGATCCGTTTTTCGGCTCCGGATTACAGCTCCGCCGTCTGGCTGGTGAACGGACTATACACACTGATTTACCTGATCACTGGACTCTATTTCAAAGCGTATTCGACGAAGAAATACTCCGGCAGAAAGGCGCTTTACTCCGCTGCAAGCGCAGGAACCCTGTGCGCCGCGCTGACGTATTTTTTCATCCAGTGGGCATTTTCCCGCTTCGTCGTGCTCTGGTTTGCTTTCGGTATGGCAGCCGCGATGCCCGGCTGGCGCATTCTTCTGCGGGATTGGCTGCGCAGGCGGTCGTGGAAGCGCGGGATGAAGTGGATGAAACGCAAAACCTTGATCGTGGGCGCGGACGAACGAGCCTGTCAGATTGCCCGACAGTTGATGCGGGACCCTATGAGTGAATTAGAACCGATCGGCTATGTCGCCCTGACCGATGAAGGGATCGGAGAAATACTTCAGGGCGTGCCGATTCTGGGTGGATTGGAGGATCTGGAGCGTATTGTTAAGACGGAGCAGGTGGAAGAATTGCTTTTTTCCTCCACGGCGGCTTCGTATGACAAAATCATCTCCTTGATTCAGAAATTGTCGCATCACTCTCTGAATTTCAGAATCATCCCCGGCGAGAGCCAAAACGGATCGGAGGAATTGCCGATGTTTCGTCTTGAGTTTTCTCACGGTTTCAAGATCCGAAAGTGAGCGGATGCTGATCGAAAACTTGCTTAAAAGGTGATTCATGGCGGAAATTTCGACGCTGGACTTTGAAAAACCTATTGCGGATCTGGAGAAGAAGATCGCCGAGATGAAGGCGCTGTCCGGCAGCAGCAACATCGAGTTAGGAGAGGAAATCGCCCGCCTGGAAAAGAAGATGGAAAAGCTGCGCGCCGAAGTCTATTCATCTTTGACTCGTTGGCAGCGCGTCCAGCTTGCCCGACATCCGAACCGCCCTTATACTCTGGACTATATTCGGCGCATCTTCAGCGATTTTGTCGAATTGCACGGAGATCGGCGTTACAGCGATGACGCGGCGATTGTCTGCGGTTTCGCAGGTTTTCAAGGAAAACCCGTATTCATTATGGGACACCAAAAGGGGCGGGGGACCAAAGAGAACCTCTATCGCAATTTCGGCATGCCCAATCCGGAAGGATACCGCAAAGCCAAACGATTGATGGAACTGGCGGCGCGGTTTGAGCGTCCTGTCATCAGTTTCATTGATACGCCCGGCGCCTACCCCGGGTTAGGCGCGGAAGAGCGCGGACAAGCGGAAGCCATCGCCTCCAACTTGTTTACGATGGCGAATTTGCAAGTCCCCATCCTCGCCGTTGTCATCGGGGAGGGAGGGTCGGGAGGGGCGCTGGCAATCGGCGTCGCCGACCGGATTCTGATGCTGGAAAATTCGATCTATTCCGTCATCTCACCGGAAGGCTGCGCCTCCATCCTCTACCGGAACGCCGCGGAAGCTCCTAAAGCCGCGGAAGCGATGCGCGTCACTGCCCCGGATCTTCTGGAACTGGAGCTGATTGATGAAGTGATCCCGGAACCGCTGGGAGGCGCACACCGCGATCCGGATAAAACCGCGGAAAACATCAGCACGGTGATCGCACGAGTTCTGCAGGAATTGCAGAGCCTCCCGATCGAGGAACTCATCCGACAGCGGCATCAACGCTACTTTCGGGCGGGGAAATGGGATATAGCGAAATAGGCTGGAAATATATGGCAGGCGGGATGAACACGAACGATTTCCGAGATTTCGAAAAAACTTCGGTCCGCGTTCGCTACGCCGATACGGACAGAATGGGGGTAGTGTATCACGCGAATTACTTCGAGTATTTTGAAACCGGACGCGCTGATTTCATCCGGAGAGTCTGGAAGCCGTACGCCGAGCTCGAAAAAGAGGGACTCTTTCTGCCCGTCATCGAAGCGGGCTGCAGATATTATAAGGGCGCCGAATATGACGATGTGCTCACGGTGTGCACCCGGGTGGTAGAATTTACCGGCGCCAGCCTCCGCTTCCAATACACCATCTTTAAAAGTTCAGAAATTCACTCTCTTGCGGAAGGTTTCACCGTACATTGTTTCATGAATCTTCACGGCAAGCTGCGGCGGATGCCGGCGCCGCTGCGGAGAATCTTAGAGGATCTGCAAACGGGGATTCGATCTTAAAATGAAGACGATTTCGATCTTAGTGGTGGACGACGAGCGTTTCATTCGCGAAACGCTGACTCGTTTTCTGCAAGAAGAAGGCTATTCCGTGGATTGTGCGGAGGACGGCGCGTCGGCTTGGGAAAAAATGCAGATCACCTGCTACGACCTCATCTTAACCGACATCAAAATGCCCAATATGGACGGCTTCGAACTGCTGAAAAAAATCCGCGGCGTTTCAGCGGATACCGCGGTGATCATCATGACGGGATTCAGTCAGGAGTACACCGTTCGGGAAGCGATGAAGCTGGGGGCGAGCGGTTATTTGACCAAGCCGTTCAAGACCGCCGACGTTTTAACCGCCGTTGAGCGAGCCCGCCAGAAGATCCGCAGCACCTCTCAAAATCCCACCCGTCCCGAGCCGGTCTGATTCTTTTCTACTCATCCGCAACCGCCTTCGCTTCCTCCCACAACGCATCCATCTCCTCCAGCGTGGCTTGATTCGCGCTTTTGCCGCGCTGCTTCAATGCCTCTTCGATGTAATGAAAGCGACGGATGAATTTGCGCACCGTCTTCTGCAGGGCGTCTTCAGGGGTTACGCCCCAGAATCGCGCGAGATTCACCAGTGAAAATAGAAGATCCCCGAACTCATCCTCAACCCTATCTTGCCGCCCGGATGATTTCGCGCGGCTCAATTCGCGGATCTCTTCCCGGATTTTAGCCAGCACATCCCGATCGCTCACCCAGTCGAATCCCACGCCGGAAGCCTTCTCCTGCACCCGATAGGCTCGCAGGAGGGCGGGAAGATGCTTGGGCACTCCCCCCAGCACGGATTGATTCTTCTCCCCCAGCTTGATGCTCTCCCAGTTCTTCTCCACCTGACGCGCGGATTCGACGCGGACATCACCGAACACATGGGGATGCCGGCGGATCAACTTTTGATTGATCGTTTCGAGGACATCCGCAATGTCGAAGAGGTTCATCTCCGTGGCAATCTGGGCTTGAAAAACGATATGCAAGAGAAGATCGCCCAGCTCCTCCCTGAGCCGGGTGTAGCTTTTCTCGTCGAGAATTTCGAGGATTTCGTAGGTCTCTTCCAGGAGATAGGGGCGCAAGGAATCAAAGGTCTGTTCGCGATCCCAGGGGCAGCCGTCGGGAGCGCGCAATCTTTGCAGAATTTCGATCAGCTCCCGAAAACGATCGGCGGCGGATGGATTCATACGTTTAATTGATTCAGAATACGGGGGATGTCCTGAAAGGTGAGCGCTGGGTGAGCTCCCGCTTTGGTGAGCGCGTCCAGTTTGGATTTAGCGGTCCCCATCTGACCTTCCACAATGGCGCCGGCATGCCCCATGCGTTTGCCGGGAGGCGCATAAAGCCCACCGATCATGGCGACGACCGGCTTTTTCATCCCCTTGATGGTTTCCACAGCCATCTCCTCATAAACGCCTCCGATTTCCCCCGCCAAGACGACCGCTTTCGTCTCGGGATCGGCTTCGAACAACGCGAGGATTTCCGAAAACGTGCTGCCCAGGACAGGATCCCCTCCCAAACCCACGCAGGTGGTTTCGCCGAATCCCTCCCGAGTCAGAGTATCGGCGATATAATAGGTCAAAGATCCGGATCGGGACACCGTGCCGATGCGCCCCGGTTTGAAGGCGACATCCGGGATGATGCCGACGTTCGCCTGCCCGGGCGAAATAATGCCGGCGGTATTCCCCCCCAGGATCCTCGCGCCGCATTTTTGAGCTTCCTGACGCAGCTTGAGCATATCTGCGATGGGGATGTGTTCCGGAACGACGACCACCAGCTTGATGCCGGCTCGAACCGCTTCGATGCCGGCTTCCATCACGAATCTCGCCGGCAGAAAAATAACGGACGTGTCCGCTTGATGCTTTTCGACGCACTCCTTGACCGTATCATACACCGGCACGCCGTGAACTGTTTCGCCGCCTTTGCCGGGGGAGGTACCGGCGACGATCTTCGTGCCGTAATTCAGCATCCTCTGCGTATGCGAAGATCCCGCCCCACCCGTGATGCCCTGAACAATGACCCGAGAAGAACGCGTAACTAGTATCGCCATTTTCGATGACTCCTGAGTTCTATTTACCGCAGAATAAGATACGAAAGGGTGAAAAAAAAGTCAAGCGATTTCCCCGGCAGCATCCCACCGACGAAACGCTTGACTCAATCTTTCTTTATTTCCTTCTCAGGTCTCGATGGACTCAGAAGATTCTTTTATTAAAAGGATTCGTTTCATATCCTCATAATCTTCCACAATAGAACGGATCTTCTCCGCGTTTTGTAGGATTTTTTCCAATTTCGTCCGCGTTCCCGCAGGGAGTGTCCCTTCCTTAGCCAGGAGAAGCTGCGTATGCCCGATGATCAGCAACAGCGGATTGTTGATCGCGTGCCTCAATTCCTTCACGGATCTTTCCAACGCTGCCAACTTTGTACATTGTGAATCCTGAATCAGCTCATCCACATTCTGACAAGGCTGCGTGTCAAAGGGACAGTGTTTATCCGTCATCCTCTCCTCGTGAGTCTGCGCTGTTTGCATCATAATGTACACTCGGAAAGATGCCTGAACAAGACTTTTCCATCGCGCGCAAGGGGAAAGCCGCGTTCATCCTATTGACGGTATGATTCTGCCCTTTTCGATGTAACCGGGTAGATTCTGCCTGAGTCTAACCAATAGAAAGATAAAAAAAAGGAGAGTCATCGTGGGACTCGTCGAAGTACTTCCATTCAGTATACCGATCATCGCGATTTTAGCCGGTGTGGCAATCGCGATCGCGTCCTTTGACTACCGCGCTAAGAGAAATGAAATGGAGCATAAGGAGAGAATGCTCGCCATTGAAAAAGGCGTCGCTTTGCCTTCTCCCCCGCCTCAAGCTGAAAAGAGCAAGAATCCCTATCTCTGGGGTTTCATTCTGATCGGATTCGGCTTGGCGATGATGATCGCTATGATCATCGAAGGGGATAGCGATTGGGGGTGGGGGTTGATTTTTCTGCTGCCCGGCATCGGCATTCTGGCGGCAGGTTCGTTGTACGCACGGCAAAAAGAACGGAACGGCGGTAAACGAAACGGAATGACGGGAAACTCACCCTCGCTCTGATCTGCGCAGGATGGTATCTCTGCGCCAATGCCGGTCATCGCGTTCCGGATGATCCGTATTGAAGTGCAAGCCGCGGCTTTCCTTGCGCCGCAGCGCCGAAAGGATGATCAACTGGGAAACCAGAGCCAGGTTTCTCAGTTCTATAATACCCACAGCCGGAGGAGACTTCTCATAAAATTCTTCGATTTCGGCGCGGATCAGCTGGATGCGCTTCCGAGCTCGCTGCAATCGGCTGTCGGCGCGGACGATTCCCACGTAATCCCACATCAACCGCTGGATCTCTTCGCGATCGTGCGAGATCAACACCCATTCTTCATGATTGGCATCCCCGGTTTTCACCCATTCTTCCAATCCCGCCGGCTTCCGAGTTGATTTCAGCTCCGCAATGCAGGCTTTCGCCGCCTCCTGCGAAAATACCAGCGCTTCCAGCAGTGAATTCGATGCCAGACGATTGGCACCATGCAAACCCGTGCAAGCCACTTCGCCGGTGGCATATAGACCGGCGATAGAGGTCTTTCCTTTCAGATCCGTCCGGACGCCGCCGCACATATAGTGCGCCGCAGGCACAACCGGTATGGGCTCACAGGTAACATCGAGATGATATTCCAGGCATCGCCGGTAAATATTAGGGAAACGCTCCTTGACTTTCGAAGACTTGAGATGCGTCAAATCCAATAGCACATACGGATCGCCCGAAAGTTTCATCTCCTGGTCAATGGCTCGGGCTACGACATCTCGCGGAGCCAATTCTTTCGCAGGATGATATTTCTCCATAAAACGTTCCCCGGCAATCGTCTTCAAAATACCACCGAAACCCCGCACGGCTTCAGAAATGAGAAAAGATTTGGCTTCCGGGATGTACAACGCCGTGGGATGGAATTGCATGAACTCGAGATTGGCGACGGGTGCACCCGCGCGATACGCCATGGCGATCCCATCGCCCGTGGCGATTTCCGGGTTGGTTGTGTGCAGATAGACCCTGCCGCATCCGCCGGTCGCTAGCAGCGTGATTTTGGCGACGAAGATCAGCACTTCCCCGCTCTCTACATCGAGGACATAAGCGCCATAGCAGCGACTGGATTTCTCGGATTTGGAATTCTTTCGCGGCGAAGCGCAGATCAAGTCAACCGCTTGATGATGAGGATAAATGCGGATATTGGGGTGATTCTTGACTCGCTCCAGCAGCGCCCTTTCCACTTCGGCGCCGGTTAAATCCGCGGCGTGAACGATGCGTTCGTGGGAATGCCCGCCTTCGCGTCCCAATGCGAGGGTTTTTTTATGGTTGTGCTTCACCGAAAACCGCACCCCCCAGTGGATGAGCTTCCGTATGCTTTCGGGCCCCTTGCGCACCACCATTTCGACGACGCGGCGCTTGCACAGTCCCGCGCCGGCTTGCAAGGTGTCTTCGATGTGGCTCTGAAAGCTGTCTTTCTCCGATATGACCGCTGCGATTCCACCCTGAGCGTAGTTCGTGTTGGATTCTTCATCGGATTTTTTGGTGACAATCGCGACCGTGCCGAAATTCGCAACCTCCAGCGCGAAGGTCAAACCGCCTATCCCCGATCCAATCAACAAAAAGTCAGAGTCTATTCGCATCGGTTCGAGTCCATGCGGGGTACCCTTCACGGCTCAGCGGCGGGAATTCCATCTCGGAAGGATAGCGAATCATTCCCATCCCGAATGTCATAGATCTCTTCCCCCGGGCGGACGAAGCCCCAGTATCGCGCCACCCTTTCCAACTCGAGACTGTCCGCGGCTTCCAATTTCTGAATGCGCCCCGTCAGCGCTTTGATTTCGCGTTCCAGGGAATCGTTCTGCGCCGTCATATGCTCCACTTGCAGCCGCAAGCGATTCCATTGCAAGAGTCCCCTCCGCCCAAAGACGAAGACGAACATAAGGATTAGGAAAAGGAGCGCCAGGATAATTTTTCGACCCGTTCCCCTCCATTTATTATGTTCAACAAGCGTCATGATTGGCGGTGGGATTGGTCCAGATCTTTCCGTAGAAGATGCCGGTCTCCCCCAGCTCCTCTTCGATGCGCAGCAATTGATTGTACTTCGCCACGCGCTCCGATCTGCAAGCGGATCCGGTCTTAATCTGACCGACGCCGGTGGCGACCGTGAAATCGGCAATCGTCGTGTCCTCCGTTTCGCCGGAACGATGCGAGATCACCGCGCTGTATCCGTTGCGGCGAGCGAGATCTATGGCATCCAGAGTCTCGCTCAAGGTCCCGATCTGGTTCAATTTGATCAAAACCGAATTGCAGACTCCGCGCCGAATTCCCTCCGAAATGCGCTGGACATTGGTGACGAACAGATCATCTCCCACCAGCTGAATCCGCTTGCCCAATGCTTCCGTCATCATCTTCCAGCCGTCCCAATCGTCCTCCGCCATTCCATCTTCGATGGAAACGATCTGAGGGTATTCATCACACATCTGCTCGTAGTATTTCACCATCTCTTCCGAACTGAGTTTACGCTTCTCAGACTTGAGATGGTATTTTCCTTTCTCCTTCAGAAAGAATTCGCTCGCCGCCGGGTCGAGGGCGATGAAGATCTCTTCGCCGGCTTTGTATCCAGCCTTCTGTATGGCTTCGAGCAGGATGTCCACCGCTTCCCGATTGGATTTCAAATCGGGTGCGAATCCGCCTTCGTCGCCCACGGACGTAACAAGACCCCGCTTGTTCAAGACGCTTTTTAAGGCGTGAAAGGTCTCCACCCCCATTCGCAGGGCTTCGCTGAAACTGGCGGCGCCGCGAGGCATCACCATAAATTCCTGCAGATCCACGTTGTTGTCGGCGTGTTTGCCGCCGTTCAGGATGTTCATCATGGGGATCGGCAGTATCCGCGCACCGACCCCGCCGATGTACTGATAGAGTGGAAGATCCACCGCATTGGCGGCGGCTTTGCAGACCGCCAGCGATACGCCGAGGATGGCGTTGGCGCCCAGCTTGGATTTATTCGGCGTGCCGTCCAGCTGGATCAGATGAGCGTCAATATCGGCTTGATAGACGGCTTCCATACCGGTCAGAGAAGGCGCGATAGTGAGGTTGACGTTCTCGATCGCCTGACGCACCCCTTTACCGTTATACCGCGTTTCATCACCGTCCCGCAGTTCGATCGCTTCGTGCTCACCGGTGGAAGCCCCAGACGGCACAATGGCGCGCCCCATAGCGCCCCCGCTCAGCACGACTTCGACTTCAATGGTCGGATTGCCCCGCGAATCCAACACCTCGCGGGCGAATACATCTCTGATTTCTGTATCCATACCTGCCTCTGGATGATTTATTGTGTTTAAGCGTCCTTCATCATATCATCCTGCACGGCGGTCGCTTCCTGCAGACGGGTTTGAGGGACATAAATCTTTGCGGAAGCTCCGGCGAAATCCGCCCCGGTGATGACGCCCAATCCTCCGGAACCGAACAGGGATTGGATGTAATTGGGGATGCCGCGTTGATCCAAAACTTCCGCCACCATTTTGGCGTAGATCATCCCAGGCAACGCTTTCAGCGGCACCCACTTCACATCCAGCGGCAACTCCGGCAGATCCGGCAGTTCAGCGACCAGATCCGAACCGCAATCAGGGCATTGAGCTACCTCAGGGAGGTATTCATAACGGCATTGCGGACAAAACGGCATTGCTATTCTCCTTGGAATGAAATGGTCATAGGGCTTTCCACTACGTCCCAGACGCCCTTCACCTGATTCTTGCCGTCTTGAAAGACCAGATAACTATATTTTCCGTAGTGAATCAGCTTCCGTCCTACTTCCTGCGCATCCTGGACGCGTCGCGCGGCAAAAAAGCCGACGGAATGTTTTCCGTCCGCGGGATTTCTCTCCACAATCACTAGGGAATACCCCAGTCCAGGATAACTCGCGCCCTGCAGGAGGAAGCGATCATCCGATACTTCCCAACTTATATGCTCGAGCCATTCCGCCGGAATCGCAAGATTCTCGCGCGGCGTCCCGAAGAAAAACAGGGAGTTCGTCCGGAGGTCGTCGGGGGTTAACTCCTGATCTTGGATGATGCGGTATCGTCCTTCTCGGTTGATCTGCTGCGCCGTCTGTCGGTACGCCTCGATCAGATCCGGCGCGGCGTTGGACGGTAAGACCAGAATCAAAGTCCGCGAACCGAATACTTCCGCCAGCGTCGGCGGGATTTCCGCGCGGTGCAGGCGGCGAAAGAGCTCGAAATTCGGATCCACGGATACGGTCTTCGGCTGAAACGGCAACTCGATTTTCACCAACGCATCGCGCTCCTCGATCCGCCGGATCAGAATGGTGTCTTGGATCCCGTCGGATGCGATGATCGGAACGTCCAGAATATAGGGTTCACCGGGCTGCTGTTGGGTGATTGTGAAAGTAGCGAGATGTCCGACGGAAGGATGGGTGGAACGTCCCAGAGCCGGGGACTGGATCGCGAGGTAAGGGGCGCCGGTGCGGTTCACCCACTGATCGAAAAACCAGCTTAGATTGGTATCCGCTTCCACTTCAAAGGCTTTCTGCAGCTTCCGCCAACTTCCGAATTGAAAGACATTGTCCCGATAGAACGCCCGCAAGGCGCGCCAGAACGCGTCTGCGCCGACTTGTCTCTCTAACATATGGAAGATCATAGCGCTTTTGCCGTATCCCACCGCTCTCTGCGCCGGGTTATGGCGTTCGCGAAAATCCTTCAAGGGGAAGTCGTTGTGGTCGTCGGTGTAGGCGGTGTAGTCACGATTTAGGTCGAGACGGTATTGCCGGGCTTCCTGATCCGATTTCTGCGTCTTGTAGAGGTAGTCCGCGCAGTAGGTCGTCAAGCCTTCGCACCAATTGCCGGAGGCATAGTCCACGTAAACCGAATTTCCCCACCAGTTATGGCAGACTTCGTGTCCGAGGGATGTGCCGATGATGAACGGCAGCCGGATGACTTCCGAACCCAGCAGCGTGAAGGAAGGCATTCCGTACCCCGTGGGGAAAAAGTTCTCCACTACCGCGAATTTCTCGAAGGGATAAGTACCTAACAAACTGTCGTACAACGCCACATAACGCGCGCAAGCTTGCAGGTAAGATTCCACCAGATCTTCGGATTGGGCATAGAAATAGGTCTGAATTGTAACCCCGTCCTGTTCCATCTCATGGATTTGATACGGACCCGCGATCAAGTGAAATGCATCCAGCGGATGTTTTTCCACCCAAACTTCGGTTCGTTTGCCGGATAGCACCATATTCTGGATTCTGGTTCCTTCCGACATCGAGAAGAAGGAATCCGGAATCGTCGCCTTCAAGGCATATGTGAAAAGCTGTCCCGGCATCGCAGGATAATAGATGCCTTCCGGGCTAAGATAGATACCTTCCGCACCCACATAGGCGGTGATTTGATCCGCAACGTATTCCCGGCTGAAATCGGCGGAAGCCAGGCTGTCCCCCACAAATCCCTGATAAGCGATCTCCAACTGGAAACGGCTTTTCTTCGCGATGGTCTTTCCGATGGGGATTCGCACCCCCTGTGCGCGCTGATAATAAGCGACATCCTCGGAATCCGGAGCGGCGGAGAAATTATGGGGATCCACATTCGTCTCTAGGCTGAATTCAACGCGCTTTCCTTCAATTAGAACGCTGCGGACATCCAGCCCTCTACGCAACAATAATAAGATGGAGTCCTCTTTACCGAGTTTGGACTCGGCCGTGAATGTGATTCGATCCACCGCTGAAAGATGATGCTCCAAAGGGTTCACTTCGAGGGACAAATCGTGATGTTGAATGCGGAAAGCCTCTTCCGCCGCCTCGACCGCCGCAATCTCCAGCATGATCCAGAGGAAACCGCAGACAAGAAGGGTCAAGCGAAGGTGCGGGATGCGTTTTCGGTTTATCATTTTACCGTGAGACATTGTGTATTTAAATCGTTTAGAATCCATAAGTTAGGATGCCTGCTATGACAGCGCCGCACACCGTGCAAAAGAGATTTACGGCATCGTTGTTCAGCCAGCGGATGCCGCCGGCGTAGGCGCTTTTCCGGTCGCAATGTATGTCGTCTTCCGTCGTTGTCCCGCAGACTGCGCAGCGATTGCGCCTCTGCCAGAAAGCGCCTAAAAGGCTGTCGCTGATGCTGCCTGCGAAACCAGCGATGACGACTGCCCATACGCCGACCTTCGTAATGGTCGGTGCGCTCCAATATCCCGTCCAGGCAATCAAAATCGCTCCCAGCAGCGCGGCGATGAACCCCGCCGCCGTGACTCCGCCCGAAGTTCCCGGGGGCACCGGACACTTGCCGAAAAGAAGACGAGGTTTGCGCCCGAATTGCATCCCCAATTCGGTGCTCCAGGTGTCTGCGTTGGCGGCGGCAACGGCGCCCAAAAACGCCGGGTAAAAATTGAATCCACTCATTGCCTGAGCCGTCACTAACAGCGCCGCGGCGCCTCCGTTCGCCAGAACTTGAGCCGCATCACGGCGGGACGACTTCACGGCTTCCCGGTGCGGATGGGAACGAGCACAAGCTTTCGACAACAACGAAGAGCTCACGAAAAACGCCATCATTGGGAAGACCGCATCCCAACCGCCGAACCCGAGGATCACAGTTCCCAGAAAAAGAGCCGCGACCGCACCGGAACTTGTCAGGAATCCGAGTTTGAAAGAGAGAAAGCCGACCAAACCGGACAGAATCAGTGCAAGCATCAAACTCTGAAGGTGCGCCGCCGTCATCCTTACAGTCAGATATTACGAAACCTTCGCGAGAAAATCAACGGATTTTTGGACAATCAACTTTCCCCTCTTTCCCCTCGGCACCTTGATTGATTCTCCGGGAATCATCTTGCTTTTGCACGAAGCTCTTTTTACTTTAAGGCTATGATCCACGATCTGCAAACGCCGTTGATCCTCTCCGCTTCCCGCACAAAGGACATGGTTCACCGCGTGCCGGATCTGTTGGCGGATATTCTCTTGGGGAAAGCTCCCTGCCGATGGGGTCCGCATGGACCGTTCGGCCGGGTGGACCCGTCTGCGCTGCACAGCGTGGTGCTCTGGACGAAAGATCCCGCGAATCTACTCACTCATGGGAAGCTTCGAGATGCGCTGCAGAAGCTGCGGGTCAAGCATCACGTGCAAATCGCGCTGCAGATCACCGCAACTTCGCTGGGCGGCAGCTTCATCGAACCCGGCATTCCTCACTGGAAAGCGGTTCATGCGCAGTTGAAGCGCTTGATCGCCGAAGGCTGGATTCCGCCCGAAGCCGTTCTTTTCCGCTATGATCCTTTCATCAGGATCCGCACGCCGGCGGGGAGAATCTGCAGCAACGCGGACGAAGTAATTTTCCGCCGGATCAGCTCGGAATTTCTGGGACTCGGCATCCGACGGATCACCACCAGTCGCGGCGACGCCGTCCGCTATCCAAAAGTTGCCGGCCGCTTTCGAAAATTGAACCTTACCTGGCTGCACATCCCGGATTCGGAAGCTGCAGACCTCTGCGCTTCAATGGCTGAATTCATTCGCTCCCGAGGCGGCGATTTCAGCATTTGTTGTGAACCTCACATCCCCGAGCTTACCGATAACTGGGGCTGCATTGATGCTCGCTGGTTGAACCGCATCAAAGGGTATGCTTCGAAACCCGCCACCGAAATCCCGCACAACCGCATCGGCAGACAACGGCCGACCTGCTGCTGCACCTACAGCCGGGATATCGGTTATTCGACTGGATCGGTGAGTTGTTACAGCGGCGGATTCGGATGCCTCTATTGCTATGCGCAGGGGAATGCACAGCTCCCGGATCTGAATTCCATCCGCTCCGATATCGCCGAATTCGACCGGAATCCACGCCAGTATCTGGAAAAAAGGGATCTTCCACTTGAACTCTGCCCCGCCTGAATCGGTTTATTCCGGCAACCCCTTCGCACCGAATCGTTTCAATTCCGCCGTCATCATTTGATCCAACTGAGCGAGCACCTTTTCATCCAGGTAAGGGTGCGCCTCGCCGCTCAACAAACGTTCAACCTCGGCATGCGCCTGTTCCGCCGCGGACGGCAGTTCCGAGAGAACTTCGGAATTCCTCGCGCGTCGGTCAATAGCTCTGCCTGGCATCGCGATCTCTTCCTTAAACCAGCGCAAGGTGTGGGGGTGAGTTAAAAGATGTCCGCCGTGCGGCAGCGACGCCAGCAGATCCAGAGCCATAACGTCATCCCGACGAACGATCCCCGCGAGGAATCTATACGTCATTGCGCAGATTTCATGATCCAGATACAGTTTCTCCAGACTCTGGCAGTTTTCAAAGTCCAGCATCCCAGCGCCGGAAACGACGTTGATCCCCGCCAATCCGGCTAAGAGGATCCCCAGCGCGGACTCCATCCCAGTTTGATAATCCACTTGCTTGGCATCGGATAATCCCATATAGGCGTGTGTGGGCAAATCCAGATACTTCCCCACGGCAACATCCGCCAGGTTCAGCATCATAGTCTCAATAGCGCCCATCGGCGTCGTGCCGAAACGCAAATCCATCGCGGAAGGAGATCCGCCCCAGATGACGGGAGCGCCCGCCATCGCGCACTGAGCCAGCACCACGCCGGAGAGCGTTTCGGCGGCGTGTTGCACAACCGCTCCGGCAAGCGTTACCGGCGCCGTGGAACCGGTGAGCGGCATGGAAACGAACTCCGATGGGATCCCCGCTCGCGCGGCATCCAGGACGGACTGCGACGTCAAATCCGACCACATCAACGGCGGCGAGGGGCAGGCATCGAAGATCGCCAGCGGCAGTTCCCGCAAAGCCTGTTCACCGGAACGCACCAACGCCAGCATCTCGTGCATCAGCCCGAAACTGCTCTTGTGGAACGTCCCGGTTACAACCGGTTTCCTTCCGTGTCGCAAAGCCAGATAGAGCCGATAGGAATCCGCGCAGGATTCGGGCACATCGGCGCTGATCAAGGCGCTGGATTGCAGGTGATAATGAGGGAGGAGATCTACGAGCCGTATGTATCTAAGCAAGTCCTTTGTTGTCGGTTTGCAGATGCGCCCGGCGGCGGGATCATGCAGGAATAACGCCGCAGAACCCGGATCATAGTGCACCTGGTCATCCTGCAATGCGAGTGATTCATCGCCTGTTACATCCGCAAGCCGAATGGACAGCGGGGCAGTTTCCAACGCCTTCTCAATCATCGCTTGAGAAAAGAGCAGCTTCCCGATGCGATTGCCGCTTTTCGATTCGTTCTGCGGTTTCGCTCCATGCTCGCAGAGGAGAGAGTAGGCTTCCGGATTCTCGACGTAGACGCCGACCTTCATCAGGATGTCGAACGCTTCCGAGATGACATCTTCGATGAACTCTTCCGTGACGATGCAGAGAGGAGATAGTTGATTCATTTTTTATCGCTCTCGTTGATCCGTGATTGTCGGATCCGCCGCTGCTTGTCCATTCCGCTGCTTTAAGCGCAAGGCGGATCGAAGTCCATCATAAGAACTTCGCTAAAACTGATTTTCAATCTGTTTCTTAATAGCGCGAATATGGCTTTCATCCGTTCCGCAGCATCCCCCGACGGCGCGGACACCCAGCGCGAGCATTTCCGCAACCAATGCGCTGAATGTTTCGGCGTCCTGCGGATAAATGATCCCGCTCGTTGTCACCTGCGGTTCACCGGCGTTGGGCTGGAAAACGAGAGGAGCCTGAAGCTCACCGAGAATCAGCACCCGCGCCAATTCCAGCATTCCCTTTGCTTCCTGAGTGCAATTCGAACCAATCAGGAACGCCCCATCTTCCATCAGGGCGCGCAGGGAGGCGACGGCGGGGTCCCCCATCACTGTAAAAAAACCGCGCGGCTTACGGCTGAATGTCAGGCTGGCCGCAATCGGGATCTGAGGCGCGGCTTCCCGGCAAGCCTTCAACGCGATGCGCGCTTCCCGCAGATCATAAAAAGTCTCCAAGAAAAGGAAATCCACGTCCGTATGCGCGAGAAACCTCGCCTGTTCTTCGAAAATGGCTTCGGCTTCAGTTTCCGTCAAAGCCCCGATCGGTTCAAAGAATTCGCCGGTGGGTCCGATATCCGCCGCAACGTACACGTTCTCTCCCGCCGCTTCCCGAGCCAGACGCACCGCTTCACAATTGACCGTTTCGATCCGATCTTCCAGTCCTGTTTTGCGAAGACGCAGGCGGTTAGCGCCGAACGTGCAGGCGGCGATGGCCTCTGATCCCGCCTCGACATAGCTGCGATGCACGTTCAGCAGCTGTTCCGGATGACGCAAAACCCAGTCTTCCGGCGGTGTTCCGGCGGACAAGCCTCGCGCGATCAATCTCGTACCCAGTGCTCCGTCGAACAGCAGGGGTTTTCCTTGCGCAATTCGCCGAACGATCGGCTCACGCACGGCTTTTTCCCAACAAACCGAATGCCAGATCTACGGCGCGCGCCGCGTCAGGGGCGTAACCGTCGGCGCCGATGCTTTGCGCCCATTGCGAGGTGACGGGCGCGCCGCCGACCATCACTTTCACCCGGTTTCGCAGATCGGCTTCTTCCAGCAATTCGATCATCCGCTTCTGCTGGATCATCGTAGTCGTCAACAGAGCGGACAGCGCCAGCAGATCCGGTTTTATTACTCGGATTTGTTCGAGAAAGCGGTTCGGAGCCACATCGCCGCCCAGATCAATGACTCTGAAGCCGTGAGCGGTCAGCAGAGCGCAGACCAGATTCTTGCCGATTTCGTGGATATCGCCCTGAACCGTCCCAGCCAGCACCGTACCTTGATAAATGCCATTCGTTTCCTGCGAATCGCGGGGGTAGATAACATCCAGAGCCGCTTTCATAGCGTTGGATGCCAAGAGAAGCTGGGGGAGGAAAAAATCACCTTGTTCGAAGAGGTCGCCGGCGCGCCGGATGGCGGCGATGAATGGCTGGAGCGCGTCAAGTCGCGGCATTCCGGCTGCGAGCAATTCATGAGCGAGAGATGCGGCAGTTTCCGTCTCGCCGCATAAGACGGCATTTTCGATCTTTTGCGAGTCTGGAATCATCGTCCTCTATCAATTATGATTCAGGTTGCTGCTCTATTCTTTCGCTGGGCATTCCATAAAGTCGCAATGTCATCTTTGATCTGCTTGAAATGAATACCGCTCATGCTGACAGCGAAAAAACCTAAGATTAAAAATAATGCGGTGATCAACGAGAACGAGATGACGGAAAATCCTGTTGCCGTGGTCTTATCCACTTCGAACAACGACAAGCCCAGAACCGCAAAGAATTGGAACGTGCCGAGATTTGCCGGCGCGTTGGGGATCGCCGTGCCCAAAAGAACGATGAACAGCACCGCGGCGCCGACCCAAACGGAAACCGTGATCCCGTATGCCAGCATCATCAACCAGAAGGAAAGGACTTGAAAAAAAAGCACGAAGAAAGCAACGCCGAATGCCGCATAGAAGGATCCGGATGTGCCGATTGTTCGAATTCCGGCGGCGATCCGCTGGATGACCGAGGCGAAGTATTGCAATAGCTTCCAGTGGTAGCGAGTCTCCACCGATCCTCTCTCCAATTTCTTCTCCCTGCGAAAGATCAGGAAAACCAACAGAATCGTAGCGCCCAGAAGAGCGACGCCGAAAATATCCGCTGCTTGGACCAGATTCTTCGGCAGATCCACCAGAATGGCGGTGATTCCGAGAGCGATGATCAACCAAATCCCATCCATAAATCTCTGCAGCATAATGGATGGAAGTATCGCGACGAACGAAGACTTCAGCCAGCGGGAAACGAGATACGCTCGAGCAACTTCGCCGGCGCGCAGCGGCAGAATTTCATTGGCGAACAGACCGACGTAAATCGCTTGCATCGCTTTATACCAAGTGATCCGACCCTGCGGTTTCAAGAGAAGCTGCCACTGCAAACCTTCCAGGATATACACGCAGATTTCAAGTATTACCGCCGCCAGCATCCATCTCCAGCGGATGGCTCCCATTTGCTCGATGATGACGCCGATGCGGGCGTCGTAAAATACGAGGAATAGACATAGAAACGCCAGGAGATACGCGCCGAAATATCGCGCGGAATTGCCGCGTAGAAACCGATGTGCGGACATTGCAGTAGAATCGGTATTGGAATCGGGATGCATCTCCATGCGGCGCCATCATCATTTCTGACAGGACGGGCAGAAAAAAGCGCTTCGATTCTGAATCCGGACGCGTCGGATGCCGGTTCGACAGCGCTTGCACGGCTCGCCTTCTCTGGCGTAAACCTGCAGCAGCGATCGGAACTCACCGGGTTTATCGTCCACTCGGCGATAGTCATTCACCGTCGTCCCGCCTGCTTCCAAGGCGTCCAATAAGACCTGTCGTAAGGCTTCTGTCAGCCGTTCCAATTCCTTCGACGTAATTCGATCGGCCCGCCGCTGCGGTCGGATGCCGGCGCGGAAGAGAGCTTCCGCAGCGTAAATATTACCGACTCCGGATATCAAGGATTGATCCAGCAACAACGTATGAACGGCGCGCCGCCTCCTGCCGCTCCTATTCCGGGTGAAGATCAGCGTTTGCATCGTCCTCCATCCGAAACTGGGGGCGAGAGGATCCGGACCGATCCGATTCAGGACGGGAATCTCCGCATCCCGCGTATAGAGTTCCAGCCTGCCGAAACGGCGGACATCCACATGATCCAGCCTGATTGGATCGGCGAAGAATATCTGGCTGCAAAGATGATCCGGCAGAGGCGCATTTCGTCTACCGATGATGAATTTGCCGGTCATCCCCAGATGCGCCAGCAGCTTATCGCCGGTATTTAATTCGAACAATATGAATTTCCCGAGTCGTTCAACGGATCGGAAACTCTTGCTCTGAAAGAAATTTGCAAACTGCGCCGGCTTTACACCGGAATTTTTCAATACATCCCGGCGCAATAATCTCGCGTTCGCGATCGGTATATCTAAAATCTGAGCGCGCAAGCCCCGCACGATGGTTTCGACTTCCGGCAGTTCAGGCATAACGTTCAGTAGTAAATGCCATAACCGATGAAATAGCGATTTTTCGCTTCTTCTTTATCAAACCAATGGCAGCCGAGATACAGGTGCGCCGGATTTCCTTTAGAAGACCACCCGATCCCACCCGTCCAGAACTTCTCATCTGGCGTTTCGGTTCTGCCCATCCGAATCGAGATTGCTTCGTTGAAGAAGAACTCCGCACCGCCTCCAAGGACAGCCTGCCTCCAGTTCTCAACGTCATCCCAGCTATGTACGGCTGCTTGTCCCACCAGGGTCAAGCGCCCCCAGAGATCCCAAGAAAAACCGCATAGCACTTGATAGGGGAGAATGCGGCTGTCCGGCTGCGTCAAGCTCTGGAACGACGCGCCCCATTGCAGTGTGCCGATCGTTACAAGGGTTCCGGCGTCCAGCGTGAAATAATGCTCCCTGCCTTCACCCCCCCAGTTTTCGTTAATATACTTGAAAGACACTCCCAACGGCAATCCCAAGGGCGTGCGATAGACCGTGGTCAGAAGCACGGCGACGGCATCGCCGCCGACAGAGTCGGAACGAACGAGCAGACGATAGACGCCAAGGCCGGCTCCGCGTCGAGCGGAAGCGGAATAATTTCCATAGGAGACGCCCCAATTCGACGGCCAGTCCAGATCTTCAAACTGAAAGGTCAGATCCAGAGCCAAGCGATCCAGATCGTAAAGCCCTGCGGGATTCCAGTACAAGGTGGACACATCCGAAGACAAAGCCACGCCGGCGCCTCCCAGACTCTGCACGCGCACGCCTGCCGGGATGATGCTTTCCGACGCAAAAGCGCTCGAGATGAAACAGAGCACGCCTATGAAGATGAAAAATTTAATCATGCGCATAGTATAAGAAATCCAACGGAATTTTTCAAGCACTTTTCGCAATATAGCCCGAAATTCCCTTTTCCCTTCGGCTCCGCCAGAGGCTCTAAAATTGCCGGAAATTCCTTGACATTCTGAAAGCATCAACCTATATTCGTGAAGTCGGCGTGTGAAAAACGGTGAAGCACAAAATGCAAGTATTACACGCTCGTAATGTTTCGATCCGGACGCAAGGGTCAGTTTGAGAGGTTCAAGGATGAGTTTTTCCATCCTGATCGTGGACGACTCCTGGGAAAGCCGGGAGATCATCACATCCATCTTGAATACGCAGGAAGATTATCATCTGGTGCTGGCGGAAAACGGACAGGAAGCCATCCGCAAGATCCAATCGCAGCCGTTTGATCTGGTTATCACCGATATATCTATGCCGGTCATGGACGGTCTGGAATTGCTGGATCATCTGGCGAAAGAGTACGTGGACATCCCCGTCATCACCTTCACCGGATTCGGCGATCTTTTCGGTGTGAAAGCCCTGGAACGCGGCGCCGAAGATTGCATTTTCAAGCCCTTCGACGCCCGGGACTTCAAGCTGCGAGTGGCGAAAGCGCTGAAATATAGCCGATTGAAGAAATACCACGAGCTGCTTGAACAGAAGAATGAAGAGCTGCGTCTGTTATCCATCACCGACCAGCTCACCCAGATTTACAACCGCCGCTACCTGCAGGAAGTTCTGCGCCGCGAATTCATCCGGGCGAAGCGATATCGCAGCAAGCTCTCCTGTCTGATCTCGGACATAGACCATTTCAAGCTGGTCAACGATACGCATGGGCATTTGCAGGGCGACGCCGTGTTGCGGGAATTGGCTGCGCTGATCCGCAACACCACGCGGGAAGTGGATATCCCCTTCCGCTACGGCGGCGAGGAATTTCTGATTCTTCTGCCGGAAACCGATCGACGAGGCGCGGAAACGGTGGCGGACCGGTTGCGCCGGGCGGCGGAAGTAATGCCGGTCTTTCGCGTCGGCGGATCGGAAGTGATCGAGGATTTGAAGATCAGCCTCTCCATCGGGGTTTCCGCCTATCCGGATCCCCGCATCCGTTCGGAAGCCGATCTGCTGGCGCTGGCGGACGAGGCGTTGTATCTGGCGAAACGCCAGGGAAGGAATTGCGTGATGGTGGGATAAACGAAAGTTGCGAAAGCATAAACTATTCAACTATTGAAATATTCCGATGGGAGGCCGCCTATGCAAGGGCGGCCTCGATGATTTTAGACTATCCTAACTTTGTCAGGATAACGCTTCCATCTTGCCATCCAGACCGCAATGTCTTGCCATGAAGTGGTTCCCCGTGCTTTTGATTCTTCCACGAAGCGGTCATTTACTTACGCACTCGACGGCACGGCAAATAATCCGTAAAATCCGCGAAATCTGCGTCATCTGCGGTTCAGATATACATCCCGCAGAACAGCACGACATACTCCGGTGACGTGTAAAAAAAATTAAAAATTTTGCGAAAAGCCTTGACTTTTTCATTTTTTTTACTATAAGTGCGTCCTAAAGTCGGAAGGAGGGGATTGCCGATCCTATTCGGACGCGTGCAACGGGATATTTCTGTAAAAAACGAAGAAACTTTTCAAGGAGGTTGAAATGGGGAAACAAAGACAAAATCTCATTGTGATTCTGGCGTGTGGACTGATCCTACTGATGGCTGTCGGTACCCTTATAGCATATGAACGGCAATCTTGTACGGTATACACTTTCACACAATCCAGTACCGCTTACTTTACTGCCAATTCACCGCCGGGCACGAGCTGGCATTGGCGTATTACAATGCATACTTTGGATCATCCCGGATATCTTGCCATAAGTGAGGATACGCAAACCATGTTCAGCAAAGTAACCTATGAAAGCACAGGAGGAAGTCTTACGGGCATAATTCAAGATGGACACACCTATACCGTTTCGACTTACACCGGAACAGAACCAATACCAGGATGGGCGACATGTTCGGTCGGTACGGGTGATTATGGTTCAGATAATCCGTGAACGTAAACTAAGTGCAGAGCAACGGTGATTGCCGTTGCTCTGCATATTTCTTGTTTATTGGAGAAAATGATGTTCATTCTTCTGCTGATCCTTCTTTTATTTTCGCATTCATCATGGGGAGCAATTCACCATGTACCTGAAGAATACTCCACCATCCAGGAAGCTGTCAACAATGTATCAGAATTCGACACTGTTATCGTAGCGGACGGCACGTACTTTGAAAACATCGTTTTCCCACCATTAAATTTGACTTTATCAAGCTGGTATCTTCTGGATGCAGATACGGCACATATTACGAACACAATCGTAGACGGCAGCCATTACGCCAACCCCGATTCCGCCAGCGTGATCTATGTTAGTGATGGACAGGATACGACCACCCTCATCGCCGGATTGACGATCACCGGCGGTCAAGGGACTTTAAACACCTGGTGGCAGGGTTCGACAGAAACCTACGGTGGAGGCTGTTTCATTCGACATTCAAGCCCGATCTTAAAAACCAATATCATCCATTCGAATCGTGCTGATTGGGGAGGCGGAATTTATATTGGTGCGGAATCCGAAACTATTATACATGACAATTATATATATAACAATTTTGCTGTTGCAGGCGGTGGGGGTATCAGCAGTGACAGCAGCGCTCTTGTCATTGCGCATAATCAAATCCACCATGATTCATCCAGCAATTATGCAGGTGGAATCATATTATTTAATTGTGACAATGCCAGCGTGTTAAATAATCATTTCTTCAACAACTTTGCACCGGCGGTGGGTTGCGGTTTATTCTCAGGAGGAAACTACTGGATTTGCGATAATATCATTGCTGACCATAGTTCACAATTCATCATTGGTTCCGGACTTGTTATTGGAGCATTGCCTAATTTAACCATAGTGACCGTTGAGAACAATCAGTTTATCCGAAATATCAATACGCAAAGTTTCGGCGCGTTGACTCTTTCCAGTGGCGTGATTGGAGTCGTTGCAAATAATCTGTTCATTGAAAATACTTCGGTTTGGGGAGCAGGTATCAATCTCTGGGACGGAATATACACCGTACAAGGTAATCAATTCATTGATAATATTGTAACTTATTGTGGAGTTATCTATATTGGAACCGGTGTTGAAACGCAAATATCGTATAATCTGATGACAGGGAATAGTTCCGTTGCAAATCTATCTTCGGCGATTTTCGCATTCATGAATATGCCTGTAACAATCTCCAATAACAATATTACTGGGAATTCGCCGCCGGCAGCGGCAATATCCCAGAATTCTCCATACCCGAGCTTGAATGCCATCAACAACTGGTGGGGAGACCCCTCCGGTCCCTACCATCCCACGCTGAACCCGACGGGGC
>CAZUTK010000006.1:37957-68911 GCA_964623265.1 uncultured bacterium | reverse complement strand
GCATCCAGCAGGACTTCCGCCACATGGCTGCCGATGAAGCCGTTGGCTCCGGTCAGTGCGACGAGACCCTTCATATTTCTTTTTCGTAGATGCGATAGGTCTTGTAGATGACGCCGCCGATCATCTTCATTGCGCGATTCATAGCGATGTTGTCTTCCAGAATCCAGGACGTTTCCGCCCAGTCGTAACCGGCAGCGACGCCGCGTTTGAAGGTTTCGATGTAGAAGAGGGTGTCTATGCCTTTGTTGCGGTATTCTTCCAGCACCCCCATCGTGATAACCCGCGCCTGGTGAATTTTACGGGCGTAATAAAGGATCTTAAAGATGCCGAAGGGGAAAAGCCGCCCTTGAGCGTGTTTCAGGGCGATGTTGATGTCCGGCAGCGCCAGCGAAAATCCCACCGGTTTGCCGTCATCTTCGGCAATGAACGCCAGCCGGGGGTCGAGGATCTTCTTCAAGTCTTTGGCGGTATGGTCGAATTCCGCCGGCGTCATCGGGATGAAGCCCCAATTGCGGGACCAGGCGGAATTGTAAATCGCGCGGATTTTTTCGATTTCGGACGGCAGGTTCTTAACTTCGATGGGCCGAATCCTGACCTTTAGCCTCTGGCGGATGGCTTCGCCGTGCCGCAGCATGCGCTCCGTGATATCCTCCCGGCGCAATTTGTAGGCGTACACGTCCTTCACCTTGCGCAGACCCGACGCTTCCAGCAGTTGCGGATAATAGGGGGGGTTGTAGGTCATCATCACCATAGGCGGAGAGTCGAATCCATCCACCAGTGTGCCGATGGTGTCGTTGGTGGAGGGGTTCATCGGACCGCGCAGGATGTTCAAGCCGCGCGGTTGGAGCCATTTCGCGGCTTCGTCCAGCAGCCGCTTCGCCACTTCCACATCGTTGACGCATTCGAAGAAGCCGAAGAAGCCCACCGGTTCCCGCCAGTACTCCACGTGCGCGCGGTTATCAATGGCGCAGATTGCGCCGACGGTCTGACCGTTGCGGCGGGCGATCAGCCGGGTCATCTGGGCGTGTTCGAAGAAGGGATTGCGTTTGGGATCCAGCAGCTTTTTGAAATCGGAACGCAGCGGCGGCACCCAGTTGGGATCGCTTTGGTAGATGCGGGCGGTCAGGCGAAAGATCTCATTCAGATCGCGAGCCTTGCGGATCACCTGAATTTCGATGGACATATGCAGCCGTCGGATGGATGGGATCGGAAAGAACCTCGCACAGGATTATTATATAAGATAAAACTCCCGTAAAAGCAAGGGGATTTTGGGGGGAGTGGGAAAGGAAGGAAAACGAGCACGAGTAATATTCAGAACGTATTGGAGGACGAAAAAGATTTTCAATTCGTTTGTAAAAAACTTTTCATTCTACAGGTTCACCGCTGACATCCGAATTTGTAACGTCTTTAATAAATAGAGCATTAGAAAAAGAACATTTCTGGCATCGGGATTGCTTCCATTTGAAGCGAGACAATTCGAAGATCCGCTATGATATTCCACAAACATGCAGTAACGTGGTTCGCAATCGGGGCGATTTCGGTTCTGACGCTGGAAGCGCGGGGTGCGGATGCCGCCGATTCCCTGCTCGCCACTTACGTGGCGGAAGCCGTATCAAATCATCCGTCACTGACTGCGATGCAGGCGATGGTGCAGGCGGAGAGCAGCCGCGTGAGGATGGCGTCCGCTTGGATGAATCCCGAGCTGATGCTGGGGGTCATGAGTCTGCCGACCTCGCTGAGTTTCCGCGAAGAGCCGATGACCGCCGTTCAGGTCGGCTTTATGCAGCAAATTCCTTTCCCGGGCAAGTTGAGAAGCGCGAAAGAGGCGCAAGAGGCAAGCACCACTTCCGCGGCTTTCCGGCTCGCAGATATGAAGCTGGAGACCGTCGCCAGCGTCAAGAAAGCTTACTATGATCTGGCGGGCGACCTCGCAGTGCGGGAGGCGCTCCTGCGCGGGAAGCGTCTGAACGACGAGCTGGTTTCAGCCGCACGCGTGATGCATTCGTCGGGGATGGGCAGCCAGACCGACCTGCTGAAGGCGCAGTGGGAATCCGACCGCTGGGACCACCGCCTGATCGAGAACGACGCGCGTATTGCGTCTTCCCGAGCGCGGCTTGCGGCTGCGGTGGGGCGTTCCAGCTTGGCGGGTTGGGTGGATCCCGCGCCATTAGAAGCGATCGTTCCCGCGCCGTTGCCCGTGAATTTTCCGGAAGCATCGCTGGAGGAGACTCCGATGCGGCTTGCCGAACGAGCTGAAGTGCAAGCCCGGCAGGCGCTGGTGCGGCGAGCGAAACTGGACTACTACCCTGATCCGGCGGTCGCCTTCACCTATGGCATCCGCGGTTCGCTGGAAGCCGGCGCCGATGCGATGGGGAGTTCATCTTCGCTCTCGGATTTGCTTTCGTTGGAAGTCCGCATTCCCCTGCCTCTCTTTTACCGAGGCAATCAGAAAGCCGCTCTCGCCGAAAATCAGGCGATGCTGCGCGGCGCGGAAGCGAGATACAGATCGGAGGGCTTGCGGCTGCAGGAAGAAGTGCGCACGGTTTACGAGGAGTTACAGGCGGCTTACCGGACTTATGAGCTGATCCGTGCGGATCTGCTGCCGAGAGCCGTTGAGATCTGGAAGGCGGCGCTGGTGGATTATCAATCCAGCCGGATTCCTTTTATGACGGTGAACGACGCGCTGCTGGAGGTGGTCATGCAGGAGATGGATCTGACGATGGCGTTGGTGGATCTATACAAATCGGAAGCCGATCTGGAACGATGGACCGGATGGAACAGATGAGAGAAAGGTGTCGAAAATGTCTGAACGAAAATCCGCACTCTTGGCGCTGATGGTCATCATTGCCGCAGTCAGCATCGGATTCAACCTCTATCACTGGGCGAAGGATTACGGAGATAGTGCCGGAATCGCAACGCATGACAAAGAGCTGTACACTTGTCCGATGCATCCGCAGGTGGTGCAGGATCATCCCGGGGATTGCCCCATCTGCGGCATGAAGCTGGTCAAGAAGCCGACGATGGCGGCGTCGGATCGAATGGACGACAGTCTCGCGGGAACGGTGAACTTGTCGCCAGCGCAGGAAGTGCTGGCGGCGATTGCGACGGAAAAGGTCGAAAGGGCGACTTTTCGTCCTGTGATGGAACGTCCCGGGCGCGTAGTCCCCGTCGAAGGGAAACGTGCGCGAGTGACCGTGCGAGCCATGGGAAGGATAGAAAGGACGTATGTGGACTTCACCGGCGCGACCGTGAAAAAAGGCGAGCCGCTTTGCATCTTCTACAGCCCGGAGATCGGCGCGGCGCAGCGGGAATATTTTCTGGCGGCTGCTTCTACTGAAAGCGCGTTCAGGGAAGACCTGATGAGTGCGGCTCGCAACAAACTGCTGTCGCTTGGGATGGATCCGAGGCAGATCGCCGATATGGAGAAGCGCGGCGTTCCCAGCGATAGTGTAGTCCTGCATTCACCCGTCTCCGGTTATGTGGTGGAAAAAGCAGCGTCGCCGGGCGAATGGGTGATGCCCGGGACGACGCTTTACGAGCTGCAAGATGCATCCGAAGTCTGGATCGAAGGGGCTCTCTACGAAGGCGATATTCGGCAGGTGGGGATCGGGGATGAAATGAGGGTTTTGGTGGATGCTTATCCCGGGGAGGTGTTCGTGGGGAGAGTCACCTGGATGGCTCCATCCCTGGACGCCGATACCCGCACGCTTCCGTTCCGCATAACCGTCGCCGATCCGAAGAATCGGTTGAAGCCGGATCTGTTCGTCCGCGTGCAAGTGCAGAGTCAACAGTCCTTTGAAGCGCTTGCCGTCCCTGAAAGCGCCGTCTTGCGGCTGGGAACGCGGGATGTGGTCTGGGTGAAAGCCGGGCAAGGGCGCTACCAGCCCAGGGAAGTCGCGCTGGGAAGGGAAGCAGACGGGCGCTTTGCGGTTCTTTCCGGTCTGGAGGCGGGGGAAGAGATTGTCCGCGTTGGAGGGTATCTGCTGGACAGCGACAGCCAAATCCGTTCCACCGGCGCTGGCGCCATGCCGGGGATGGACATGGAGTCGTCTGCCGCACCTTCTCCGGGCCGCACTTCAAAAAGCGAGGAAACGATGCGGATGTCAAATTCGCGGGATTCCGCAGCGGATCAGACAACCTACATCTGTCCGATGCATCCGGAAATTACCTCCGACCAGCCCGGGCGCTGCCCGCTCTGCGGGATGAATCTCGTGCAGAAGATCGAGTAGTGTCGAGGGTATTGTTTCGCGTGTAAAAAACGGAAATGACCCTAATCCAGTACATCCAAAAGCAAACGGAATCATGATCGAAAAAATCATCACCTTCAGCCTAAAGAACCGGTTCATCATCCTGATTGTTACGATGCTGATCCTTATCTGGGGCATTTACGCATTGCTGCACACGCCCGTGGACGCCATTCCCGATCTTTCCGACAATCAAGTCATCGTCATGACCGACTGGATGGGGCGGGCTCCGCAACTGGTGGAAGATCAGGTCACCTATCCGCTGGAGAGCGCTTTTCAGGGGATGCCGAAGGTCAAGGCGGTTCGGGGCACTTCTATGTTCGGCCTTTCCATGGTTTACATCATCTTCGAGGATAATGTTGATCTCTATTGGGCGCGCACGCGGGTGTTGGAACGGCTGAGTTATGCGACGGGGATGCTGCCGCCGGATGCCCGCACAAAGCTCGGACCGGACGGGACGGGAGTGGGGCATGTGTACTGGTACACGTTGGAAGGCGGGGATTTAGATCTGGGGGAACTGCGCGCCTTGCAGGATTGGTACATCCGCTATGCGCTGGCGGCGGTGCCCGGCGTGGCGGAAGTGGCGTCCATCGGCGGATTCGTCAAGCAGTATCAGGTGGATCTGGATCCGCTGCGGATGCAGAGCTACGGCGTTTCTACGATGATGGTTATGGACGCGGTGAAGAAGTCCAATTTGGACGTCGGCGGGGGGCTGATCGAACGCTCCTCGATGGAATACTTGATTCGGGGCTTGGGGTATATTCAGAAGAAGGAGGATCTCGAGCAGATTGTGCTGACGGCGTCTCCGCAGGGCACGCCGGTGTATCTGAAGGATGTCGCCGATGTGCAGATGGGCGGGGACATCCGGCGAGGCTTGCTGGATAAGAACGGCGCGGGAGAAGTCGTCGGCGGGATCATCGTGATGCGCTACGGCGAAAACGCCCGGGATGTGATCAAGCGGGTCAAAGCGAAGATTTCGGAAGTGGAGAAAGGGTTGCCGCCCGGCGTCCGTATCCTCCCCGCCTACGACCGATCCGATCTGATCGAACGCGCCATCGGGACGCTGTGGAGAGCCCTCACGGAGGAGATGATTATCGTCAGCTTGGTGATCCTGCTCTTTCTGCTGCATTTCCGCAGCTCGCTGGTCGTCATCTTGACGATTCCCATCGCCGTGCTGGTCGCCTTCATTGTTATGTACCACCTAAAGGTGACATCGAATCTGATGTCTCTGGCGGGGATCGCCATCGCCATCGGGGTGCTGGTGGATTCCGCTATCGTCGTCATCGAGAATGCTTACCGTCATCTTTCCGAGAGGGAGAGAACGGACCGGTCGGATGCTCTGGATATCGTGCTGCGCGCCTGCAAGACCGTCGGCAGGCCGATCTTCTTCTCGATGGCGATCATCGTTCTGTCTTTTTTACCAGTATTTCTGCTTCAAGGGCAGGAAGGCAAGCTCTTTTTCCCGTTGGCTCTGACCAAGACCGCCGCTATGGCGGCTTCCGCGCTCCTGGCGATCACGCTGGTTCCCGTGCTGGTCAGTCTCTTCTTACGCGGCAGGCTGAAGCCGGAAGAGAAGAATCCCCTTTCCAGAATATTGATTCGACTCTATCGTCCGGTCGTACAATGGGCGCTGGAACATAAAACCGTCACGCTGGCAGCCAATTTGACGGTGCTGATTCTCACGATTATCCTGATGACCGGCGTGGGCAGCGAATTCATGCCGGCTCTGGACGAAGGCAGCCTGCTTTTTATGCCCACCACGCTGCCTAATATCTCTATCACCGAAGCCAAACGTATCCTGCAGGTGCAGGATAAGATCATCGCGGCGACGCCGGAAGTGGAGAGCGTGCTGGGGAAGATCGGCCGCGCCGAAACGGCGACTGATCCCGCACCGATATCCATGATCGAAACCATCATCCTGCTGAAACCGCGGGATCAGTGGCGCAAGGGGATGACGCGCGAAGATATTATCGCCGAGCTGAATCAAAAGCTGCAGATTCCCGGCGTATCCAACGGTTGGACGCAGCCCATCATCAACCGGATCAATATGCTGGCGACGGGAGTGCGCACCGATTTAGGTGTCAAGATTTTCGGGAATGATTTGAAGACTTTGGAAGATCTGGCGATTCAAGCGGAGCATTTATTGCGGCCGATCGAGGGCGCCGCCGATCTTTTCGCGGAGCGCACTCTCGGAGGGAACTACATTGATATCGAAATCCACCGCGATGAGATCGCCCGCTACGGGCTTTCGATCGAGGATGTGCAGGCGGTCATCGAGGCGGCGTCCGGCGGGATGAATTTGACCGCGACGGTGGAAGGCAGGCAGCGCTTTCCGGTGCGCGTGCGCTACGCCCGCGATTTCCGCGATTCGCCGGAAAAGCTGGGACAGATCCTGATTACGACGTCGGACGGCGCGCAGATCCCTCTGGCGCAGGTCGCCGATATCCGCATTGTACCGGGACCGGCGATGATTTCGAGTGAGAACTCCCTGCTGCGTTCGGTCGTCTATCTGAACGTGCGCGGCAGAGATCCGGGCGGATTCGTCCGGGAAGCCCGATCCGTGCTCGATCGAAATCTGAAATTGCCTCCCGGGTATTACATCCAGTGGTCGGGGCAGTGGGAGAATCAGGTTCGAGCGCAGAAGCGCCTGCAGTGGCTGGTCCCTCTGGTGATCTTTGTGATCTTCGTCCTGCTCTATTTCGTATTCCATTCGGTGGCGGAATCTCTGCTGGTGATGCTCTCCGTGCCGTTCGCTCTAACCGGCGGGGTGCTTTTGTTGGTCTTGCTGGGTTATAACTGGAGCGTCGCCGTGTGGGTAGGATTCATTGCGCTCTTCGGCATCGCGGTGGAGACCGGAGTGGTGATGGTGGTTTATCTGCATGAAGCTCTGGACAGGAAGCTGGCGGCGGGACCGGTGGACGCGGCGGCACTGCATCAGGCGACGCTGGACGGCGCTGTCCTGCGGCTGCGCCCCAAGCTGATGACGGTGGGAACGTCCCTGCTCGGGTTAATCCCCATTATGGTCTCTTCCGGCACGGGATCGGATCTGATGAAACCCATCGCCACGCCTCTGGTGGGCGGATTGTTGACTTCGGCGGTGCACGTCTTGATCGTCACGCCGGTGATTTTCGCGATCGTGAAGGAGCGCGCCATCCGGCGGGGGACTTTGGAAAAGTCCAGGATGAGTTTCTGAAGGACGATGGGAATCCGGAGAAAATCCGAAGAACACGGCATGCGCCGAAACCGCAAGGAAAAAGCGGCCAACCCGAAAAAAAAGGCTTGCTCAGACACAATAATTTCCTTATATTGTGCGTAGTTCTCATTAGATATTAAATTTGACAAGCAGCAAGCAGTTCTCAAAACCAAAGAACCCATGGCACGGGAGGAGACGAAATGAGGAAACTCGCACGAATTCTGTTGGTTTTTTGTCTGGCAGGTTCGGCTTTCGCCACGACCTTCACCGCAGATCTGGTGGACAAGCTGAACACGAGCCCGGAAAATGAGCTGATCCGCATACTGATCACGATGGAGGAGCAGGCGGATTTCGACTGGATGGTCACGGCGACCGCAACGATGACTAAACAGGAGAGGCGTCAGTTTGTGGTCGAACACCTGAATCAGATCGCCGAACAGTCGCAGGCGAATGTGTATGCTTATCTGGATGGACTGCAAGCATCCGGGAAGGTGAAGCACCTGCAATCGGCGTCCATCGTCAACATTCTCCACTGTCTGGCGACGCCGGCAGCGATCCGGGGACTGAAGGATTTTCCGGAAATCGCCGAAGTCGCTTACGATCCGGAACGATTCATGCTGGACGGGGTGTCGCCGTCCACCGAGCCGTATGAGTTTGACGGCGGGGATGAGATCGCCTGGGGAGTCGCCGATGTGCACGCTCCGGAAGTCTGGAGCCAGGGTTTCAACGGTACCGGCGTGTTGGTCAGCGTAATTGACACGGGTGTGAATTACAACCATCTGGATTTAGCCGATCATATGTGGAACGGCGGTCCCTCCTATCCGAACCACGGCTGGGACTTTTACAACAACGACAACGACCCCATAGATCAGGGTCCCTTGGGTCACGGCACGCACTGCGCCGGATCGGTGGCATCCGACGGGACAGCCGGGTCGCAGTGTGGCGTGGCACCCAACGCCACGATTATGGCTGTGCAGGTGCTTTCGGGAAGCGGGTACGGCAGCGAGGGTCAGATCATTTCGGGGATCAATTTTTCCGTGCAGCAGGGTGCGGATATCTTCAGCATGTCCTTAGGACACGCGGGCGGCGGCACGGTGACTCAGAAGCAGCAGTATCGCACCGCCTGCAACAACGCTCTGGCTGCCGGCGTGATCGGCGCGGTGGCGGCAGGCAATGAGAATGGCTCGTATCCGCCTCCCAACAATATCCGCGTCCCAGGAAACTGTCCGCCTCCCTGGCTGCATCCCGATCAGGTCTTGACCGGCGGACTGAGCTGTGTGGTCACCTGCGGAGCGACGCAATCCAATCATACCATCGCTTCCTTTTCGAGCCGCGGTCCTGTGACTTGGGCGAGCATCAGCCCCTGGTTCGATTATGCTTACAATCCCGGCATGGGATTGATTGACCCCGACATTTCGGCGCCCGGCGTGAACATCAAATCGTGCGCATGGAACAACAACAGCGGCTACGCCTATATGGACGGCACTTCTATGGCGACTCCGCACGTCGCCGGCGGGATGGCGCTGCTTCTAAGCAAGGATCCGAACTTGACGCCGGATTTGATTGATATGTATCTGGAGATGTATGCGACGGATCTGGGCACCGTGGGCAAGGACAACACCTACGGATCCGGTCTGATGAACTGCCTGAATTCCGTCAACGCCGTTCCGATCGGGACGGGACCCTACATTATCGTGGCGGACCGCCAGCTGGACGACATCGGCGGCAACAACAACGGCGCGCCGGATCCCGGTGAGACCTGTTCGATGGTCGTAACGCTGAACAACGTCGGTCAGGGGCAAGCCACCAACGTCGTCGGCACGCTGACGACCGCCGACCCCTTCGTGACGATTACGCAGAACACCTCTTACTTTCCCGATCTGGGGCATCTGCAGCAGGGGCAGGGTTCGCCGGCGTTCTTGTTCGACGTCAGTTCCGCCTGTCCGCAGGGTCGCTACGTCACCTGCGTCCTTCACGTCGCCGCGGACAGCGCCTACACGACCGAAGCCAACATCACATTTATCGTGGGCGATCCGCTGAACAATCCGTCCGGTCCAGATGCTTATGGCTATCGCGCCTATGATCCCTACGACGCGCCGGAGCTGCCGGTATATAACTGGGTGGAGATCAGCGCGGATTCCAGCGGTCCCGGGACTCTCATTGCCTTCACTCAGGACGATCAGGTGTTCAACTTCGATCTACCCTTCAGCTTTGTATATTACGGTCAGACGTTCACCCGATATACAGTCGGAGCCAACGGCTGGGTAGCAATGGGGGACGTTACCGCGGATGATTACTCCAACTCCGCGATCCCCAACAGCGACGGACCGGAAGCTATGATCGCGGCGTACTGGGAGGATTTATCCCCGCAGCGGAGCAATTCGGGAAAGGTCTGGCAATGGTATGATGCGGCGAACCACCGGCTGATCGTCGAATACAACCACATCGAGCAGTATGCTCCGACGGGCAGTTTTGAAACTTTCCAGGTGATTTTCTACGATCCGGCGCACTATCCGACGACGACCGGCGACGGGCGCATCAAGGTGCAATTCAAGGAGATGTCCGCCGCGGCGCAATCCGAAGGCACGATCGGCATCGAGAATCCGGCGGAGACCATCGGCTTGCAGTATTTCTTCGACGGGGCGCGCGATCAGTACGCGCATCCTATCGCCAATCGTTTCGCCATCCTCTATACGACGCCGACGGCGGCTCAGCCACCGACTCTGGACGTCACGCTGACGCCGATCAATCCTCCCATCCAGATTCCGGCGGCGGGCGGGAGCTTCAACTTCGACGCGTCGGTGGCGAACAACGGGGGCGCTCCGGCGACCTTCGACACCTGGATTATGGTGCAACTTCCGAATCAAAGTTGGTATGGTCCGGTGCTGGGTCCCATCAACCTGACGCTGCCCGGCGGAATTTCCATCAGCCGCCTGCGGACTCAGAATGTGCCGGGATCTGCGCCGGCGGGGACCTACACCTACCGCGGCTACGTCGGGACTTATTTCGCCGTGAAGTTGGACAGCAGCAGTTTCAATTTCAGCAAGCTGACGGTGGGCGGAACGGTGGGGATCGAGAACTGGGCGAATTTCGGCGAATCGTTTGAATCCTTCTCGTCGGGAAGTCATTCTACGGCTTCGCCGGCAGCCTTCACCTTGGGTCCGAATTACCCCAATCCTTTCAATCCTGCGACGAAGATCCACTTCAGCCTGCCGCAGGCTGCGCAGGTCAGATTGGAAGTCTTCGATGTTTCAGGTCGTCTCGTGGCGACGCTGTTAAACGGTTATCGAGCGGCGGGTGCTTACGAAGAGGTCTTTGATGGCGCCGGACTTCCGTCCGGTTTGTACTTCTATCGCCTCGAAGCCGGTGCTTTCCAAGCGACCGGAAAGATGCTGTTGCTGAAGTAGTCCGGGATTCGGCAGAACCTGATGCGGAAGGCGCCCGAAAGGCGCCTTTCGCATTGCGGGGATGCCGCTGATCTCGAAGAAACGATGCGCGCGATTCTGACGTTCTGTCAGTCAGTCGTCCGTTTTTGAAGACAAGGTCATCTTTTACCTTGACACAAGCGCGCTTTATCTGTATATTCTAAAATACTCCGCGGCGCGAAAAGGAGCAGCCGGAGTTTTCTCCATTCGTGAAGAGAAGATGTCGAGATTTCAATTGGTCAGCGATTTTCAGCCGCAAGGGGACCAGGCTCAGGCGATCGAGCGGCTGGTGGCAGGGCTGGAACAGGGACAGCGTTTCCAGACTCTGCTGGGGGTCACCGGTTCCGGCAAGACCTTCACGATGGCGAACGTAATCGAACGCTGGGGGCGTCCCACGCTGGTGATGTCGCACAACAAGACTCTGGCGGCGCAGCTGTATGGGGAGTTCAAGTCGTTTTTTCCGCACAATGCCGTGGAGTATTTCATCAGCTACTACGATTATTACCAGCCGGAAGCCTACATCCCCACGACGGACACCTACATCGAGAAGGAGACTTCCATCAACGACGAAATAGATCGTCTGCGGCTGCGCGCCACGTCGTCGTTGATGGAGCGCGATGACGTCATCATCGTGGCTTCGGTCTCGTGCATCTACAACTTAGGTTCCCCGCAGGATTACCGCAATCTGCTGCTCTTTCTGGAGAAGGGTCAAAGTTATCCCCGCAAGGAACTGCTGACTCGACTGGTGGAGATGTACTACACGCGCAACAATCTCGAATTTCCCCGAGGATCCTTCCGCGTGAGAGGGGATGTGATTGAAATCCACCCTGCGTATGAAGAGGAAGCGCTGCGTCTGGAGTTCTGGGGGGATGCGCTGGATCGGATCACGCGCTTCACTCCCTTGACGGGTGAAGTGATCGAGGAGCGCGAAAAGGCGGCGATCTATCCGGCGAAGCACTTTGTGACTACGTTGCCCGGCTTGCAGAATGCTCTGCGGGCGATATCCGAAGAACTGGATGAACGTCTGGCTCAGTTGCGATCGGAGGGCAAACTTCTGGAAGCTCAGCGCCTGGAACAGCGCACGAAATTCGACTTGGAGATGCTGCGGGAAGTGGGGTATTGTTCCGGAATCGAGAACTATTCGCGCCATCTGGCGGGGCGCAATCCCGGCGACCGACCCTGGACGCTGATAGACTATTTCCCCGAAGATTTTCTGATGATCGTGGATGAATCGCACGTCACCGTGCCGCAGATCCGCGGGATGTATAACGGCGACCGCGCGCGCAAGACGGTGCTGGTGGAATACGGTTTTCGGCTGCCTTCTGCGCTGGACAACCGTCCGCTGCGTTTCGAGGAATGGGAAGCGCTGGTGAAGAAGGCGCTGTTCGTCAGTGCCACGCCGGCGGAGTACGAACTGGAGCGGAGCGGGGGCGTGGTGGTGGAGCAGATCATCCGCCCGACGGGTTTGATGGATCCGGAGATCGTGGTCAAACCGGTTGCGGGGCAGATTGATGATTTGATCGAGGAGATCCGGCGGGTGGTGGAGCGGGGCGAGCGCGTGCTGGTTACCACGCTGACCAAGCGGATGGCGGAGGATCTGACGGAATACCTGAAAGGGGTGGATATCCGCGTGCGGTATCTGCATTCTGAGATCGAGTCTCTGGATCGGGTGGAAATCCTGCGCGACCTGCGGCTGGCGGAATTTGATGTGCTGGTGGGGATCAACCTTCTTCGGGAGGGATTGGATCTGCCCGAGGTTTCACTGGTCGCCATCCTAGACGCCGATAAAGAGGGGTTTCTGCGCAGCGAACGTTCGCTGATGCAGACTGCGGGCCGGGCAGCGCGCAATGCGGCGGGGAGGGTCATTTTCTACGCCGATGAAATCACGGAGTCTATGCGCAAGGTCATCGAGGAGACGGAACGCCGCCGGAGGGCTCAGGCGAAGTACAACGTGGAACACGGCATCACGCCCACGACTATCCGCAAGACGGTGGACGACATCTTGAAGGCGACGACCGCCGCGGACGCCAAGACGCGGGTTCCGGAGGAGATGGCGAGGTTGGCGAAAGACGCCCGCCGGGATTATATGACCGAGTGGGAGCTGGAGGAGATCATCTCCCGCCTGGAGCAAGAGATGAAGAGAGCCGCTCGGGAATTGGAATTCGAACGCGCGGCGAGGCTGCGCGATGAGATACAGAGATTGAAAGAAGAGTTGAATCCCGCTAGTTCGAGGAGAACATCGGATTGAAAGTTTTGGTCATCGGTTCCGGCGGCAGAGAGCATGCCCTCTGCTGGAAGCTGGCGCAAAGCAGCAAACTGGAACGCCTCTACTGCGCCCCCGGCAATGCCGGCATCGCGCAGATCGCGGAGTGTGTGGCGATTCAGGCGGAGGATTTTGAAGGCTTGGTGGATTTCGCCAGAAGCGAGCGCATTGACCTGACGGTGGTTGGTCCGGAAGCACCTCTGGTGAACGGCATCGTCAACCGATTCGAGAAGGAGAAACTGGCGATCTTCGGTCCCTCCAAGGAAGCGGCGATGCTGGAGGGTTCGAAAGCGTTCGCGCGGAATTTCATGCGAAAGAACGGCATTCCCGGAGCGTACTTCGCCGTGCATACGGATTACGAAAAAGCCGTGGCGGACGCGAAGACGTTCTCCTTTCCGATGGTCGTGAAGGCGTCGGGTTTGGCGGCGGGGAAAGGGGTGGTGATCTGCCGCGAATGGGATGAAGCTGAAGCGGCGTTGCGGGAGATGCTGGTGGACGGGCGCTTCGGGGAAGCCGGATCCAGCGTAGTGCTCGAAGAGTTTCTGGAAGGGGAAGAAGCCTCCGCTCTGGCTCTGGTGGACGGCACCAATCATTATCTTCTGCCCTTCTCGCAGGATCACAAGAAGCTGCTGGACGGCGACCGGGGACCCAATACCGGCGGGATGGGGGCGTATGCTCCCGCGCCGCTGATTTCGCTGCCGCTGCGGGTCTTCATCCAGTCGAGGATCATCAAGCCGACGATCCGCTATATGCGGCAGAACGGGACGCCGTACGTCGGCTGCTTCTACGTCGGATTGATGATTACTGCGCGGGGTCCGCGCGTCCTCGAGTACAACTGCCGGTTCGGCGACCCGGAGACGCAAGCCGTTCTCCCGCTCTACGAAGGCGATTTTCTGGACGCTCTGTGCGCCGTGCTGCAGAAACGGATTTTCAATCTGAAGGTTTTTCAGCAGAACCGCGCCGCCGCCTGCGTGGTGCTGGCATCCGCGGGATACCCGGGAAAGTACGAGAAGGGGAAGGTGATCACCGGACTGGAGAAGGTGCCGCAGGGAGTCGTCGTCTTTCACGCCGGGACGAAGCAGGAGGGTGATCGTCTGGTGACGGACGGCGGGCGGGTGCTGGGGGTGACGGGCATCGGCAGTCATCTGCGCGCGGCGCTGCAAGCTGCTTATGCAGGCGTGGAGGCGATCCAGTTCGAAGGGAAGATCTACAGGAAGGATATTGGGGATAAGGGGTTGAGGAACGAGAATAAGTTGTCGGCATCGTAGTTAAGGGAATAAGAATTCAATTGGAAGGCGCTGTCTTTTTATGAGAATCCTCATCACCGGCGGAGCCGGTTTCATCGGATCCCACGTCGCGGATCTCTTCATCCGCGAGGGACATAACGTCACCATTCTGGATAATCTCACTACCGGAGTACGGGAGAACATTCCCGCCGCGGCTCGGTTTTATCAGATGGACATCACCGACCCTGCAGTGGAGCGCGTTTTCGTAGAGGGCCGGTTCGACGTCCTGAACCATCACGCGGCGCAGATAGATGTGCGAATTTCCGTCGGGGATCCCCTGTTCGATGCCCGGGTGAACATCCTGGGCAGTCTGAACCTGCTGGAGCTCTGTTTGAAGCACGGCGTGAAATACGTGCAATTCGCTTCCACGGGCGGGGCGCTTTACGGCGAGCAGGATATTTTCCCGGCGGGCGAGGAGCATCCCGTGAGGCCTCTGTCGCCGTACGGCATCGCTAAATACACCGTTGAGCGGTATCTCTTTTATTATCATGCCGTGCACGGCATCAAATATACGGCTCACCGCTATGCCAATGTGTACGGACCCCGGCAGAATCCGCACGGCGAAGCCGGCGTGGTGGCCATCTTCTGCGACCGGCTGATTCACGGGCGGGAGGCGGTCATCAACGGCGATGGCAGACAGACGCGGGATTACGTCTTTGTGGAAGATGTGGCTCGCGCCAATCTCCTGACGCTGAAGCAGCCGCTGAACGGAGCCGTCAACATCGGGACGGCGAAGGAGACCGATGTCAACACCATTTTCCGGCTCCTGAATCAAGCGGGGAATTTTCAGGCGCCGGAACGCCACGGACCCGCCAAGAAAGGCGAACAGCAGCGCAGCGTCATTGCGTGGGATCTGGCGCGGCGGCGCTACGGATGGAAGCCGGAAGTGGAGTTGGTGGAAGGCTTGCGCAGGACTCTCGAATTCTTCATGGAGAGAAATGGCTGATTTTCATCTGACGATTTTGGGATCGGCATCCGGTCTTCCCGTTCCCGACCGGGCTCACGCGGCGCTGGCTCTCCACCGGCCCGGCGAAATGCATCTGCTGGACGCGGGCGAAGGGGCTTGTTCTTCGCTGCTTCGCTGGAAATTGGATCCGCTGGAAGTGCGGAACGTCTTTATCACGCACACGCATCCGGATCACTGCGTGGGGATCTTCATGCTGCTTCAGTATCTGCACATGAAGCGCAGCCGCCGGACGCTGGACATCTATCTGCCGGAAGGCGCGATCGGCGCGTTCCAGGGGATCTTGAATCAGCTTTATCTGGTCAACGGCGAGATCCACCCCCGTTATCATCTGAAAGCGCTGGGAAGCCGCCATGAAATCGGGGTGGATTTACTTCTGGAAACCTATCCGACCCGGCATCTGCAGCGCTGGGATGAGCTGAAACTGCCCAACCTGGAGACGCGGGCATACTCCTTCCGAGTCCGCGCGGGTGGGAAGTCCCTATACTATTCCGGCGATGTGGGCGACTTCAGCGATGTCACGGACAACGTTCGACCCGGGGATTTACTGGTTTTGGAAGGGGCTCACATTGATCTTGCACGGGTCGTGCGTTGGTCGTTGGAAATGGACTTGCGTCATCTGATCCTGACGCACGTCCTGCCGGAAACCGATTGGTCGGCGGGAGGTTTTATACAGGATGCACGGCGCGGCGGGCTGGAAATCACCTTCGCGCAGGACGGCATGGATTTTCGACTTTGATTATGGTTTATCAGCAGGAAAGTTTTTTCGGATTGGTGGGCAACACTCCGCAGATGCATCAGGTCAAGCAGGTCATCCGGCAGGTGGCGCCCACGGATATCACGGTGCTGATCACGGGGGAATCGGGCACGGGCAAGGAACTGGTGGCGAACGCGATTCATCAGCTTTCCAACCGCGCCAAATACCCGATGATCACGGTCAATTGCGGCGCCATACCGGAAGGGATTTTCGAAAGCGAGGTCTTCGGGCATGTGCGCGGCGCGTTCACTTCGGCGGACCGTACGCGCAAAGGCTATTTTGAGATGGCGGACGGCGGCACGATCTTCCTGGATGAGATCGGCGAAATGCCGCTGGAGGCGCAGGCGAAGATCCTGCGCGTCATCGAGATGGGCGAGTTCATGAAGGTCGGTTCTTCGCAGACGGAAAAAGCCAATGTGCGGGTGATCGCCGCCAGCAACCGGGATCTGGCGGAAGCGGTTTCATTGGGTCAATTCCGGCAGGATCTCTATTTCCGGCTTCGCGCCGTGAATATCGCATTGCCGCCTCTGCGGGAACGCCGCGACGATATTCCTCTGCTGGTGGAGATCTTTCTGGAAGACGTCTGCAGGCGGAACAACATCCCCTTGCCGAAAATCAGCGACGGCGCGATGACTCTGCTGAAAAACGCGTATTGGGAAGGCAATGTGCGCGAGTTGAAGCACTTTCTGGAGAGTCTCGTGATTCTGGAAAGGGGGAATCCTCTGAATGAAGCCGTAGTGGGAAACTACCTACGACGGCTGAGCCGCCCCTCGTCGTACTTGCCGGTGCATATTCCGCGCAGCAGCGGCTTGGATTCGGAATTTATGCTGACCTTGCTGTTAGAATTGAAACGCGACATCGCGGAAATTAAGAATCATCTGAGCAGAGGCGGGGCAATCGCGCAGCCGTCTTGGGATTCCGCGGGTGAAATCATGGCGGACGAAGCCGGATCCCCGGCGACGCTGGCGGAACTGGAGCGCGAACAGATCCAGAAGGCGCTGCGCGATCACCAGGGCAACCGCCGCAAGGCTTCGGATGCATTGGGAATCAGCGAGAGGACTCTTTACCGCAAAATCAAAGAATATGGCTTGTAACCCTGTGAACCGTCGGGTTTTATCCGTTTTTTACCTTCTGCTATGCCCGACGATCTTCTGCGCCTGCATGCGCTATTCCTTCACCGGTGCGATGCCGTCTCATTTGAAGACGGTTGCCGTGCCGTTGCTGAAGAATGAGACGGCGGAATACGGCGTCGTCGAGCAGATCACGGATAAGATCATCAGCGAGATTCAGCGGGATAACACGTTGAAGATCGTGGATTTGAACGGAGCCGATTCCGTCCTGCGGGGGACTCTGCTGCGGGTGGATGACGTCCCCTACACGTATGATCAACAGAGCGGCGGCGGTCAGAATTTCAGCGTGGGGGAATACAAGCTGACGATCACCGTACGGATGCAGTATTACGACCAGAAGAACGATCAGGTGGTCTGGGAGCAGGATTTCAGCGCCTGGGGGACGTACCAGCACACTTCCGTCAGCCCGGAAGAACGCCAGGCGGGATTTCAGCAGGCGATTGAGAAACTGGCGCAGGATGTCTTGAATCAGACGGTTTCCGGCTGGTGATGGATGTGGTTTCGAATGAGTCCGCCGAGCTGGAGAAAGCGGCGGATTGGATTCGGCGCGGCGGGGTGCTGATTTACCCGACCGAGACGGTTTACGGGCTGGGCGCCGGTGCCTGCAATGGCGCGGCGATCGAACGCATCGCGCGCATCAAAGGATCGGCGGAGCATGCGAAATACCTGTTGCTGGTGCGCGATATTGAACAAATCCGGCGGTATGCCCGCATTTTCCCGCCGGCGGCGCAGAGGCTGGCGCGGCGCTTCTGGCCCGGTCCGCTGACGATGATCCTGCCAGCGAAGGCTGGGCTACCGCCGCGGCTGGTCGGACCCGGAGGCGGCGTGGGGGTGAGGATCAGTTCTCATCCCTGGTGCCGGGCGTTGCTGTACCGGCTGGAATGCGCTCTGGTCAGCACCAGCGCCAATCCAAGCGGGAAGCCCGCCGCCGTTTCCTGCGCGGATCTCGATCCCAGTCTGATCGCGGCGGTGGATCTGGTGGTGGAGGGGGGAGATCTTCAAGGCCGCGCTTCCGCGGTGTTGGATCTCTGCTCGGATCCCCCGAAGCTGCTGCGGGAGGGGGTGGTGACTGGTGAGGAAATCGAGGCGGTGATCGGAGAGATTCTTCGGGGTTGACCGGCGCCTCTCTCTGGCGGGGTTTCGCCGGCGATTCCTCGCGCGACGATTGCGGCGCCGTCGCGGAAGAAAGCGGTTTCAAACAGGAGTTCGAGTATGCCCTTTGGGCCTGATGGGAAGTTTCAGATTCTCTTCGTCTGCACCGGCAATCTCTGCCGCAGCCCGATGGCGGAAGCCCTGTTGAAGCAGAAGGTGCAGGGCGCATTGCGAAAGAAGGTGCGCATTCTATCGGCGGGGACGCATGCCATCGAAGGTCAGCCCGCCACATTGCGGGCGCAGTTCGTGGCGGGGTATTTCCACATTGATCTGTCGAAGCATCGTTCGCAGCCGGTGACGCCCTGGCTGATCACTCACAGCGATCTGATCCTGGGAATGGACTATACTCACGTGGAAGCCATCCGGCGGCTCGACCCCACGGCGGCTCCGCGCACGTTTCTGCTGAAGGAATTCGGCCTTCCGCCGGATCATCCCGGCGGGATCCTGTCCATAGACGACCCCATCTCCGGCGACGAAAACGTGTATTTGAACACCTATCAGGAGCTGGATGAAGAGACCACCCGCATTTTGCCGTTCATAGAGAAGGCGGTCAAGAGTGTGGGATGAAACCCCCAAATCCGTTCTGGTCATTCAGACCGCATTCATCGGCGATGTTGTTCTGACCATCCCTTTGCTGGAAGCCGTCAAGATTCTCTGGGTGGAAACCGAGCTGGATGTGATGGTTCGCCCTCCTTCGGACAATCTGCTGGAGACGCTTCCTTTCATCCGCCGGGTTTGGGTTTACGATAAGCGAGGCAGAGAGCGCGGTCTCTTCGGTTTTCTGAAATGGCGTCGGGAGCTGCTGCGTCAGAAGTACGACCTGGCGATCATTCCGCACCGATCCCTGCGCAGCGGTCTGCTGGCGAAATCCGTAAAGATCCCCATCCGGATCGGGTTCAATCGCGGATCAGGGCGTGTTTTCCATACCGTCGTCATCCCTTATAAAGGTTATCAGCACGAAATTCTGCGGAATCTGGATCTGTTGAGTCCTTTCGGCCCGCTGCCGCAGGTGGATCCGCCGGTTACAGTTCCCAGCGAAGAGGATACACGCATTGTGAACGAGAAGCTGGGGGGCGCGGAAGGAGGATCGTTCGCCGCGCTGGCGCCGGGTTCGGTCTGGTACACCAAGCGCTGGCCGGAGGTTTACTATAAAGAACTGGGCAGGAGCCTGATGTCTTCAGGCTATCGCGTGGTGTTGATCGGGGGTGCGGAGGATCGTGAACTCTGCAGTCGCATCGCGGCGGCGATCGGGCGATCCGCCTTGAACCTTGCCGGCGAATTGACGCTGCGGCAGTCCGTGGAAGTGCTGCGGCGCTGCGCGTTTCTGGTCACCAACGACAGCGCACCGACGCATCTGGGAGTCGCCGCCGGAACCCGCGTTCTGACGGTGTTCGGTTCCACCATTCCCGACTACGGATTCGGTCCCTACGGCGCTCAAAACCGCACCGTCGGCATCGAAATCTACTGCCGTCCCTGCACGGATCACGGCCGCAAGGAGTGTCCGGAGAAGCATTTCCGCTGCCTGCGGGAGATCACGCCGGAAAGGGTTTTCCAAGAGATACAGATTATGCTGGAGCAGCAGCAGGCGTGAAGATTCTCTTGATCGTAGGACACAACGGGATTTATTCCGGAGCGTCGTATCAGGCTCTCTATCTGGCGATGGGTCTGCGCGACCGGGGACACGAAGTGCATTGCGTCTGGGGTCCGGAAGGAGGTGATCCCACTCTGGATGCCGTAGCGGATGCGGGCTTGGCGCTGCACACGCTGTCTATGTCGGGGAAGTTCAATCTCCAGGCTCTGCGCGGATTGCGCCGCCTTTTACGGCAGGAGTCCTTCGATGTCGTGCACTGCTTCAAGGGGATGGCGATGTATCGGGCGCTGTGGGCGTCGTGGGGGATGAAGATTCCGGCGCTGATCTTCAACCGCGAGGTTTCCAAGCCGCTGGAGCATTTTCAGGGGAGCAAGTATCGTTCCCGACGGGTGGATCGGGTGGTGGCGGATTCGGAAGCGGTGCGGCGGATCGTCATTCAGAGCGGCGGCGTCGCTCCGCAGAAAGTCAGCGTGGTGTACGACGAAGTGGATCTGCTGCGATACCATCCGGGTGTGGATGGATCGGACGTCCGGCGGGAATTCGACGCGGCGGAGGATCAGTTCTTCTGCGGGGTGGTCGGGAATTACGCGCCCTGGCGGGGTCAGGAGTATTTCCTGCAAGCCGCGGCGCGGATTCAGCGGGACGAATCTGCTGCGAATCGTATACGGTATTTGATTATCGGGAAAGAGACGGACAGGCTGTTGCCTCTGGCAAGAGAGCTGGGGATTGAAGCGGCCGTTCGTTTCACCGGATTCCGCCGCGACCTGGAGCGCGTCGTCGCGGCGCTGGACGCTGTCGTCAACTGCTCCTATGAAGTGGAGAGCCTCTCCGGCGCGGTCACCATCGCCATGGCGATGGGCAAGCCGGTGGTCGCCACTGCCATCGCCGGCACGCCGGAGCTGGTGGAGGACGGTTTCACCGGCTTTCTGGTGCCGCCGCGGGACGCCGAGGCGCTGGCGCAAGCCATCCGGAAAACCGCCTCGCTTTCCGTTGAACAGCGCAGAGAGATGGGGAAGCGGGCTCGGCGGAAGATGGAAGAGAATTTTTCGCGGGAAGCGCGCGCGCGGCGGATGGAGGAGCTGTATCTGGAGATCATTCGTCAGAAGAGAGCTGGAAATGTCGTATCGTCGTCGTGAGAAATTCCTGGTATTCGGGGCACCGCAGATTTTGGAAGAGGAGATTCAGGAAGTCGTCGCCACGCTGCGTTCGGGCTGGCTGGGGACGGGTCCGAAAGCGCATCTCTTCGAAGCGATGTTCCGCGAATACATCGGGGTGGAATACGCGCTGGCGCTCTCATCCTGCACGGCGGGTCTTCATATTGCGATGATCGCCGCCGGCATCGGCGCGGGGGACGAAGTCATCACCACACCGCTGACCTTCGCCGCCAGCGCCAACGCGGTGATTCACGCCGGCGCCAAACCCGTATTCGCGGATGTCGAGCCGGAGACGCTGAATCTGGACCCGGAGCAGGTGGAGCGGCGCATCACGCCGAAGACTCGAGCGATCATTCCGGTTCATCTTTACGGCAGACCCTGCAATATGGATGCGCTGACGCAGATCGCCCGAGATCGCAATCTCCTGATCATCGAGGACGCCGCTCACGCCATCGAGTCGGTCTATCACGGGCGAAAGATCGGGACGTTCGGCGCGGCGGGGTGCTTCAGCTTCTACGTCACCAAGAATGTGGTCACGGGTGAAGGCGGAATGGTGACCACCAACGACGAGGAACTGGCGGACAAGATCAAGATTCTATCCCTGCACGGGTTGTCTCGGGATGCCTGGAAGAGGTACAGCGACAGCGGCTATAAGCATTACGAAGTGGTTTACCCGGGTTTCAAGTATAATATGACGGATATCCAGGCATCGCTGGGCATTCACCAGTTGAATCGGGTGGAAGAGAATCTGAAGAAGCGCGAGCGGATTTGGGCGCGCTACGACGAAGCTTTCTCCGATCTGCCGGTGGATTTGCCGGCGCCGCCGGAAGCCGGCACCCGACACGCGCGGCATCTCTACACGCTGCTTTTGCAAACCGAGCGGATCGGGATGTCCCGAGACGAGTTTATGAACCGTCTCCACGAGGAGAACATCGGCAGCGGCGTTCATTTCATCGCGCTTCATCTGCAGAAATACTACCGCGAGACCTTCGGATACCGCCCGGATGACTATCCGGTGGCGTATGCCGCTTCCCAGCGCACGGTGTCCCTGCCGTTGTCCGCCAAGTTGACCGACCAGGATGTGGAGGACGTGGTCAGCGCCGTCAGGCATATCCTCGCCGGATGAGATGGAAACTCCGCAGCGCATCCTTCTGATTCAACTGCGCGCCATCGGCGATGTGATTTTGACGACGCCGGCGCTGCGAGTGCTGAAACGCCGCTATCCCGAAGCCGCTATTGATTTCGTCGTCAACCCCGCACCCGCCGAAGTGTTGGCTCACAATCCGAATTTGAGGAATCTGCTCGTTTATCCATATTCCCCGCATGACGCATTGGGGTTATTGCGCTTCATCATCCGGCTGCGAGAGAATCGCTACGATCTGGCGATAGACTTTTTGGGGACTGCTGCCACGGCGCTGATGACGTTGGGATGCGGAGCGAAGATTCGCGTCGGTTACCGCCTGCGCCTGCGGAGATTCGCCTACACGCACTTGGAGACGGGGTACCGCGGCGACATCTACAACGCTCTGACCAAGTTTTCTCTGCTGAAGAGCCTGGGGATCGAAGAAGAGGAATCCCGGACGGAGATTTTTCTTCCGCCGGAGACGGAAAGCTGGGCGCAGCGGCAGTTCCGAGAATTGGGTTTGGAAGGCGCGAGCGTCGTTGCGCTGGCGCCGAAAGCCAAGCGCCCCGCCCGGCAATGGATTCCCGAGCGCTTCGCGGAAGTGGCGGATTCCCTGCAGATGAGGGGGCATCGCGTTTTAATTATCTGGGGTCCCGGCGAGGAAGAATTCGCGCGTTTGGTGGGGAGCCGGATGCGGCATCCGCCGCTGATCGCTCCGCGCGCGACGCTGCTGCAATCGGCGGCGCTGCTGCGGCTCTGCCGCCTTTTGATCGGCAATTGCGGCGGAGCGCGCCACATCGCCGCGGCGGTGGGCACGGCAACGCTGACCGTCCAAGGTCCCACGGATCCCCGCGTCTGGACGCCGCCGGACGATCCGCGCCACGCTTTTGTGCGCGCCGCTTCGCAGCGGATGGAAGACGTCACGGTTGCGCAGGTCGTATCCGCTCTTGAATCCATGGAGATCCTGTAGATCCAAAAGAAGCGGCATGAAAATCCTGATATCCGCTCACGTCGTCTGGTGGAATGCATCAGCTTATTACGCGGTTACCGCCGCGCAGGCTTTGCAGCGTCGGGGGCACGACGTTACGGTGCTGGCGCATCATTCCACGCCGGCGTATCGGCAGGCGAAGAACCGCGGGCTGAAGGTCATCGGCAACGTCAATCTGCTCAGCAGAAATCCGGTTTCTTTCGTCGAGAATATGATCTCTTTGAGCGACAAAATCGGGGTGCAGGAGTTCGACGTTTTCAACCCGCACCGCCCGGAAGACCACCTCTTTCTCGCGTTGATGAAGAAGCGCCTTCCCAAACTGCCGGTGCTGATCCGCACCATCAGCGACGTGCGTTATCCGAAAGGGAATGTCATCAATCGTCTGCTGCACGAACGCTGGACGGATGCCATCATCTACTGCGCGGAGTGCTGTTTTCGCAGGTATATCAGCCGATTCGCGCTGTCGCATCTTCCCCAGCGGGTGATCTACAGCGCGCTGGATGTGAAGAGCTTCAGCGCCGGCGACTGGCGCAAGGGAAATCGCTTCTTTGAACTCGATGCTCCGAGAATCGTCATCGCGGCGCGGCTTTCCCCCAATAAGGGGCATCTCACATTGATCGAGGCGGCGGCGCGGGTTCTGCGGGAGATCGGCAGCGCGTCCTTCATCGTGGTGGGGAAGGAAGAGGAGGTGAAGATCGCGGATCTGCGGGAGCAGGTTCGCCGGCTGGGAATGGAGGAATTCTTCACCTTCACCGGAGCGCTCGACGACCCCCGCCCCGCCATTGCGGCGGCGGATATCGGCGTCATCGCTTCGACGGATTCCGAAGTGATCTCCCGCGCGGCTCAGGAGTTCTTCGCATTCGGAGTGCCGGTGGTTGCCTCGCGCGTCAACGTGCTCCCTGAGATGGTGGAAGACGGGGTCAACGGCATTCTCTTCGAGCCCGGGGACGCCGCCGGTTTGGCGGACGGGATTCTGAAGCTGGCGGGTTCCGAGCGACTGCATCAAGCCTGCAGCCGGTGCGCCTATCAAAGGGCGTTGGAGGTTCACGATTTTGAAGTTTTAGGAGAGCAAACGGAAGAGTTCCTTGTCGAGGTGATGCGCAACCGGCCAGCGATATGAGGATTCTGGAAGCCTGTTTTTCGCCGGCTCTGGGAGGTCTGGAGCTCTACTGCTTGGATATCTCGCGCCGGTTGAAGTCGCGGGGCCATGATGTGCACGTTTGGCTGGCGCGGAACTCGCGGATGCTGGATCATCCGTTGACCGCCGGATTGGATCCGGAGGTATTCGACGCCCCGGGTTATATAAATTTGGGTTTCACGCGAAACGCCGGCCGATTCATCCGGGATCACCGCATCGAAATCATTCATCTACACCGCTCCCAGGATCTGGCGGTATTTGCGCCGCTGCGGGGTGTCCGGCGGGTTCTGACCCTGCAGATTGATTCCGCACTGTCGAAACGCGATCCCTGGCACCGCTGGGTGTACGGCAGGCTTGATCTTCTTCTGGCGATCACCGACCGCATTCGGGAGCGAGCCATTCGGGCGCTGCCGGTCCCGCCGGAACGAGTTCACACGCTTCATTACGGGATTGATGCGGATGAATTTTTCTCCCGCAGGCTGGATCCGGAACAGACCCGCGGAATATACGGAATCCACGAAGAGGATCAGGTGATCGGGCTGGTGGGTCGGCTGGAAGAATCCAAGGGACAGGATGTGCTGCTGGATGCCTTCGCACGGATTTACGCCGACTTTCCGCGCGCGCATTTGGTCTTCGCCGGCAATCCTCCGCCGGAACACGCCGGATACGACGCGCAGTTAAAGCAGCGAGCCCGCGATCTGAAGGTGATGGATCGCTGCCATTTCATCGGATTTCAAGCCGACACCGCACCGATTTTCGCCGCTCTGGACGTGGTTGTGCTGGCGTCGCGCCGTGAGGCGTTCGGTCTGGTTCTCTTGGAGGCAATGGCGATGGGAGTGCCCATCGTCGCGACGGCTGCGGGAGGAGTGCCGGAGATCATCCAAGATGGGGTGAACGGACTCCTAGTGCCGCCCGGCGATCCGCAGGCGCTCGCCGAAGCGCTGAAGCGGCTGCTGAAGAGCGAGGGTCTGCGGGAGAAGCTCGCTCGGAACGGTTCTCGGGTGGTGCGGGAAAAGTTCTCATTGAAAGTGCACATAGAAAGCCTGGAGAGGCATTTTCAGGAATTGATTTCGACCGGGAAGAAGCAAACGGACCGATGAAGCTATCCATTTGCATCATCGCGCACAACGAGGAGGAGAAGCTGGGGGATACGCTGGAAAGCGCGCGATTTGCGGATGAAGTGATCGTGGTGGATTGCGGCAGCAGCGATGCCACTCCGATCATCGCGCGCAGTTTCGGCGTCCGACTCTTTTCGCGGCCCAATCTTTCGAATCTGAATGTGAACAAGAATTTCGCTTTCGCTCAGGCGGGCGGCGATTGGATTCTGTGTCTGGACGCCGATGAGATCGTTCCGGAGCAGACCGCGGAGGAGATTCGAGGGATCATCGCCGGCGATCCGAAGGAGAACGGCTTCTTCCTGCCGCGCCGCAATCATTTTCTGGGCAAGCGGCTTCGTTTTGGAGGCAGTTACCCCGATTATCAGTTGCGGTTGTTCCGGCGCGGCAAGGGGCGCTTTCCGGAAAAGCACGTGCATGAACGTCTGCAGGTCGAAGGCGCGGTCGGCTATTTGAAGCATCCGTTGGAACATCATCCCTACGTGACGAAGGAAGAATGCCGCCGCAAGCTGGATCTGTATACTACCTTCGAGGCGAATTACTTATTATTTGAGCAAAATGTTCGACCTTCGCTTCTGCAGGCGTTTCGTTTCCTCGTCTGGCAGCCATTTCAGCGCTTCGTACGCCGGTATTTGTTCAAATTAGGATTTCTGGACGGCTGCGCCGGCTGGTGCGCCATTGTGATGGATATGAGCAATTTTCGTTTGCGTTATCTGAAATTGCGACAATTGACGCGGCAGCGCGGAAACCGGAAATGAATGATTCAGGAAGCACCGGAATCGCAACGGACATGACTGCGTCTGCGCCTCAGCGCGTGCTGCTGTGCCGCACCGACCGCTTAGGCGACGTGATCCTGTCGCTGCCCTGTGCGGTGTTGTTGAAGAGGATGTTTCCCGGCTGCAGGGTCCTCTATCTGGCGCGGCCTTATCCGGCGCCTGTGATCTATATGTTGAGCCAGGTGGACGACGTGATCGAATGGGAATCCGACGAAGACGAGGCCCGACTGGCGGATTGCCTGCGGGATCGCGATCTGGACGCCGCCGTTATGCTTCACCCTGACCGCGCTCTGGCGAAGGCGTTGAAAGCGGCGCAGATTCCGGTGCGGTCCGGCATCGCATACCGCTGGTATTCGCGGCTTTTCACATACCGCCACCGGGAGCATCGCAAACATAACGTCAAGCATGAAGTCGAATATAATTTGAGCCTCACCTTCGCGACGTTTTCGAAGACAGGCCGTTGGGAGGATTTTCTGCCGCCCGGGGAGATCTTTCCGCTGAATCTGGAGATCCCGGCGGGAGCGGTCGAACATGTGCGCGCTCTGCTATCGGAAGCGGCCGCTGGGTGGGAGAGAAGGGACGCACGGCCGGAGTGGATCGTCGCCCTTCATCCCGGGGGCGGCGGATCGGCGTATCGCTGGAAGGTCGAGCGGTTTGCGCAACTCGCGAAGAAGCTGGCGGACGAGAATTTGGGGATTATCGTGACCGGCGCAGAGGCGGAACGAGAATGGTGCCGAGTGGTTGTAGAATCCGCCGGGGATAGAGCGGTGAATCTCAGCGGGGAATTATCCTTGCAGGAGCTCGCCGCGCTGCTTCGTTTTGTTGACTTGCTCATCACCAACAGCACCGGTCCGCTGCATTTGTGCAGAGCCGTTGGGGGAAACGCGTTGGGGCTGTTTCCTTCGGATCACGCTATGTCCCCAGTGAGGTGGGGTCTGTATGGTCAACCCGACCGAGTGCTGACTCCTCCGAAAGGGGAATCCATGGACGCCATTGGTGTGGAGACCGTCTTTCTGCGTGCGATGAAAATCTTGCGGTGGGTATGAGAGTCTGCCTGGACGCCCGCAAAGTCTGGGATTCCGGATTGGGCAATTATATCCGCGGCTTGCTGTTGAGTCTTGACGAGATGGATCCCTCTATTGAATGGGATCTCATCGTCCGATCTGAGCAGCATTCGTCTTACGGAGCGCAGGGGGTGAGGGGATATCTGCCGCACAGCCAAGCGCGGATTCACCTTCATTCGTCTCGAGATTATTCGCTGCGGGAACTCTGCGCGCTTGGGTCGGTGATCAATCGAACCGCATGCGACTTCTTCCATGCCCCGCATTACGTCGTGCCGCTGGGTGTTGAACCGCCCTACGTCGTGACGGTGCATGATTTGATTCATCTGCGGTTTCCCCAGTATTTTTCCGCGGCGAAGCGGGCTTATGCCCGCTGGATGCTGCGGAGGGCGTGCGGCAACGCCCGCCGAGTGCTGACCATTTCGCAATGCACAAAGCGGGATCTGGTGGAGATTCTGGGGGTGGCGGAGGAGAATATCCAGATTACGTACAGCGGGATCAACCGGAGGTATTTCACGCGCCTTGATCGGAACGATCTGGAACAATTCCGGCGGAATTATCGGTTGCCGGCGGAATATCTGCTTTACGTGGGGAATCTCAAACCCCACAAGAATGTCGCCGGATTGCTGCGGGCTTGGGCGCAGCTGCCGGATTCCTCGCGACCGCCGCTGGTCATCGTCGGAGCGAAGGTTGATACCTACGCGGAACTGCGCAGGCAGGCGCTGAAGAGCGGCAAGGACTCGGAGATTTTCTTTCCGGGCGTCGTCGCAGAAGAGGATATGGCGGCTCTTTATCAGAATGCAGCGGCGTATGTTCAGCCTTCCTATTATGAGGGGTTCGGGGCTCCGCCGCTGGAAGCCATGGCGGCAGGGATCCCCACGGCGGTGGCGAACCGCGGATCGCAGCCGGAGATCGTCGGCGACGCCGCGCTGGTCTTCGATCCTGATCGGATGGACGAGTTCGTGCCCACTTTGATTTCGCTGTTGACGGATCAGAAGAGAAGGGGGGAGCTGATCGCCTGCGGTGTGCGAAGAGCCGCCGAGTTCACCTGGGAGCGTTTCGCCCGCGAGACGATTCAGGTGTATCAGCAGATTTTGGCGGAACGATGAAGCTGCGCGGGAATCCGGGACTAAAATCGCTGGATCGGCGGATCCTGGGGGGGATCATCCGATTGCTGCGAGGTTTCAAGGGTAAACCGCAGATGCGGCGGGTGCCGCGGTCGGCGCTTCTGGTGAAGCTGAACGCGCTGGGAGACACTCTGCTGTTTCTGGCGATCGCGCGCATCTTGAAACGGGAGTTTCCCGGCATCCGGGTGGATTTTCTGGGGAGCGAGATCAACCAGCCGATTCTGGAGCGGAGTATTCGGTTGGATCGAGTGCGATACCTGCGGCTCGCGCGGATTTTCACCCATCCGCACGAATTGATCGCGCAGGGGGGGGAGATCCGTCGAGCCGGTTACGACGTATTGATTGACGGCAGCCAGTGGGAGCGAATCACGGCGCTGATCTCGCTGTTTTCCGGTGCCGGGGTCACCATCGGTTTTCGTACGGCTGGACATTCCAACCGCGCAGGAGCGTATCATTTTGCGGTGCCGCATCGCCGCGAAGCGCACGAGATGGACTGCTTCTTCGATCTGTTGAAGCCGCTGGGGATTCGAGTCGGGGATGAGGATCGCTACGGGGAGTACTTCGTTTCGGACGAAGATAGAAGAAGTCTGGACGCAAAGGGCTTGCCGAAACCGCCCTGGGTGGTATTTCATCCCGGCTGCGGGGCTCACGGGCAGCCGAGGCAGTGGAGCGCCGTGAAATACGCCGCGCTAGGGGAATCCTTGAAGAAGCTCCATCCGGAAGTATCCATTCTCCTGACCGGCTACGGTTCGGAAAGGGAGATCTGCGCGCGGGTGCGGGAAATTGCGCCGCAAGCGGTTCTGGACTACAGCAATCGTTTCAGTTTCCCAGAGATGGCGGCACTGCTGGAAAGGGCGTCGCTGCTGGTCAGCGGCAACACCGGCGTGATGCATTTGGCAGCCGCTCTGGGGACGCCTCAGGCGGCGCTGCACGGACCGACCGATCCGAAGCGCTGGGGTCCTCTGAACCCGAGTGCGGTGGTGGTGCAGAGCCCGAAGGCTTGCGCCCCTTGTCTTTATCTGGGCTACGAATATCAATGCGATTGCCCTGATTGTATGGAGGAGATCGGCGTGGATGCCGTTCTGAATGCCTGTCTCGAGTTGTTGAATCCGGCGCGCGGCGGGGTGTGAATTGGTTCATCGAACGCCGGGATCGCGAATGGAGGTGCTCTTCCCGCTGGCGGCGCTGCTTCTGGATGCGCTGGCGGTGATGGGGAGCTTCAAGCTATCCTATTGGCTCCGGTTCCATTCGCCGTTGACGAAGGTCGTGCCGGTGACTCTGGGAGTTCCGCCGCAGAGCCGGTATCTGGCTTTTTCGGCGGCGGCGGCGCTGATTTTCATCGTCATCTTCGCTGCACGGGGTCTGTATCGTCTGCATGACCGGATTTCGGCGGTGGACGAATTCGTGCGCGTCACCCGTTCCACGATCCTAACTTTGCCTTGGCTGTTCACTCTGGCGTTCTTCTATCGGGATTTTTCGTATTCCCGCGGCGTGTTCGCTCTGATCGCGGTGACCACGATCGCGATTCTAACGTCGGAACGCGCCGCGATCCAGAGTCTGCAGAGGAAGCTCTACCGGCGGGGGATCGGCGTATTGCGCGCGGCCGTCTGCGGCACGGGGAAATTGGCGCAGGAAATCCACGAGAGGCTGCATCGCAATCCGCATCTGGGATATCGCAGCCTGGGATACATTCGGGTCGGCGATCCGCATCCTGCTGTCCAGCCCGTGTTGGGGGAGTATCGGGAGATGCCGTCCCTGCTGTCGCGGGAGAGGTTCGATTTGCTCTTCATCGCGCTGGAGCATGCGGAGCGGCCGCTGTTGGAGGAGATCATCCGACTATGCGAAGGGATTGATCTGGAATTTCTCTACGCTCCGGATCCGCTGGTGGCGCTGGAGGGCAAGGCGCATCCATGGACTCTGGCGGGGATCCCTCTATTGAAGATCAAAGAATCGCCGCTTTTCGGCTGGAAGGGCGTGATCAAGCGGAGTCTGGATTTACTGGTTTCAGGGCTTCTCCTGATTTTGCTCAGTCCTCTGCTGCTGTTGATCGCGGTTCTGGTGAAGCTGGACTCCCGCGGACCTGTGATCTATTCGCAGGAGAGGATCGGGCTGGATGGTCGTCCGTTCCAGATCCACAAATTCCGGACGATGATCCCGGAGGCGGAAACGGAGACGGGTCCGGTTTGGGCGAAGAAGGGCGATCCCCGCGCGACGCGGGTGGGAAAATTCCTGCGGAGATTTTCGCTGGATGAACTTCCGCAGCTTTTCAACGTGTTAAAAGGGGATATGAGTCTGGTGGGACCGCGCCCGGAGCGGCCGCATTTCGTCCGGCAGTTCCGGCAGGCGGTACCCCGCTACCTCGAACGACACCGCGTCCGCAGCGGCATGACCGGCTGGGCGCAGGTGAACGGCTTGCGCGGCGACACATCCATCGCCGAGCGCACGCGCTATGACGTGTATTATGTGG
>CAZUTK010000006.1:0-37915 GCA_964623265.1 uncultured bacterium | reverse complement strand
GACCATCCGAGAAGTTCTCTTCGGCAAACAGGCGTATTGATGAAGAAAAAAATCTTCGCGTTGTGCGGCATCCCCGCAGTGATCTTCCTTTTGCTGGGAGCTTTGTTTCCTCCAAGCCGCGGAGAACCCATCGGCTTCGTCATTGATGATCTGGGCTTCGTGATCCGCGTCATCGAAAACGGCCGGTTCGGGACAGGCGAGCGGTTCGTGTACGATGTCAAATACGGCTTTGTCAAAGCCGGGGAAGCGGGCATAGAAATTATGCCGGAGCTGGTGAACTATCGCAGTGCTTCCTGCTATCACATTCATACTTGGGCGCAGACTTCGAAGACTTTCAGCGCCTTCTTCCGCGTGGATGACTCGATTCACTCGTATATGGACCACCGCGGCATCTTCACCTGGTATTTCGAGAAGCGCCTGAACGAAGGATCATACCACGACGTCAAAGTGGTGGATTACGATCAGCGTCGAGGCAAAGCATATCTGTACGATAAAGGCGTGCCCAAGGATACCAGCAGCATCCCGCTGTTCGTGCAGGATGCCATCACCGCCCTCTATTATTTCCGCCTGCAGGATATCGAAGTAGGCAGGTCGTATCACGTGCCGACGCACGATATTCGCAAGACCTATCCGCTGCGGGTGGATGTGCTGGCGCTGGAGGAGATCGAGGTGGGAGCCGGCACCTTCCGGTGCTTCAAGGTGGAGCCGGTGCTGGAATCCGCCGGCATCTTCAAGCAGAAGGGGCGCATCTTCATCTGGTTTTCCGACGACGAATACCGCATTCCGGTCCTGTTGAAATCGAAGGTTCTGATCGGATCTTTCACCGCGGAATTGCGGGAATTCGCTCGAGGAACCCCCGTTCCGATCGAGTAGAATTCCGGAGAGAAAAGGAGCGCGAACCCGCCGCAGTTTGCGGTGAGCGTCGCGCTCCTTTGAGTTTCATCCGTCCGCGACTACTTCACCAGCAACATTTTAATCCCATCGCTGAGGGCGCCCGCCTGCAGGCGGCAGAAGTACAGTCCCGACGGCTGCTGAGAAGCATCCCAGGTGACAATATGCACGCCCGCTTCTCGGGATCCGTTCACCAGTTCGGCGACCAATTTCCCCTGCAGATTGTACACGGCGATCTTCACATACGCCGCTTCCGGCAGTGAGAAGGTGATGTTGGTCGTCGGGTTGAACGGATTGGGGTAATTTTGCGCCAGGGCGAATGCGGTCGGTATAGTGCTCGCTTCCGCGTCCGTCCATAGAGCGAACGAGTCGCCGTCGTTCAGCCAATCCGCGATGGGTTCACCGTCTCCGGTGGTCAACTTCACGAAGGGGAAGTTGGCGGCGCTGTTGATGATCTGCGGATAGGTGCCCAGTCGCCCTTCGTAGAGATAGTTTCCCGCCGGCGCGGCGGCAGGCACATTCTGCGTCCGCGCGCGGGTGATGCCGGCGCTCGCCGGTAGGGTCAGGCTGACGGGACCCAGCAGAGGTCCCTGCCAAATTCCGTTGGGCAGACGCGCCATAATCCAGGCTTGGAAGCTCTGCTGAGTTGTCGTCGTATTCTGGATGGCGACGTTGAAATTGAAGCTGCCGCCGGTGGCGGGGATCTGCACGGGCGGGTTGACCGGCGTCATCGTGATGGTGTAGGGCTGCGGAGTATAGGTGCCCTGCGTGGCGCTCTTCAGGATCCAGTTGTCCGGGTCGAAGAGGACGTTGGTCACCGTGCCGTTCACCAGAAAGCTGAAGACCTGATGCGCCAGGCTGTCGCGAGCCGTCACGATTTCGGATCCGGTGTTCTTGTCAATGCGGAATTGCAGCGGCATATTGAAGATGGGGATGATGTCGCTGACGGTCTGCGTCTGCTTCACGGAGATGTTCACCAGAGTCTGCCCACCCTGCGGGGTGGAGGTCCAGCCCCATTGATACTGCGGATAGCCCGCCTTATAGACCCACTCGTCGAAAAACCAATCCATATCCTGAGCGGAGACGTCTTCGATCGTCTGCTGGAATTCGGCGGTGTTCACATTGCCGAATTCGAAGCGGCTGCGGTATTCCGGCCAGAATTCCGTGAAGAAGATGCTGTCACCCAGAGTGTAGCGCAGCATATGCATAATCCAGGCGCCTTTTTGATACACCGTGCCGCCCCACATATAAGATGGGTTGTAGATGGGGAAGCTCCCCTGCGTGGGGATGGAGTTGATGTAGGTGGTCTTGAAGCTGTTCATGCGGTTGATGAAGGCGGTTTGCCCCTGGGAGTACTGGGTCCAGAGGGCGTCGCTGTAGGTGGCGAAGCCTTCGTTCAGCCAGATGTCCATCCAGGTTTCGCAGGTGACTAAATCCCCCCACCACTGGTGCGATGCTTCGTGCACGTAGAGCCAGTGGTAGTTGCCCGTCGGGGTGATCAGGCTGGCGCCGACGGAGGTCAAGGTCTGATGCTCTTCGCCGCCGCTCCAGAGAAACGCCGCCTGGCCGTATTTCTCGTTCATAAAGGGATATTCGCCGTAAATGGAGGCGAAGTAAGCGATCACGCTGTCCATAAAGGCGAAATCGAGCACCGCGTCGGCGGAGTCTTCCGGGAAGATGTAGTAATCGAGGGGCAGGGAGTCGTTGGAGGCGTTGACGTACCAGTTGCGGAAATGGGCGAAATTGGTGGCGGTGACCACCACCAGGTAATTCACCATCGGATAGCGCTCGATCCATTCGTAGGATTTCCAGCCTGTTTGGGGCACAGTGACGCTCTGCAGCATGCCGTTGGCGGTGGCGATCATATTTGATGGCACCGTCCAGACCATGCGGGTGCTGTCGGCTTTATCCCAGGGGACGTCTTTGCAGGGCCACCAGGTGTGGGACCCGTCCGGTTCGGAGAGGGAGTAGATGATGGGGGTGCCCTGGTGCGTCCCCCAAGCCAGACCCGACTGCAGGGGGGGTAAGAGAATTGGCACGCCGTGATACCAGATGGTGGCGACGGCGGCGGCGCCCTGCGCGAGCGGTGAAGTCAGATTCAGGCGCAATCCGTCTGTTCCGACGAATTGCCAGGTGACCGGACTGCCGTTCACCCGGGCGCTGTCCACGGTCATATTATCGCGCAGGTTCAGGTTCAACTGGGAGATGGGACCCATATCCACGATGAAGTGCATATCCACTTTCCCGACGATGTTGTGGGGAGTCGTGGTGGGAAATCGAATCTCGATGTTGTAGTAGCGGACGTCGTAGCCGGTGCTGTCGTCCGTTTCGTCCAGCATCAATCGCTCCGGGGTGCGCAGAGATTCCATATCCCAGAGCGGCTGGAATTCTTCCGGCCTGTCGCCGGGACCCCAGACGAAGGCGTCGGCGTACGCCCAGCCGGCGCAGAGCGAGGTGCAAAGAAGGATTGCAAAGAACCGTTTCAATGTCATATTACCTCCGGTGGATGATTCGATTTAACAATATAAGCTGAAGAAATGCCGAAATCAAGGAATATTTTTTCAAGCGGAAAAAAGATGGGGCGCGGTGTACCGCGCCCCAAGGATACAACTGTGCAGCGAACGGACATTTACTTCATCAGCACCATCTTGCCGGTGAAGCTCTGATCTCCCGAATTCAGGTGATACAGGTAGATGCCGGAAGCCAGATGCGAACCATCGAAGGTCACTTCGTGCACTCCCGCTTCGCGCCAGCCGTCCAGTAACGACGCCACCAAGCGCCCGCTGACGTCGTACACGTTCAGCGTCACCTTCGCCGCCGTCGGCAGAGCGAAGCTCAGAGTGGTCGTCGGGTTGAAGGGATTGGGGTAGGCGCCGAGCAGAGCGAATTGCGCCGGCATATTCGCCGCAATCAGATCATCGAAGCTCTCGCCCGTGCTCTCCCAGCCGGTCACCGGCATCCCGTCGCCAGTGGTGAGCTTAGTGAAGGGGAAGGTACCCGTATCCCAGATGGTGTTGGGATAATCGCCCACGCGGCCCTCCATCAGGTAGCTGCCCGCCGGAGCGCTCGCCGGTACCGTCTGCGAGCGGAGGCGGGTGATGGTGCCGCCGCCCGGGAGGGTCAGGTTGTTGATGGGTCCCAGGACGGGTCCGTAGTAAGACATATTCGGCAGCCGCACCATAACCCAGCCGTCGAAGGTCTGCGGCGTCGTGGTGGTGTTGACGACCGTGATGTTGTAGTTGAAGCTGCCGCCGGATGCCGGGATCTGGATGGGCGGATTGATCGGCGTCAGGTTAATGGTGACGGTCGCCGCCGTGCCGGGCTGGAAGACGGCGCGGGCGAAGAAGTCGTAGTTGGAGGGTCCCATGCCGCTGCCGAAGTTGGCGAAGAAATGGCCTTCACCGTGGATGATGTCGTTCCAGCCCATGATCTGGGCGGTGCCGGCGGTGATGGTTTCGTAGAAGACCCAGAAGTCATGCTGCATATTCTGCAGGTAGCCGACGCCTGAGATGTCGAATGTCTGCCAGGCGGGATAGACCTGGGTCACGTTCGCCACGAAGTTGGTGACTTCAGAACCCGGCTGAGTCGCCGTGCCTTGTTGATAGATGTGAATGCGGATCTGGCCGGTGTTGTGGAAAAGCGCCTTCAGAGTCTGCCCGCTGATGTTGAAGTTCACTCCGTCGTCATTGGGAGTATAGCGGATGTAGGCGCCTTCCCCCGGGTCGAAGTTGAAGTAATAGACGCTCGGTTCGTAGCTGTACTGGCGGTTGTCGTAGCCGAATTCGAAGACGTTCGCCGCCGTCAATTCCACCAAGCCGGCTTTACTGGTGTCGTTGGCGCGGTTTTCGTCCGATGCCAGCGCCGTCCAGGAATCGAAGAAGTAGTTGCCCGGGTTCGGCGTGACCCAGTTGAAGGTCTTCACGACGGTCTGCGTCGAAGGGATGACCGCCCAGGGGATCAGCGGTTGCGGCGTTCCGGTATTGATGCGATAGAACGCCGGCACCAGCGGCTCGTTGCTCAAGCCGTAGTTGTGCAGATCCACGGAGCAGTGAATGGTGTCGAAGTACACCGAAGTGGGCATCGGAACGTACATATTTTCCGCGGCGCAATCGTGCTGATAGCCGGTGGTGAAGAGTTCGAGGTCGTCAATATAGAGGCCGGTGCCTATGCCGCCGTCGTTGTTGGCATCGGTAATCACCCGCCAGCGCAGCTTGATCTGGTCGCCCGCGTAAGCGGAGAGATCCATATTGATGTTGCCGTTGAAGGGATCGCCGGGCAGGTAGTCGTCCCAACCCACGAGCGCGCCGCCGGGACGGGTGCTGTCGCCGTAGTCGTAGAACACCTCATTCCAGACGACGCCGTCCGTGGAAACTTCCATGTGATAGTAGTCCTCGAGGGTGTTGTTCCCGTCGCCGTCGAAGTCGGGCATATCGCACCAGAGCCAGAAACGGAAGGCGGTGAAGGCGTTCGGCATGATGTCCAGCCAGGGGCTGACCAGCGCGTCGGACAGGTTGAAGTGATTGGTGGTGACGCACTGCATGCTGTGGGTGCCGCTGTGCGAGGAGGTAGTAGTCCAGGTCCAGTAATCCCCCGCGGAACCGCCGGTGTCGAAGGTCATCGGGCCGGGGATGGCGATGCCGTCGGCGTTGTTGCTCAGCAGCGTCGTCGAGCCCGCTGTGATCAGGATGTTATCCACGAACATACCTATCATAGCGGGATTTTGAATGGTGCAATAAGCCGGGTCGCTGGAGAACGCGAAGCGGATTTTCACATTGGGTTGGCCGACCAGCGAGGCGAGGTTGAAACTGGCGTCCACCCAACCGCCCGATGCGCCGCCCCAGCCGGCGATGCCGGGTCCCATACCCCACTCCACGCCGAAGCTGTAGAGGTTCTGGCAGTTGTACGCCGGCGCAGTGGGGTTGATGACGGACCAGGTGCTGCCGCCGTCAACGGAAGCCCAGACGTTGCATCCATCCCAGCCGTCGTAGGGGGGCGGTTCGCCTCCGGGGGTTTCCACATTGTAGTAGAGTTTGAAGGTGAGAACCGGATTGGTCACGCCGGTGAAGTTCAATGCCGGGGAGACCAGATACTGCAGCCAGTGATTGTCATAACCTCCGATGGCGGGATCTCCGCACCACCAGGAGTTGCCCTGATATGCGTTGAATGTGTCTGTGTGCCACTTAATTCCTGCGGCGGTGACATCCACGAAGGTCCATCCCCCGACGCCGGATTCAAAATTTTCGCTGTAATAGACGGTGTCCACTTCGTCCGCCGCGAAGGAGGAACCGGGGACCGATGGATTCTGAACTCGTACGACCGGCGTGTTCGATGCCGTGAAGCCGTGGACATCCGCCCAGACCTGCGCACCGAAGAGCAGAATCACACATAACGAGAACCAGACTGCCTTTTGCATCATTTTTTCCTTTCCCTTTGGATTTGTTGATGTGCGACACTCGAGGTTTTATTAATCTGGAAAGATGAGAAAAAACAGACCGCACTTCCCATCAGCGCAATCTTCCTGCGAGCATCCTGCTTATGCGGTCTGAATACGGGTTCAATGTAGCAAATTTCCGAGGGGATGTCAAGCTTTTTTTTCGCTCATCCGGATTGACTGGGAAGAGATGCCGTTCTCGTCGAATATTGTGATGTAAAACACATTCATCGAGCCGGCGGGTGAGGGGATCCGACACCCCGGTGGAATGCATATTGTGGAGAAATCCTGCTCCGCGGAGGACGTCCCCGCTTTAGGACTCCTCCGGTTCGCGATACACCACGTTTAGCGCGCGCGCGGCGCCGGCTTCATCCAGACGGCTCACCGGCGTGGTGATGGGGGCGCGATGCAGCAGATCCGGATCAGTCTTGGCTTCTTCGGCGATGGAGATCATCGCCTGCGCGAAGGCGTCCAGCGTCTCCTTCGATTCCGTTTCCGTCGGTTCGATCATCAGGGCTTCGTGGACGATCAGCGGGAAGTAGATGGTGGGGGCGTGGAAGCCGTAATCGAGCAGGCGCTTGGCGACGTCCGTCGTCCGGACTCCGAACGGCTTCAGGTTTTCCGCCGAGAAGACGACTTCGTGGAGGGAGCGGCGTTTGTAGGGGAGGTCGTAGTGGGGTTCCAGCAGCGCGCGCACGTAGTTGGCGTTGATGACGGCGCGTTCGCTGACTTGGCGCAAGCCGTCGGCGCCCATCATCAGGATATAGGCGTAGGCGCGCACCAGCACGCTGAAGTTGCCGTAGAAGGCGCCGATTCTGCCGATGGATTTTTTGCCGGCGCTGCGCCACACCCAGCGGTCGCCGTCGCGCGCAGGCAGGGGACCAGGCAGGAAGGGCGTCAGGTGCTTCTTGACGGCGACTGGGCCGGATCCAGGTCCGCCGCCGCCGTGCGGGGTGGAGAAGGTCTTGTGCAGGTTGATGTGCACGACGTCGAAGCCCATATCGCCCGGGCGGACGATGCCCAACAGGGCGTTCAGGTTGGCGCCGTCCATATAGAGCTGGGCGCCGACGTCGTGGACGGCTTTCGCCACCTCGCGGATGTTCGATTCGAACAAGCCCAGCGTATTGGGGTTGGTGATCATCATCGCGGCGGTCTGGTCGTCCAGCGCGGACTTCAGCGCCGTCAAGTCAATCAAGCCTTCGCTGCTGGAGGGGATCTGCACCACGTCGTAGCCCGCGGTGATGATGGAGGCCGGGTTGGTGCCGTGGGCGCTGTCGGGGATGATGACTTTCTTGCGGGGATCGCCCTGCGCTTCGTGCCAGGCGCGCATAATCAGCAAGCCGGTCAGTTCGCCGTGGGCTCCGGCGGCGGGCTGGAGCGTCACGCCGTCCATGCCGGAGATTTCCAGCAGAGCTTGGGAGAGTTCCGCCATCAGCCGGAGCGCTCCCTGAGCGCCTTCCGCGCCGACCAGGGGGTGCAGACGGGAAAAGCCGGGCAGCCGGGCGGCGAGCTCATTCACCTTGGGGTTGTGCTTCATCGTGCACGACCCGAGGGGGTAGAAACCCTTGTCTATATGATGGTTTTTGATGGAGAGGTTGACGAAGTGGCGCACCACTTCTGGTTCGGAGACTTCGGGCAGACCGATGCGGCTCGTGCGCAGCATATTCGCGGGGATCAATCCCGATTTTTTCGGCACGTCCAGAGCGGGCAGAGAAACGCCGCGCTTCCCTTTTTTGGAGATTTCGAAGATGAGTTTGTCGTACATAGGTGAGCTGCCTGTTTGGTTATCGGATCGGTTCAGTTTTATCGAGCGATGAGGCGGCCAGGCGCCGCGCCTCACCCCATCTTGATTCCCCAGTCGTAGGGGATCTCGTCCGTGTCGTAGGGGAGGCGGTATTCGTCGGGCGACTGGTAGTTGAAGGTCGCCGTGGGGATGTTGATGATCAGGGACTCCACCGTGGCGATGCACTTCCATCCGTGCCAGACGTTGCGGGGGATGCGCACCAGTTGGTGGTTATGGTCGCCCAGAAAGAACTCGTTGATCAGCCCTTTCGTGGGGCTGCCTTCGCGGGGATCGTACATCACCAGCTTGATCATCCCGCGGACGCAGACCACGTGATCGTCCTGGTTTTTATGGTAATGCCAGGCTTTGATGACGCCCGGGTAGTTGGTGGTCATATAGACCTGGCCGAATCCAGCGAAGATTTCGTCGTCGGCGCGCAGGATTTCCATCAGCCTGCCGCGTTCGTCGGGGATGACTTTCAGATCTTTGACGACGACGCCGTCAATGCGCTGTTTTCCGGGCGGTTCGAACCTCTTCACGGGGCGCTCCGGGGATTTAACGGTTGATCTCTGCGGTCTGCCAAGCGGAATCCCGAATCGGTGCAGACCGCGAACGAAGCGGATTTCAGCATAATGTAAGCAATCCGCGCGGGAAAGTCAAGCGCTGAAGCGAATTTCCGCGGATCGGCCGGGCGAGTCAGTCGCGGGATCCGTATTCTTCCAGCAGGATCCATCTGCGCGGGCTCTCGGGTTTGACTCCGCGGTCGAAGTAGAGGAGGAAGTGCGCTCCGTCTTCGGTGCGGACTTCGTAGTAGTTGCGGTGGCGCCGGTTGCGCCAGTTGCGCTTCAGCGCGGCGGGCGAGAAACCGTAATCCTGCCACTGGCTCAGGATTTCGGCGACGCGTTGTTCGCGGCCGTCGTGGAGGAAACGGATCGGCGCGCCGCCTGCGGCGGTTTCCAGCATGCGGATCTCTTCGCTGCGGAAGCGGCGGATTCCGCGCTCTTTCGGCGCCGGGACGATCATTTTTTGCCGCGGTGTTGCGGATGGGCGAGATCCATCAGCTTCAGACCGGTGAAATCGTCCAGGACGCGGCTGACGCGCCAGTCCGCGGGGCGGACGACGAATTCGCCGGTGACGGCGACCCGGGCTTTGAAGAAGTGACCGGAATATGCCTGATAATCCCTGCCGGAGACCACGGCGTGAGCGTGGATGAAGGGTTTTCCGTCCACCAAGGTCACGTTTCCGAGGTAATGCACGAGTTCGAGATTGCCGGGGATGACCCGGCGAAGGTAGGTTTTGGCGGGGAGGTCGTAGAAGCCGAGTTCGGCATCGGCGACGCCGCCCAGACCGGAGATGATTCCGGCACGGATCTCTTTTTCTTCCTGTAATCGGGTAAGCGATTCCGTGACCTCTTCATCGCGTTCGAGGCGCAGGAGGTAGCCTTCTGAAAATGGGGTGGCAAGCATGCTGATTCTCCCGCATCCGGAGGCATCTTTCGGAGTCCGGATGCTTGGTTTAATTTCGTTCGGCACGGGCGCGGGGATTACGCATCTTTCTTGCGGTGTTGACTGCTGTTCGACAGAAACGCGCGCACCTCGCGCACCAATTCTTCGACGATCTTCTCTTCCGGCACCTGGCGCAGGATTTCGCCGCGGCGGAAGATCAAGCCTTTGCCTTTGCCGCAGGCGACGCCGACGTCGGCTGTGCGGGCTTCACCCGGGCCGTTTACAGCGCAGCCCATCACCGCCACGCGCAAGGGCTGCTGGATGTCCGCCAGTTCCGCTTCCACGCGTTGGGCAATGGGGATCAGATCCACTTCCGTTCTGCCGCAGGTGGGGCAGCTGATCAGTTCGACGCCGCGGCGGCGGATGCCTAAGGAGCGCAGGATCTCCCAGGCGGCGCGCACTTCCTGCCGCACGTCGCCGGTCAGCGAGACCCGCAGAGTATCGCCGATCCCTTCCGCCAGCAGCGTTCCGATGCCCACCGCCGAGCGGATGGAGCCGGCGAAGGGCGTGCCTGCTTCGGTGACGCCCAAGTGCAGGGGGTGATCGGTTTTTTCGGAGATGGAACGGTAGGCGGCGATGGTAGTCCAGACGTCGGAAGCCTTCAGGGAGAGGACGATCTGCAGATCGGGCACCGTGGAGAGGAGATCCAGATTGCGCAGAGCGCTCTCCACCAGAGCGTCCGGCGTCGGTTCACCGTATTTTTCCAGCAGGTCCTTCTCGACGGATCCGGAATTGACGCCGATGCGGATGGGAACGCCTCGCGCCGCGGCTTCCCGCGCGACCTGCAAGGCGCGTTGCGCACCGCCGATGTTGCCGGGATTCAAACGGATCTTGTCGGCGCCGACGCGTAGAACCGCAAGCGCCAAGCGGTAATCGAAATGGATATCCGCCACCAGCGGCAGGCTGACTTCGCGGCGGATTTCGCCGAAGGCTTCGACGGAAGCCTGATCCGGAACCGCCAGCCTGACCAGTTCGCAGCCGGCGGCTTCCAGTTGACGGATTTGCTCCAGTGTAGCGTTTATGTTCGTCGTCGGGGTGCTGGTCATTGACTGGACTCGGACGGGTTCAAAGCCGCCGATGCCCAGAGATCCGACCAGCACGCGGCGAGTCGGTTTGCGTTGAATCAAGGGTTTCTTCTTCGTTTAGAATCCATAGTATCCCGCAGCGCCGTCACCTTTCCCAGCCGCTGGGATTGGATGCCTTCCGGGGTGATGACGATGGTCACCGGTCTGCCTTCCGGACCCAGGACTCCCAGTGCCTCACCATCCATACTCAGGTCCAGACCCCCGGCGTTTCCGATGAACAGTTCCACCCGTTCGACGGCGTTCCAGGAGAGCGTATCGCCGGGCTGGAGGATGACGTCCTGCACGGTCTGCTCGTCTAAGGTGGCTCGCAACCAGCAGGGTTGAGTGGCTCGGGCGCGCAGATGAATTCCCACCGGGATCTGATCCGGGCTGAAGACTTTCTGCGTATCCGAACGCGCGGTATCTGCTGAAGTGACCGGCAGGGCTTGGGCGGTATCCGCGGGGAGAACGCCCGGCGAGCTCTTCGGGGGAACGACTTCTTTTTCTTGATAGACAGGGACAGGGATATTCCGGGTGCGCTCTTCGAACGGATTAAACAGCAAGACTATGAAGATCGCGACGGCTGAAAAGACGAACAGACCGATGAGGACGTATTTGAATAAGTCCCTCGAGAGCTTGGATTCAGCGGTTACCCCGTGTTGGGCTTCGTCCGGTTCGGCTGCTTCTTCCGGTGGCTGGGCGGCGTCGAGCCGCCGCTGCACCATTTCCCGGTATTTTTTCATCACCTTGGGAATGTTCATACCGACGGCTTCGGCGTAAGCCTTCAGGAATGCCTCCATATAAGGCTGAGGCAGCATATCCCAGTCGCCGGTTTCCATGGCTTTCAAATAGCGCACGTCAATCTTGGTGATGTCCGCGATCTGCTCCAGCGACATTCCTTTATAATTGCGGGCGTCCACCAATTCGCGTCCAAATGCCTGGATTGAGTCGGAAGAATTTTGCCTATCCATCCTCTTCTCCTGACTTTAGGAAATCCCAGAGCAAGGAAAGGGGCAGCCCCACGACATTGTAATAGCAGCCTTGAATGGAATCCACCCACAGACTGCCGAGTCCCTGGATGCCGTACGCACCGGCTTTGTCCATCGGTTCACCGCTTTTTAGGTAGGCGTGAATCCATGAGGGTTCCAGTCTTTTGAACGTGACTTGAGTGCGGCAGATGTCCAGCTTCTGCCGCTGCTGCGTGCCATCCAATAGACAGAGGGCGGTGTAGACATTGTGCGACCGGCCGGAGAGCGTGAACAGCATGTGCTCCGCGGCGGCGGCATCCGCCGGTTTGCCCAAGACTCGACTATCCACGACGACGACGGTGTCGGCGGCGAGAATCATGCGATTCGGATAAAAGTCCCGTACGCTCTCCGCTTTTTTAACAGCTCTGCTGCGCAGGAGTTCCCCTCCATCCCAGAGATCGTAGCCTTCGTCATCCTGCACGGGCCGCGCGACCTCGAAAGGGATGCCGATTGCTTGCAGCAGGTCGGATCGGCGCGGAGATGAAGATGCGAGAACCAGCGGTTCGACGATTCCGGCTCGCTTCCAGAAATCGGACGTTGCTTTTTCGAATCCCTTCATCCCGACGGCTCCACGGGTCTGCCGAAATACAGCGCTGCCAGCCCTACGAGCATATCCAGCTTTACGATTACGCTGAGGAGATGCAGTTGTTCCGGACGAAGCCATTTCCAGACGAGCCATGTCGCAGCAATCAGCACCGGCAACACCCCGATCAAAGAAATTAAGATGTATTCGAAGCGGAAATTCCCCAGATAATACGGCAGCGGGAGGGCGAGCGCTAAGAGAAAAAAGGCAGAAGTGACGCCCAAGCGGGCGGCGGGGATACCCCAGACGGTCGGCAACGTGCGAATGCCGTGCTCGAGGTCTCCCGGCAGGTCCGCCATATCCTTGATGATTTCGCGGCCGAGATGAAAGAGGAACGCGAGGAGAGCCGCCCAGATCGCTGGCTCGACCAGGCGCACGGCGATTCCTCCATAGATGAGAGCGAGGGAGGCGACCAGGGCTACGACGACGTTCCCGAACAGGGGCCGCCCTTTCCAGAAACGGCTGTAAAGGATCAATAGCATAGCGGCGCAGACGGCGATCCCGAAAGCCGCGACTCCAATCCAGACGGCGGCGATGACGCCTGTGGCGAGGCAGAATCCGGACCAGATCAGGGCGGCGGGAGGGGATATTTCACCGGCGGGCAGGGGGCGGTGTTTCTTCTGCACGGCGTCGAGATGCCGATCCCGGTAATCATTGTACGCATTCCCGCCGCCGGCGATCAACGCAGCGGAAACGCCCGCCAGCGCCAATTCCGGAGAAAAATCCATCCAGTAAGCATTCGATATGATTCCGGCGATGACGACGGATAAAAAGGTGATGACGCAGTTGACGGGGCGCAAAATGAGCAGAAACGCCTTAAGGTTCATTGTGGATTCCGTAATGCATTGAACCACCGGTCGCTAATCCAGCGTGCTTGCGATGGAATATAGTCATTTCCGGCGATAGAGTCAAAAGGTTTTTTGCGAAGAGCATTGAGCTTTTAAGCCGGAAATCGGCTCATTGAAAAGTATCGGAGGAGGGGTTTTCCGCGGCGTTCAGGAGCTCGAAGATCGGGGGAACGCCGACGCCGGCGATGCTTTTGGAAGCCGCTTTGCGGAAAATCTCACCCGGAGGACCATCCGCGATGATCATACCGCGATCCATAATCCAGAGGCGGTCCGCCGACGAAGCCTCAGCGGGGAATTGAGTGATCAGGAGCAGGGTGCAATCCCGCCGGATCTCCTGAAACATTTCTTGGATGGATCTCCGCCCCGCCGGGTCAAGCAGGGAGGTTACTTCGTCCAGGATCAGGAACTGAGGCTGCATTGCCAGGATGGAAGCCACAGCCAGGCGCTGTTTCTCACCGCCGGAGAGGAGAAACGGCGACCTTTTAGCGTAGGGAGTCAAGCCGAAACGCTGCAAGAGTTCCTCCAGGCGAAGGCGGATTTGCGTCGGTTTTACGCCTAAGTTCTCCATTCCGAAAGCGATTTCTCTTTCCACCGTTGTCGCTACCATTTGCTCGTCGGGAGATTGGAATACGATGCCGACTCTGCCGCGAATGGAGTGGATGGACGACGGTTGGGAAGAGTCATAATCCAGGACTTTCAGGGTTCCAGAGTCCGGGGTGAGCAGACCGGCGAGGAGCTTCGCCAGCGTGGATTTTCCGCAGCCGTTGGCGCCCAGCAGGGCGACGAACTGTCTTGAAGGGATTTGAAACGAGAGGTCTTTCAAGACGGGTTCTTCGCCGCCGGGATAGGTGAAGGTGAGGTGATCCGCTTGCACGCAGAAGTTGCTCTGTTCGGGGAAGTTCGTCAATTCGGCACAGGGTCAAAGATACGGGGGACGATGTGATACCAGCCGATGGGCATAATATGAGCGCCATGGCAGAGATCCCGGCAGCCGTTCACCAGATCGCGGGCGATGGCGATGGATTCCGCCGTGCGATCCGCTGTTTTTTCCATCTTCTCGATCAGATGATCCGGCACTTTGATTCCGGGGATGTTCTGGTTCATAAATCGCGCCATTTTCGCGGACTTCAGCGGGATGATTCCGGCGATGACGTAGGCTTCGATTTCTCTGATCTGTTCCATAAATTGCGCCAGAACGTTCAGGTCGTACACCGCCTGAGTTAAGAAATAGCGGGCTCCCGCCAGCGCCTTTTTCTTCATCTTCAGGATCTGCAGTTCGGGCAGATCGGAACCCGGGTTGACGACGGCGCCGAGGTAGAATTCCGGTTTGCCGTCGAGGTCGTGGCCGTTGTAGTCTTTCCCGCCCATCATTTCGGTGCACAGCCGCAGGAGCTGGACGGAATCCAGGTCGTACACAGGTTTGGCTTCCTTGTGGTCGCCCATAGACTGATGGTCGCCGGTCAGGACGAGGACATTGCGGATGCCCAGCACATACGCCCCCAGCAATTCGCTCTGCAACGCAAGACGGTTGCGTTCGCGCGTGGTGATGTGGAAGATGGGTTCGATCCCCTCTTGCGCCAGCAGGTGAGACAGTGAAAGGGAGTTCAATCGCATGACGGACGCGGGATTTTCGTTGACGTTGACGGCGATGACGTAGTCCCGGATGGAGCGGGCTTGTTCCATAACGGCTGCCACATCCACTCCCTTGGGCGGAACGAGCTCTACGCTTTGCACGAACTGTCCCGCTTCCAGAGCGCGTTGCAGACGCGTCAGGGAATGGGGTTTGACGTCCTGCAGTTTGATTTCCCAGTTGCGGTTGCCGAATTCGTGATGCGCGTATCTCGCTTCGCGCTCGACGGCGATGGACGCCAGACGTTCGGAACGGGCGTCCTGATTTTCGTTGCGCAGATCCACGATGCCGGGTTTGATAGAGCGCTCGAAATCCTTCATCGGCTGGTATTTGTCGAGGAGGTGCAGCCGTCCCTGCGCCTTGAGGCGTTCGAAGATCAGCGCCCAGACGCACTCGCGGTCGCCGCCCACTTCGCATTTGCCATCTCGGGATCCGCCGCAGGGACCGTTTACCAGGGCTTTGGCGCAGCGGGTGACCGGACAGATACCGCCGGTGTCCGCCAGAATGCACTCGCCGCAGGTGGAACAACGTTCTTCGAACCAGCCGTAGCGTTTGACGTTGCCCAGAAAGAGCGAGTTTAAACCCGGGAAGACCGGCTGAAGCGTCAGATCGGCGACCGCCTGGACGCCGGCGCCGCAGGCGAGCACCACCAGGGCGTCGGCGCGGGAGACTTCTTCCTGCACTCCGCGCAGTTCCTGCTTGATGCGCAGATTGTGACAGGGACCTTCGGAAAGCAGGGTTCCGATGATCTGCTTGTTGTTCTGCGCCAATTTGATGCTGAGCGTCTCCAATTCTTTTTCGCCGCCGGTCTGAGCCAAAGCGGCGCAGTCGGCGCAGCCGATCAGGTAGATCTTCGAGAGTCCGTTCAGCGCCTGCAGCAGTTCCGAGAGCGGTTTCTTTTCGGTGACGATCACGCGATCCTCGACTTTAATTCAAGCGGTAATCGGGATCCCCGGCAGGATAGAAACAGAGCATAAGTTAACACAAAAAGCAGGGACTGTCAAGGATGGGATGCGGAAATGTTGCGTATCCCATCGGAAAATCATAGAAGTCAACTTGATCTGTTTTCGGTGAAATCGTATATTATGAAAATGGCTACCTTTCAACTTATGATGATTGCGGTGGCGTTGGGCTGCGATGCTTTTTCCGTCGCCATCGGCGTCGGTGCGCAAGGGATTTCCGTCCGGCGCCTTTTCCGTCTCAGCTTTCACTTTGCGCTGTTTCAGTTTTTGATGCCGCTGATCGGGTTGGTGTTGGGTCAATACGCGGCGACGATCTTGGGCACTGCGGCGGCTTGGGTCGCAGCCTTAAGCCTCGGCGTCATCGGCTTTCGGATGGCGAAACAGGCGCTGATTCGCAGATCCGATGAAGTCCGCAGAGATCCCACGCGCGGCTGGACGCTGGTGCTCCTCTCGATTTCGACGTCCGTGGATGCGATGGTGGTGGGGTTCAGTCTGGGTCTCTTAGGTCTGAATATTTTCATCGCTTGTCTGGTGATCGGTTTGACGGCTGGGCTGATGACTATGACGGGGATGTTCGTCGGAGCCGGCGCGGCGCGGGGTCTGGGGCGCTGGGCGGAATTCGGGGGCGGGATTCTGCTGATGGGGATGGCGGTGTGGTTTGTCGTCTGAACGAAAGAGGATGATCTATGCGATTTGCGGAACGTTTTCTCAATCTGCCGCCGTATCTCTTCGCGGGTCTGGAGCGCAAGGCGGCGGAATTGAAGGCGCAGGGGAAGGATATCATTCATCTGGGCATTGGAGATCCCGATCTTCCGTCGCCGGAATTTTTCGTGAATGCCGTGCGACGGCATCTGCAGGATCCGGACGCGCATCTCTATCCCACCAGCCGGGGGGATGACGGAGTACGTCATGCCATCGCGCGCTGGTTCCTGGGCCGGTTCGGCGTGGAATTGGACCCAGAGGAAGAAATCTGCGTGCTGATTGGAGCGAAGGAAGGACTGGCGAATTTTTCGCGGGTCATCGTCAACCCAGGCGACCGCGTGGCGGTGCCGGATCCGGCGTATCCGGTCTATGCGCAGGCTTGCGCCATCTTAAACGATGCGCAGCCCGTGCGAATGCCGCTCGACCCCGAACGCGGCTTTCTCCCCGACTTGAACGAGGCGCGGGGGTGCCGACTGGCGTTTATCAATTACCCCAACAATCCCACCGGAGCCACGGCGCCGGATTCCTTTTTTAAAGCCGCGGCGGATTTCGCTGAATCTCACCCCGAAATCGTGATGGCTCACGATGCGGCGTACAGCGAGATGACCTTCGGGGGGTATCAATCCCCTTCATTGATGCAGTTCACCCGCAAGGGGATCGAGTTTCACTCTCTTTCCAAGATGCTGAACGCCACCGGTTTCCGCATCGGGTTTGCGGTGGGGTCGGCTGAATTGATTCGCGGATTGGCGGAGTTGAAAGCGCAGCTGGATTCGGGTGCGCCGACGTTCATTCAGCGCGCCGCCGCAGAAGCGCTGGGGCATTACGAAGGCGCGCGCCCGCCGCGGGAAATCGTCTGCAATCTGGCGGAATATCAACGCCGGCGGACGCTTGTCGAGGAAAAGCTGAGCGTCGTCGGCTGGGACGTGCTGCATTCGCAGGCGACCTTCTATGTGTGGGCGAAAGTGGGCGAAGACGAACTGGATGTCGTCCAACGGGCGCTGCAGCGCGGCGTGATTCTGACGCCTGGGCGTGGATTCGGACCGGCGGGAAAAGGATACGTGCGTCTGGCGTTGTCCCAGCCCTACAATCGCCTGGAAGAAGCCATGGAGAGGCTCAAGGAGGTGTGATATCGGCGTCCAGAGGATCGGGTGTTTTATGCCCGAAGGGGACTCCAGCGGCATGGCATTTCCGGCAGATTTCAGCGGCAGGCCGGCGGGCTGGTAAGGGCGGTTTTCCTTCCAGAGCATGCGCATACGCGCCGCCGTGGCATGCTTCGCAGGTTACGGTCAGCAGGTCGGGGCGTTCCCAAGGTTGCAGGAATCCGGCGGGATCGTCGAAGCCGGTGGCGTGGCAGGGCAGACAGCGTTCGTACACCGGATATTGCCGCACAGCTTCCATCCTGGTGAGGTGCCCCCGCGCCAAATCGTAGGGGTGATCCAGCAGATGACAATCCAGGCAGCGCGCGGCTCCGGCAAAATCCGTGGGGGTTCGGCGGTGAAGGTCTTCCAATTCACCGCTGCGCGCTAATTCTTCCTGCATTTGCCGATGCTGATTTTCGGTTTCTTTCTGCGGGGAGAGCGTTTCCGGAACCGCCCAGAGCGCGGCGGTAAGCGCCGGCTTTGATCTGCGAAAATGGAGCCGGTTCAGGAGTTTTTCCCGCGCCGGATGATGGCGCCAGGGTTTTCCATCCAGCCACCCGGAAAAATCGCAGGAAGCGAGAGTGAACCGCCCCTGCCGATCGTTGATTTCGATCCTTCCCAAACATTGCCCTTCATCTCCCATCCCCAGCGCCAGCCGGTGTTCCAGCCAGCGGACTTTCGGAGCGCCTTCATTCAACCAGAGCACGAGGTTGACTTCCGGATGATGGCGCAGATAGGTCTGTATCGCCGCTTCCGACGCGTCTGTGAGCAGGATCGTGAAGATGCTGACGTCGGACGAATCCGCGATTCTTGCGGTCAGGCTGTCCGCGGCATCCGTCTCTGGGAGGAATTCCGTCAGCCCCTGGAAACGAAGATCCCCCGCGGGGTGGGGTACGGTGATTTCGGGGGGGAGGGCGAGATTCTGTCCCGCGAGGTTCGCGCTGATCAGGGGGAAATCGTAATCGCGCGCTCGGGAAATTAAATCATCCATAAAAGGTTCGCCGTCGCGGGAGCTGACATTCACGGCGGTGTATTTCATCCGCACCATGGCTTTCAAGAAGTTGTTGCCGCGGATTCTCCAGCGCCGCGTGTTTCCTGAGATGCCTTCTGGATAACGGAAGCGTCCCAGATCCACCAGAATATCCGGATCTTTGCGATGGATTTCCAGCGCTCGAGCGATTCGGGACAAGCCGCCAAACGGGGGTTCTCCGTACTCTCCATGCGGCTGCCAGTCGCCCCGCAACGCGCCCGTCACCCAGATGACCGTGGATTGATTCCCAGACTCCCCGCAGCCGGCAAACAGAACCACCAGCAAACCGATCGCCGACAGGATTTTAGGGATTCGCATGGTGCAGAACCCTTTCAATGGCATCTACCGTCGGGATATTCCCTTCGGGGAAGATGTGCGCGATTTTTCCGGATTGTGCGAGTACCAAAAGGGGTGGTCTCCCTGCGGCGCGATGGAATTCCGCCGCCGGCATAGAAAGTATCGGAAAGGTGAGATTTTCTCGGATTTGGAATTCTTCCGAGGATTGGAGGCCTGCGGGAATGATGCCGGTGAGCGGCGGCATATTCGCGTTCCAGGCGAGCTGCTTCGCCGTCGGCAGCCAATCCCGACACTCGTCGCAATCCGGACTCAGGAACAGGAAAAGCGATCCGCCCTCTTCGTCTTCACCTTGTTTTTCCTGATTCAACAGCAAAACCGGGACGGCTTCTCCGATTCGCAGACTGCGGGTTATCGGCTGCGGTTCCGGAGGCGCCAGAAGCGAAAATCCCGATACCGCGAGGAGGCTGAAACCGATCAGCGCGAGTCCGGTCATCGAAATTTGCGCCGGTTTGACTTGGAAGAGAAAGAGGGCGCTTGCCGCGGCGATGGCGGCGAGGGAAGGGAAGCCGGCGAGGTGCAGCGCGAGACCCAGAAGAAGCCCGATAGCGTATGCCTGGAGTTGGTGTTTCCCGAATCGCGCCGATAGGATTGCCGCTGCGAGATAGACCGGCAGGATGGTCCCGCCGCTCCAGGCAGAACCCGCCGCTACCCCGAAGGAACCCCAGACGTTGTTTCCGCCGAGGCGGCGTCTCATCGGTATAAACCCGAAAATCAGCAGGAGGAGAGCCGCGGTGTTTTTCACGATCGCCGTCGTCGGATCCATAATCTCCGACCCGAAGCAACCGCAGCGCTGCAGATAGCCTGTCGGCAACGCGAGGACGATCCCAGCCGTGAAGAGGAGCAAAAGCGCAAAAGATCCCAGTGCCGCCGCCGGAGATTTTTTGAAAAGCAGCGTGATTCCCAGTAACGCCTCCAGAGCGGGGAGGCAGAGGGCGATGGTCAGATTTAGCGAATCGGAGAAGCGGAAGCCGTAGTTCGCCAGTTCATACAGAAACGAGAGGCTGTGGGGCGCTTTGGTCAGGGCGGCGGTGATCAACAGCAAGGCGGGGGGGATCCAGAAAAGATGATTCAGTCGGCACTCGTTCATGGCGGGCGGCAGGATCAAGTCATCGGTTCGGCGTGGATTTGGACGCGGTGCAGGATCGGCAGGTGGCGGCGGAGTTCTTCTTCGAAGTGAGTCGCTTGTCGGTGAGCTTCTGCGATGGTCAGATTGCTCGGGAAAAAGCAATGGAGAGAAGCCGACAGATTTTCCCCGTCTTGGGTGATGGTGATTCCGTGACAGCGCTGCGGTCCGACGATTTCCGCGCAGATCGTCTCGATTTTTTCGACGATTTCGGGGTTATCGCGCAGCGGCGGGCTTTCCGGCGGGCAGGTTTTCCCTTTTTCTTCGATGTGAATCCGAACGACATTGACGCTGGGGAAGTGCCGGGCGATTTCCGCTTCGAGGTCGGTGGCGGCGTCGTGCGCCTGCCGGACGGTGAGCTCGCCGTCCACTTCGAGGTGCAGATCCACGGCAATGGTATTCCCCTGTTGATGAATCAGAATATGGTGCGCCTGGTAGCCGCGGGTGCGGATGAAATTGAGAATGGCGCCGTCCAGAGCTTCATCGGGCGAGACGGTCGGGTCGGTGTGCACGACGGCATCCAAGCCGGGGATTTCCCGCGCCAGCTTCTCTTCCAATTCCCGGGCGACTCGATGGGTGCCTTCGAAGGTCAGCGTGCGGTCCATCCCGACGCGCAGATCGGCGAAAAGGGATGGCCCGGAGCGCCGCAGGCGAAGCTGTTCGAGCTTCAGCACACCGGGCGAGTTCAAGACCAGGCGGCGGATTTTTTCCACATATTCGTACGGGACGCGGTCAATCAAGATATCCAGGTTCTTCTTCGCCAGGCGGATCGCCAGGATGCCCACCCAGACCGCCACCAGCAGCGCCGCCAGTGCGTCCGCAAAATGGAATCCCAAGCCGACCAGAGCCAAGCCCACCAGCACCAGACTGGAGCTTAGCAAATCGGAATAGAAGTGCAGCGCATCCGCTTCCAGCGCCTGCGAGTGGTATTTTCGGGCGGTGCGCATCAGGGCGTTGTAGCGGTACAGATCTATTCCGATCGCCAAGAACATGACGGCGAAACTGTATGCGTTGACGAAAGGCTTTACGCCTTCGCCGGACAGTCTGATCACGGCGTGCCAGGTGATCCAAACGCAGGTGGCGACGAGCAGGATCGCTTCGAGGAGCGCAGAGAGGCTCTCGACTTTGCCATGTCCGTAATGATGATCGGGGTCTGGAGGGCGGTCCGCCACTCGGACGGAGAGCGCCGTGATGAAGGAAGCGAAGAGATCCAAGCCGGAATGCGCTGCTTCAGACAGCAGCGCGAGGGATCCCGTCCACCAGCCGACTCCCGCTTTGGCGGCGGTTAAAAAGAACGCCGCCCCGACGGAAATCAGGGCGACGCGAAGTTTGGATCGCGCAGCAATCCGCGCATCAGACATTGCCGCTCGGGGTTAACAGAACGATTCTTCCCATTCCGGGTCTTCGATGCTGACTTCATCCCCTTGAGCTTCGTCCCAGACGAGACGGGGATTCACGTAGGACATCCAATCGAGAAAGTCATCCGAGCCGGAAAATTGTTCGAGAAATTGATAGACTTCGCTTTCGTCCACAAACGAGGCATTCGCCGGTGTTTTAATCCCGCGGATGCGCCGGGGATCTACCGCGGCGTCGTTCTCCTCCGCCCAGTCCGCCAGCATGCGCTTTAGGGTCCACCAGTATTCGCCGAAGTTGACGTAGGATTCCGGCTTCGACAGCAGAGCGTCCAGAATGACGTTAAAATCGAGAGAAGTGTTCGATGTCACGGTCAGCGATTTCGCCATGATGGGAATCAAATTTTCCCATAATGTAAATAACACCGCCGCGCTTGTCAAGTAAAAAGGTAAAACAATAATGGTGAGACGCTCGCGAAAAACGAGCGCTCACGGAGATTCGGTGAAGGGAAAAAACCAGCCGCAATTTCGGTTCGATGGGATCGAATTACATACCCTGCCGCACCGCCATTCCGAGGTAGAAGATGGGCAGGTAGAGCGAAATGATGATGACCAGCACGACCGAACCGATCAAGGTGATCAGAATGGGTTCGATCAGCGAGGTGAGGCGGTCTACCGTGGCGTCTAGCTGCTTCTCGTAGAAATATGCGGCTTTTTCCAACAATTTATCAATTTCGCCGGTTTCTTCGCCGGTGCCGGTTAATTGCACCAGTGTGGGGGGGAAGACCTGCACCTTCTTCATAGCGACGGAGATGGCGAATCCGTCCTTGATCAGCACCTTTGATTCGCGAATGCCCTTTTCCACAACCTTGTTCCCCACGACTTTCTGCACTTGGGTGAGCGAGTCCAGCACCGGTACGCCGGATCCTAAAAGAATGCCGAAGGTCTTCGAGAATTTGTTCATAACGGAATTCTGCACCAGCGATCCGAACACAGGGAGGCGCAGCTTGATTGTGTCGATGAACAACCCGCCTCGTTCCGTCATAGACGTCAGCCAGATGGAGACGATGATCAGGAAGACGATGCCGGCGGCGATGATGAAGTTGTTGGAGATGACCTGCGAAACAGCCACCAGCGTGCGGGTGGCGATGGGCAGTTTGGCGCCGAACTTGGCGTAAACGTCTTCGAAGAGGGGCACGACGAAGACGAGCAGAATGGTAACGATGACGGTGAGAAAGACCAGGGAGAAGATCGGATACGCCAGCGCCGAGATCACCTTGCGGCGGGTTTCCGCGATGGCTTCGAGGTAGCTGGAGAGTTGGTCCAGCGTGACGTGCAGAGATCCGGAGACTTCGCCGGCGCGCACCAGCGCGACGTAGAGGTTGGAGAAGACGCCCGGGTGGTTCGCCATCGCGTCGGAGAGCGCCAGCCCTTTCTTCAGGTCGTTGCCCACCTGCGCCAACACTTTGCGGAAGCGCTTGTTCTTCTCTTCCGCCATCAGGTTGCCGATGGATTTTTCGATGGTCAGACCGGCGGAGAACATCGTCGCCAGCTGACGCGTGAAGAAGACCAGCGTGTTCAGCGGGACGCTGGTGCGTAGCTTGTAGAAGAACAGATTGACCTGTTCGGCCACCGTCAGGCGTTCCGCCTGGAACTCGGATTTGACTTCGCGGATCGAGACGATGTTCAAGCCTTTGCGGCGGAGCGATTCCATCGCCGTTTCCAGATTGGCGGCGCGGAGGTAATCTTCGAGTCTTTTTCCTTCGGCGTCTTTTACGACGTAAGCGTAGTTAGGCATGCAAATCTCCGAGTGCGTTAGACTTCCGTGACGGTGGAACGCAGGACTTCCTGAATGGTCGTGATCCCGTGCTCGATTTTCAGGATGCCGGATTCGCGCAGGGTCACCATGCCCTGTTTCAGAGCGGCGTCGCGGATATCTTCCTGGTTGGCGTTATCGAACACCATGCGGCGGATGTTCTGCCGCATCTCCAGCAGTTCGAAAATGCCGATTCGTCCGTAATAGCCGGTGTTGCGGCAGTGGATGCAGCCTTTGCCGCGGTAGAATTTGATTTTTCGGCCGCGTTCGCCGTCCAATTCGAGGAGCTCCAGCTCTTCCTTGGAAGGTTCGTAGGCGATCTTGCAGTTCTGACAGATGCGCCGAACGAGACGCTGCGCCATCACCAGGTTCAAGCAGGATCCGACGAGGAAGGGCGCTACGCCGATGTCAATCAAGCGGGTGATGGTGGAAGGAGCGTCGTTGGCGTGCAGGGTGGAGAAGACGAGGTGGCCGGTCAGCGAAAACTTGACGGCGATGTCGGCGGTTTCTTCGTCGCGGATTTCGCCGATCAGCAGCTTGTCCGGGTCCTGGCGCAGGATATGGCGCAGAGCCGTGCTGAAGGTCAGGCCGATGCCGGCTTTCACCTGCACCTGGTTGATCCCGTCCAGATGATATTCCACCGGATCTTCCACCGTTGTGATGTTGTCGTCGGGGCTCTTGATTTCCTTCAGAGCGGCGTAGAGGGTGGTGGATTTGCCCGATCCGGTGGGTCCGGAGATGATCAGCATCCCGTAGGGCTGTACGATCCAGCGGCGGAAGATCTTCAGCATTTCCGGTTCGAACCCGAGGGTTTCCAGGGTCATGGCGAATCCGGATTTGTCCAGGAGGCGCAGCACGGCTTTTTCGCCGTTGACCGTGGGGAGGATGCTGACGCGGACATCCACTTCCTTGCCTGGGGCTTTGATGGTGAAGCGGCCGTCTTGGGGGAGGCGCTTTTCGGCGATATTCAGGCGGGAGAGGATTTTGATTCTGGAGATGATGCCGGCGTGAGCGGACTTGGGGGGCGTCAGCGCTTCCTGCAGCACGCCGTCAATGCGGTAGCGGATGGAGACGTTCTTGTCCTGCATCTCGACGTGGATGTCCGTGGCGCGCTCTTTCAGGGATTCCGCGAACATCATATTGCAGAGCTTGACGATGGGGGCGTCGTCAATGCCGACTTCGGCGCGCGACATATCCACCATACCTTCGTCTTCGGAATCCGCTTCCGCGAAGAACTGCAGGTCTCCCATCACTTCGGTGACTTCGTCGGATTTGCGGATGCGGACGTAGAGCTGGTCAATGGCGGATAAAATCCCGTTGCGCGTCGCTAGCTGCGGTTCGATGGTGCGTCCGGTGAGCTTCTGCAGGGAGTCTATCGCGACGATGTCATCGGGATCCGCCATCGCCACCTGCAAGGTGTGTTCGTTGGCGCTGACGGCGAGGACTGAATGCTGTTTGGCGAAGGGTTCCGGGATCAGAGCGACTACGGTTTCCCGGGCTTCCAGCAGTTTGTCGTTGCTGATGAAGTTCAAGCCCATCTGGCGCGCCAATGCGAAGACGATGTTCTCTTCGACGGCGAAGCCGAGATTGATCAAGATCTGACCGAGCTTTTCCTTCTTGTATTGCTGTTCGTTCAGACTCTTTTTCAGTTGTTCTTCGGTGATCATCCCGGATTTCAGCAGGATGTCGCCCAGTTTCTCGAATTGCGGTGAAAATGTTTGGTTCGTCATATTCCCGGATCGTTGAAAGGGCGGTTCAAAGTTTTCAGACAAACGTTATCTATTCACGTTATGGATGATCAGATAGATGGTGGCGAATTGCGTCAGCACCAGCATGATGTCCTTATAGGTCTGCCAGTAATCTACATCGGATTTTTCCGGGATGAAGATCGTGTCCCCCTCTTCGATCTGCGTGCGTCCGGGTTTGACCCAGATCCCGGAGACGCCTTTGATCACCCGGATTTTCCCTTTGCTCGCATTCCAAGAAAATCCGCCGGATTTCTCGATGTAATATTTGTAGGATTTGCCGGGCTCGTAGTCCACGATTCCGGGCTGATTCACCTGTCCGGAAACCTTCACGGTGTGGGTGACGGGGGGGACTTCGAGGATGTCCTGATCCTGCAGCAGGATGTTCTGCGTGGAATCGCCTTTCTCAATTAAAGCGTAGAGATCGAGGACGACGCGTCCCTTCATCTCCTGGCTCTTATTCTTGAAGTATTTATATTCCAGCGGAGTCATATCCGCCGCCTGCATCAAGCGCAGGCGTTCGTATTCGGGATCTACAAGCTCTTGACCGAACTGCCGCGTCAGGATCGCTTCTTTCAGGCTGGCGCGGGTGGTGAATCCGCCGGCTTTTTGGATGATGTCCAGAATCCGCGTGCCGCGGGATCCGACCGGGTAGAATCCGGGTTTGATGAATTCACCGCGCAATTCCACCTGCAGCTGGGGGTGATAGGTGGGGTAAGGGCGGACGTATACGCGGTCATCCGGGAGCAGGGGGAGTTCCATTGCGCCGGAGTCGTCCAGATTGACGTAGAAGGTGGTGAATTCCGCCGTCTCCCCGATGAACCGGGTGATCTCCACCGAATCGCGGCGGGCATCCGGTGTGATCCCGCCGGAAAGCAAGAGCGCCGTTTTCAGTTGATCCGTGGGCAGATACTCGACCAGACCCTGATGGTGAACCGCTCCGAAGACGCCGATGACTCCGGATTTCGCATTTAGCGGAGGGATCAGCAGAAAATCGCCGTCCAGGACGTAGGGATTCCCCGCCGGATCCCCGCCGCGCAGGAACAGCATCAAATCCACGTTATCCCGCGTGCCGTCGCGATGGATGATCTGAGCGCGTCGGGCGGAATAGCTGGGCAGAGGGGTGATCTTCTCTTCTTTTTTTTCTCTTTCGAGCACGGCTTTCAACTGGGTGAGCTGGGTTTCCTCTTCTTTGCGTTCCGGGTTGTAGAATCCTCCGGCGCGCGACAGCAGGGTGGTGGCGCGGTCTGTGGCGGTCAGATTGTAGGTGCCGGGCGCCCAGACCATACCGCCGACGGATGCCTTGAAGTTGCGCAATTCCACGAGATAAACGGCGATCTTGTCGGTCGTATAGCTTTTTTTAGCGATTTCGAGAATCTGCTCTCTGACGTCTTGGAAACTCCTCCCGCCGGCATTGACGATGCCCAGAGTGGCGATGCGCAAAGTGCCGTCGGCGGAGACCCGCGCCAGCAGGTCCCGATCCGCTCCGCCCATCACCGTGACGCCGACGAGGTCGCCGGGACCCATAATATACGCCGCCGGGTCAATGGGACCTTCCAGCGGCTGACCTTCCACCGGCAGTTCTTCGCGCAGGAGGGGATGCAGAGGACCTTCCAGCGGCTGTTCCCCTTCGGAAGGCACCGATTCGAGGGGGTAGAATTCCTGCTGCCGGCGTGCTTGAGTCTGCGTCTGCGCCGCCGCGGTAAACGCGCCTGCCGAAAACTCCAAACAGAACAGGGTGACCCAGACCAGGGACCCTGTTCCAAGGACGCTGAAGCTTTTCTTCATTTTCAACCTGAATGTACCTACCCTTCTGATATTTCGTTACCCTCTCAGCAGGGTTCAGGTTCCAATTTCAGCGGTAAACATCTCGGGGCAACGGTTCTCAGTTCAATTTTGTTTGAAGACCATCCTGGGCGCTTCTTCATCCGATCCGTCGCCGGTGGGAGTCGCGCTGGAGATGAATTTATCCCGGGTCTGTTTCAGGATGTCCGGCAGCTCCCCTCCAGGTTCTTCGGCGGAGAGGATTTTGGGCGTGACCTGAATGATCAGATCCGTCTTCTTGATGTTTTCCGCTTTGTGCCGGAAGAGAGAGCCGACCAGCGGGATATCTCCTAAGAAGGGGAATTTGTGCTGCGTCAGCTTGGAGTTGACGCCCAGGAGTCCGGCGATGATGATGGATTCGCCGTCTTTGACTCGGATCGTGGTGGTGGAGGTGCGTTTGACGACCCAGGGGATATTTTGATCCGGTCCGATGAGCTGAAAGACGGAGGAGACTTCCGGCGTGATTTCGGTCGTGATGTAACCGTCGGTGTTGACGTTGGGCTTAATGCTCAATTTGATGCCGACTTCTTCTTTCTGCACCTGCACCTGTCCGCCGACGCCGCCCGCCGTCAGGACGTAGGGGATGACGTCAATGACTTCTAAGGAAGCCGAACGGTTGTTCATGGTGGCGATTTTCGAATTCGCCAGGACTTCGGCGCGGTTGTTTTTCAGGAGCCAGTCGAGGGTGACCTGGAAGACGGAAGGTTGTTTCGCCAGGTAGCCTGCGTCCAGGAAGCCGTCTATGGGGTAAAACGCCACCTGTTCCGGCAGTTCGCCGAGGCGCGAGGCGTTGGGGACCAGGGTCGGTGCGCCGAAGTTATCCACGCCGACTTCGGAGACTGTGGTCTTCAAGGAAGAGATTCTGCCCCAATCAATGCCCAGCGCTTCTTCGTCTTCGACGGCGACTTCGATCAATTGAGCTTCCAGCATGATCTGCAGGGAGGGCTTATCCACTGCGGCGACGACGCGCTGGATTTCGCTGATGACTTTGGGGCTGGTGATGATCAGCAGCTTGTTGCCGGCGCCATCCACCTGGATCTGGGCGGTGAAGTTTTGCAGCAGATTGGCGACTTCCTGAGCGGCGGCGTATTGCAGTTCCACGACATAGGAGGTCAAGCCGACTTCTTCGCGCAGTTTGTCCGCCGGCGCCACCAGGAAGGAATTCCCGACCACTTCGTAGGAGAGTCCGGCAGCGCGGACCACGAGATTCATCGCTTGTTCGATGGGGGTATTCTTCAGGTGAACGGAGACGCGTTCCTCTTTGTTGACTCCCGGACCGGTCACGATGTTATAGCCGCTTTCGGACGCGAGAATCGCGAGGATCGAAGGAAGGAAGGCGTCTTCAGCGTCAATGGTCACCAGCTTCTGCAGGCTGGGGGAGATGATTTGGGATCCGGTCGGGACGGTTCCCTGGGGATTCTGTGCCGGGGCGAACGCAGAGGTCATGCACAGGATAATCACCGAGATCGCGATCAAACGCTGCATTGGGTTCTCCTAAGGGTTATTATCCCACAATCGTGTGGCAGAATGATTCGGTGTATGATTTTTCTCCGCTGCTTACGGGGTCTCCGCAGGTCGGGCGGATTAAAAATTCATCGGGATTTCGGTTGTGTCCGGGGTGCTCACCGTGATGGCGGTTTCCCGGCGGCTCTTTTCCGCCTGGATCGTTTCCGGAGCTTTTTCCGTCGTCAGGGTCAATCTTTCGCCGCCCCGGACGAGGACGGCTCGTTCCGGATGAATTTCCGTCAGGCGGTATCCGTTGATTTCATCGCCGAGGCGCAGGATTCGGGAGCGCCCTTGAAATTTAATCACGGCGGCGGGTTTTTCCGCGATGACCGTGCAGGAGAGGCGCAATTTGGTCTGCGATTCATAGGATTCGCTGAAGCCCAACGAAGCGAGGAATTTCCGGCCGTGGATCACCTGAGTCAGATCGAGGGGATCGTGGCTGACGTCGAATTCGTAGGTCAACCGATCCTGCAGTTCCTCTTCCAGTTGTTCGATGGTGGTGCGAAGCTGCGGATCTTCCGATCCGAGAACCGCACGATCCAAGTCCGCCTGGTATTCCTTGACCTGTTGACCCATGCGGTAGGCGCAGTAGGCTTCATATCCCGCGATGATGATCAGCAGGATGATCAAAATGCTCCAAAGTAGTCTTTCGCGTTCTTGCATTCGAGGCTCCAGCAGTTACTGCCGTTTGATCAACGTCAGCGTGGAAATTTCCATTTCGAAGACGCGGTCTTCCGGAGCGCGTTTTTCGCTGCCGAAAGCCGCCGCCTTGCGGAATCCGTTGTCCACCATAAAGGATTCCACCGAGATGAGCCGTTCGGATTTTTCGAGCTCGGTGACCAGTTTGCCGAATTTTTTATAGCTGCATTCCACCGATAGAGCGTAGGGGGTCTTGATATGATCCACCTGGGTGCGGCGTTTTTTAGGTTCGAGAGAGATCAGTTTGATGTCCAGATTGCGCAGGATGCCGGTCAGGTAGTTCAAGAAGGGCATCGAAGCGTCTTCCGCCAGGGAGTCTTGAGCGGAGGTGGCGATGTTCTTTTCGATGAGTTCCGAAACCAGTTTCATTTCCTGGGCGAGGATTTCGGCGGAGATCAGCTTCTCGTTCTCGGTGCGGATTTTCCGATCCAAATTTTCGATTTCGGCGGGGATCTTGGGATAGACGGTGTTGTAGTACAGCCAGAAACCGCCGCCGAAGAGGATGGCGATGAGCAGCAGGATGAGATTCTTCTTCATGTAGTTTCCTTACGGTTCGGGTAAGCCGCTGACTTTCGTTTGTTTGCTCGCCTTGGCAGGGGTGCGCGCGGCGCGCGTCGAAGTAGCGAACGCCGAAGGCTTTTCAATGGTGCACTCGATCGTAATGGAGAGGATCTCCTGATCTTCGATCTTCACGCGGTGCGACTCGCTGAAACGGATATTCGTGAATTCGCGGTAGAAGAAGGGGGTCGTCTTCAACATATCCATCAATTCGGATACTTTATCGAACTCCTTCTCGTCCGTGAGGATTTTGCTGATGGCTTTGATGCGCAGCTGGCGGTTATTGAATTCCAGCAGGGTGATGACGACGTCGGAAGGCAGAATTTCCGCCAGAGCTCGGAATTTGCTGCCCCAGAGGAAGCGCTCTTTTTCCATACGCGCCAGCGTCAGCACGTCGTTCTTGGAGATGTTTTTGCCGGCTCGCTGCAGTTCTTCCAGGCGCTTGTCTATCTCCGCGATCTGCTGCTGTTTCGCCTGGATGATGCTGCCCAGCGCCTGGTGATTGCGGTAGGTGTAGAGCGAGAGCACGATGAAGAGGATCAGGAAGACGGTGATGACGATGCCTTCCCGTCTCTTGCGCCAGCGGGCTTCCCGTTCGGCGTGTCCTTCCGACTTGTTGAGATTGATGCTGAAAAGATTTACCATGGATCACTCCGCTCGAAGAGCCAGTCCGACCGCCACAGCCAATTGCGTGCCGGTGTCTATATCTTTTCCGCCGGTCTCCAATCCCGCGCAGGGGTTGTAAAGGGTGACCGGCAGGTTGAATTTGCGCTGCAGGAAGCCGTCCAATCCCGGCAGGCGGGCGGATCCGCCGGTCAGCACGATGCTGTGGAAGTAGCTCTGTCCGGTTTCCTTCACATAGTATCGCAGAGATCGGTTGATCTCATCACCCAGGCGCTCGAAGGAGCCTTTTTCCGCGAGCTGCAGACCGTTGGCATCTTCGGTGGTTTCCGCCGCTCGCGGCAGGTTCGGTTCCATCCCCTGGGTAACTTTAATCCGTTCGGCGTCCTCGTACGACAGGTTGTAGCGCTTCATCAGATCCAGAGTGAAGGTATAACCGGCGATGGGGATGTCGCGGGTGAAGAAGAGGTTTTTTCTGCCCAGCACCGAGAGGTTGGTTTTACGGCATCCGATGTTCAAGAAGATCTGCACACCGTCGTCGGGGAGGTCATTCAGCGCCAGGTAAGCGTTCAAGAGGGCGAGCTGGTCAATGTCCACGATTCCGGGTTTCAGTTCGATGTCGCGCAGGGTTTCCAGATGGGTCTGGAAGTATTTGCGGGTGGCGGCGACCAGCAGGACGCGGAGTTTGTCCGATTCCACGGGATCATCGCCGAGGATCTGGTAGTCCACGATGGTTTCACTGCCGTCCAGAGGCAGATGTTTGCGGGCTTCCAGCATCAGCGAGGAATCCATTTCCTCGTCTGTCATCTGCACGGATTTGATTTCTTTCGCTGCGACCGCCGCACCGCCGATGCACGACGCGAGGTGTTTGATCTTGCGAGGCTGAAGGTTCAGCTTGGCGAAGGCGTTCAAGAGCCGGGGGACGACGATGGATTTTTTAGGACCGTCCGGGTCGAACGTTTCGCCTTCGGCGTAGAGCGGGAAGACGGTGTAGTCTTTCAGACGATTTTGTGTGCCGGATTTCTCAAGCACGACGATTTTGATGCTGTGCGAGCCGATGTCCAAGCCCACACGCTGCTGGCTGCCGATTCCGATCATGATGTCCAGTCAGGGGGATAATGAATGAAGCCGTCGGATGCGGAACACGCGGTCGCCGCGCGCCGTCCCACGGCTGGGGAAGTCTTTGGCGATGACAACCGATGGGGATAGGGGTGATCCGGTAGAGCGAAGAATTTTTGCTGATTTCGATTTTTACGAAAGCGGACGAAAGTACCAAGAATCACCGATTCCCCCAGCTGATGATTTCGAAGTGAGCGTTTCCCTGAGAATCGGTGGCGTCAATGAAAAAGGGCGGCGACATTGTATTTAGCCGGGCGTCGAAGCGGTATTGCTTGCCGTAGCCGGTGCCGCCGTGGTTGGAGCGATGGACGTAGCCGCGCCGATATTGCGTGACCGCGCCGTGCAGGTAGATGTCGCCGCGTTCATCGGAGTTGGGCGGCGTGGGGCAGGTGTACGAACCGGTCCAGAATTCCCAAGGCACAGCTCCGGCCGGTTCGTTCTGATCTTCGAAGCTGAAGCTTTCCCCCAACGCCACCAGAGCGGCGGTGATGACGATGTCGCGGCCCTGCGCCTTGTTCTGTCTGCCGTTCGCCCAGGTGTTGGCGATGGTGATGTTCTGTTCGGAGATGATTCCGAGGATGTCGGGATAGCCGCCGGTGGTGTCGTTGAAAGCGCCGGTGCTGCTGGCGAAGTAGTAGCGGATGTCGTCAATCAAACGGATGCAATGGTAGCCCAAGTAATCGCGGGGATTGGAGACTTGCACGCCGTGAGCTCCGACGGTCGCCTGTCCGCGGAAAATCCCTGCGAGCTCGAGATAGCCGTCCACGAAGAAAGCCTGGAAATTCGGCGGCGGACCGAAAGCGATGGGGGTGGCGGAGTCCGGAAACGCTTCGCCCAGAGGCCATCTGTACATTCTCCAACCCTGAATATCCATAAAAATCAAGCGGTGCGCCCACATTTGGCCGCCGGAGCTGCCTTCGAAGTACAATCCGGAGCTGGCGGCGGCGTTGCGCACGGCGGTGGCTTCCGTGGGCAGCACGATTTCCCGGTACTCGAACATAGGCGGATAATTTACGAACACCGGATTGAAGCCGGGCCCCTGCCAGAAGATCGGCGCCGTGGTGCTGACGTGGTCGTAGAAGACCGGATTTTCCATGATGGCGATGGTGTCGTTGGAATGCACCCAGCCGTCCAGGGTGTCCTCATGCCAGAACTTGATGACTTCGCCGAAAACCGTGGTTTCAATATTCGTAAGGTAAAGAAAATTGGAGAGGCTCAGCAGCCGCACGGTCAACTTCAAGCTGTCCCGCACCGATCCGGTCTTGTTGTCGGTATCTTCGAAATCCACGCGTCCGATGGCGCCTACGTCAATGTAGCGGGCATCCGCGGAATAGGTGCCGTATTTGTTCTGGGCGATCCCCATCCAGACTTCGTCCACATGGGCGACGATCTTGTTCTTGTTGTCCAAAATAGGCAGGTTCGTGCCCAGGATTTCGCGCTGATTCAGGATGGTGGAAGGATCCAGTTGCCGCAGACGGGCGAAGCCCCGGTCCATAATCGCCGCGTGAGCGGCGTAATAGGCTTGCAGCTTGTATTTTTCATAGGTCGCTTCCCAGCTCTCATCCGAACCCCATTTCATGAATGCCAAACCGCTGAAAATGAGAAGTCCGATCATGATGATGGCCAGCATCGGGAAGCTGCCTTCTTCCTGGAACAGCCTTTCGAACTTGAAGTGGGGTTTTTTTCCTTTCATCCGCGTCTCCAGGCTTCTATTCCGATTCAGTGCCGACCGTGTTGTTCTTCAAGAAACCGGACACCATATAACGCTTCTTCAGTTCATACTTCCTGGATTGAAACCCGAAGGGCGTCTCGACACTGCGGGGCCGCTCGTATTTGATGGCGAGGTAAATCTGCGCCATGGATTCGTAAAAATACGGCTGGCGGCCCATGACATTCCAGGGCGGCGTGCCCGTGTATCTGAACTCGGTGATGGTGAACTTATGCTGCTTGCGCCCTGTCTTCCAGTTGGGAGGCGGAAAATCCTTATCCAACTTCTGGGGGGCGGCGTTGTTCTGAGCGACGTAGACGCCTTCCGTCGGTTTGGCGGAGTAGGTGAACGTGTTGGTCGTCAGGACGGGCAGCAATGTGTTGTCGAAATTGAATTGCGGCACCGATAGACTGAAAGAGCCCAAGCCGTACTGATTCTGGTTCAGGGTGATGCCGCTGGCGATGCGCATCGTCGCATCCAAATTGGACAGGACGTCGTTGGCGTATTGATCCATCACGCGGATCGCCCAGGCGCGATCCATCCATTCGCGGAAGGCGAGGAGGGTGACGGTGAAACCGAGAAAGACGATGGTCAACAGCACCACGGAGATGGTGGCTTCGATGAAGGTGAAGCCGTCATCTTTCTGCAGCCGAACGGTTCTGCGCAGAAAGCGCAATATGGTTCCTCGGTTTGCCATGATCACCCCGCCACACCGGATTGGGCGACATAGGTGGTCAAAGAGATCTCGCGCCCCTGCGATCTCTTGAATTGTTGTTTGTCCGGTTCTTCCCATTCCGCCCAGACGGTGATCTTGTAGTAGGCGATGGTGCCCGGGAATTCCACGCTGGGGATGGGGATGATGGGATCGTAAAAGAGTTTGACTTGAATCGGTTTTTTGGAATCGGGATCGAGGATGACCGTCTTATACGGGGAATGGACGGATCCCATCTTCTCGACGTTGTTGGGGTCGTCCGGCGTGCCGGTGTAGATCCTGCCGATCCAGTATTCCAGTTCCTGCTGCACGATGCGGTTGATCTGCTGTTTGTGCATATCCACAGCCAGCGATCGTTCGGCGTAGAAGAGAGAGTAGGTGGTTGCCACGACCGCCACCGCCACCATCACCAGCGTGGCGATCGCTTCGAAGTAGGTGAAACCGGAATCGTCTCGAAACTTCTTGCAGCCCATCATAATCTTCCTGCCTGTGATGCTGCGCAGCGCGGGAGACTCAGATCAACCCGCGAGATTGACGTCGAACAGCTTGGGATTTTCGGCGACGTGCGCGGCGACTTCGCGATCAATCAAGCCCTTGTGCAGCAGGCGCATCAGATCCTGGTCGAGAGACTGCATACCGGATTTGCCTCCGGATTGGATCACGGAGGGGATCTGGTAGATCTTGTCTTCGCGGATCAGGTTGCGGATGGCGGTGGTCGCCACCATGACTTCCAGCGCGGCGACGCGTCCGTTGCCGTCCTTTAAGGGGAGCAGCTTCTGCGCCACCACCGCTTCCAGGGATTCCGCCAGCATAGACCGCACCTGAGTCTTCTGCGAGGAAGGGAAGATGTCAATGATGCGGTCAATGGTTTTAGAAGCGCTGGAAGTGTGCAGGGTCGCCAGCACGAGGTGCCCGGTTTCCGCCGCGGTCAGAGCCAGAGCGATGGTTTCGAGGTCGCGCATTTCGCCGACCAGGATCACGTCCGGGTCTTCGCGCAGAGCAGCGCGCAGGGCGTTGGCGAAGGAATGGGTGCTGTGCCCCAGCTCCCTTTGATTGATCAGACAGTTGCGACTCTCGTGGAAGAACTCCACCGGGTCTTCGATGGTGATGATGTGGAGTTCCTTGTATTCGTTGATGTAATCCACCATCGTCGCCAGGGTGGTGGATTTGCCGCTGCCGGTGGGTCCGGTCAGCAGGACCAGCCCGCGGTCGCGCAGAGCCAGATCTTTCATGATGGCGGGCAAGCCCAGTTCTTCGAAAGAGCGGATTTCCGCCGGGATGGTGCGGAAGACAGCCGCCATCCCCTGGATCTGTTGAAAGACGTTGACGCGGAAGCGAGCGATGCCTTCCAGTTTATGCGAGAAGTCGATCTCCTTGACCTCTTCGAAGCGTTCCTTCTGAGGTTCGCTCAGGATGGCGAAGATCAGCTTCTCCATCAGGTCCTGCGTCATAACCGGCAGCGCCAGTTTCCGCATGCGACCGTGCACGCGGATCATGGGGATGGAGCCGGTCGAGAGGTGCAGGTCCGAGGCGCCCTGATCCACCGCGAAGCTGAGGAGTTGATTGATATCTTTAATTTCCAAGGCAGTCGTCCCTACGATGCGTCGGATTATTCGCCTGTATTGTCCGAAGGCAAACCGTAGCCGGAGAATTTACCGGTTTGCACTTCATAGATCACGACCTGTCCGGCGCCGCCCTTCATTTTTTCGGTCGAGGTGCCCATAATCTGTTCCAGCTGATCCGGGCTGCCGACGATCTGGAACTGCCACTGTTCTTTGGTGGCGCGATCAATTTCCAGATACTCCTGATTTTCCAGCACGGTTAGGTCGGTCGGATACTGTCCGCTGTCTTGGCGATACATTTTGCAGGCGTTGTAGATGGCTCCGATGGTCGCCTGCGGATCTGAAGCTCGGGCGCCTTCCACATATTGAATGTAGATGGGCACCGAGATGGCGGCCAGAATCGCCACGATCACCACTACGATCAGCACTTCGATCAAGGTGAAGCCTTCATCCGATCTGAAGAACCTTCTTTGCATGTTCACTCCTTCACTCAAGCAGATATTGGATCATTGTTATTATCTTATACAATATAAGACATTTTTTTTGAAATGCAACAGTTGATTTAAAAAAAATGCCATTTTCGTCGCAGAGAAAGGGAATGATCAAGATGCGGGAGGCGAAGCAGAACAACGAATCATTCCCGTATAAATTTCGCAAGAATTATACCAAAGAAAGAGCCGTACATAATACGGCTCTGGGAGAAGATTTGATGGGATGAACTGCAAGCCTTGAATTGATTGCGCAAGAGATGCACTTATCTGCGCAGAGCCTTGACGACCTGCCACAACCCCCAGCAGAGGATGATGCCGGCGACAGCGAAATTGACAATCAGCAGGTTGTTGCCGCTGGCAAACCTCAGCACCAAGTCGTCGTACGCCACCCAATCCAGGGTGATTTGAGATCCGATGCCGGCGATGAAGGATCTCAACTTCCCCATCAAGAGGGGGGTGAAGTTGCCGCCGAATTTGCCGACGAAGATTCCGACGTACGCTGCGAATAAGCCGATGCCGGCAGCCCAGATCCAGTCGGGGAGGGTACGCCGCACGGTCTTTCTTGCTATGGCGTTCATCACCTGCCGGAAGAATTCCGGCGGCGCGGGGATCTGTTTCTGCCGGCGGAGCCATTCGTCCACTAGTCGTTCTCTTTCCATGATCGCACGGCATTTCGGGCAGACCGCCAGATGGGCTTCCAGCTCGTTGGATGATTCCGGAGATAGCAGACCCAGAAGGTAATCGTCGAAAATTTCGATATCGGGACACTTCATAGTGGTATTATTATTGCTATAGTCGAGTGTTGTGCCACTGATCCGCCAGGCGGCGCATCAACGCCCGCGCGCGGTGCAGATATGCTTTCACGGTGCCGATGGGGCAGCCGATGATGTCCGCCACTTCCCGGCAATCCATTCCCTGCAGATAGTGCAGGGTTACGATGGTGCGGTAGATGGGCGGTAGTTGCATCAGGAGGTTTTCCACCAGATCCTGATTTTCGATGGTTCTGCTGAAATGTTGTGCCGGAGCGGATGAGTTTTGCATCTTCTCCATCACTTCCGGCGGTTCGGCGTCGAACGCGGCGCTCCGCCTGCGCAGGTAGCTCAAACAGCAGTTCACCGTGATGCGATAGATCCAGCTCGAGAATTTGCTTTCCCCTTTGAAGGCGGAGATGCTGCGCCAGGCTCGCAGGAAGGCATCTTGAGCGGCGTCGTAGGCACGGTTTCTGTCGCCCAGCGTTCTGCAAGCCAGGTTGTAAACCGGATCCTGGTAGCGCAGGACCAGCGTTCCGAAGCTTTGGCGATCCCCCGATTTCGCCAGTTCGACCAATTCCTCGTCCGAAGATATATCCGCCTTTGCCGTCATCTGCCGATTAGACTCCGATGCAGATGAAAAGGTTACCGCGGGAGGCGAGAGGATCTGAGTTCTCGGATTGGGCGCGGCGGCAAATTTCATTCATTCAATATAAAAGATAGAATGATAAAGATACAGGAGTTTTCGCAAAAAATTGGATGAGAAGAAAATAACGCTTGACTTCCGCGGAATATTTTCCTATTTTTAATGCGCGTGTAATTCTTTTTTTATTTCGAAATCATCAAAACAACAGCTATGGTATGAAAAGACGCAATCTTTGAAGGAGAATTTATGAAGACAAAACGCTGGGTTTCGATAGGGACCATCATCCTTCTTTTCGCGGTGTTGATTCCCACTTTGTTTGCGATGGACGCCGATCAGGCGGTCAACTTGGTGGAGCAACGCTTGCTGCCAGGTGGGAGAGACGATGTCGTCTTGAAGATTTGGGGACCGATCCCGGCCGGCACGGAGATCCGCGGCACTCGGGAATGGGTGATGACGGCGCCGGCGGAGGGGTATGCCGTTTACATTGACGATTATCCGACGGCGAATTTGTTTCATCCGGTTCGCTATGCTTTCGTCGCTTCCTCAAGCGGCGAAGTGCAGGTGGCGGCGGCGATGAGCCCGCCGTTGAACGAGCCGGAATACACCCGCGTCAGCACGGCGATCGGCGACCTGCTGATGGCGGCGACGAACGTGTATCCGGTTCCCGCCGCGGCGCCGGTGGTTCCGCCTCTGCCTCCCACGCGCGGCGTGCGCTGGGCGGTGCTGATGAA
>CAZUTK010000005.1:0-74572 GCA_964623265.1 uncultured bacterium | reverse complement strand
CCGTTCCGCGGCTCTGTTGCCGCGGCGGCGATAATCGGGAGATTCGGTCTAAGCGCAGACGCGGTGCTGAACGACTGGAGCCAGGTCGCATTCCAGGATGAACCGCCTTATTTAGGGCTGAGTCAGGATCAGGCGAACCGGGAGACGGCGCGGCACCTGCGGACCACGGCGGACCTGCACGCCGGTCTCGAATATTGGCTCCCGTTAATAGACGCCAGAATCCAGGCGGGTTACGCCTATCTTCCCACGCCTCTGAAAGACAAAACCGTATCCGAGAATAAAAATGTCTTCAGCGGGGGTATGAGTCTCCTGTTGGATCAAGCCCTCCAAGTTCAGGCAACGTTCGCTCTGGCGAAGTGGGACCGATCCATCGGAGGTTGGGAGGAGAAACTGCAGTTATTCCAGTTTCTGTTTACTCTTTCTTATCGTTTCTGAAGGTAGAGAACGTCCGCTCTAATACCCTTGACAATCGGGGGAAAACCAACCGCAACTCTCTCACGCTTTGGCCGGCAATTCGCATTGTAATTGGATCGCCGGTTCTCATCGCATCGAAATTGCGCTCCGTTCGCGTGAATTCTGATCCATTTCGAACCGATAAAAAGTATAGGTGATCCGCAACGAGGAGCTCCGACGGAATCCGGAAGGGTGGTTCATCCTCTCGCATCCATCGGACGACTTTGCAACTCAAAGGATAGGAATGGGGAAAAGGAGCGGCTATGTTAAACCTTCGCATCCTCATCGTAGGCAATGAAACCAGCACTCAGAAGGGGATTCACGTCCTGCTCAAAAGACTGGGCTACAAAACTGCGGAATGCTCAAGCTCTATCCTGGATGTCTGCGCCGCGATTGACGAGTACCGTCCTGATCTCCTGCTGGTGGTGGTGGAACCGGAAATCCTCGAGGACGCCATCCTTCTGGCGCGCCAGATGCACGAATACGCCCTTCTGCCCGTGCTGTTCTGGACGAAGAACAGTTACCAGGAAATCCTGCAGAAGATGAAAACCGAAGCATCTTTCATACACGTCGTGAACCCGGAACGGGAACGCGCCATTGCGGACGAGATCGAAATCGCGCACTTCAAGCACAGCGCCATCAGCGCGCTGCGGGCGGGCGAAGAAAAATACCGCTCCATCTTCCGCGTCGCCGCTGATTTGATCCTCACTGTGGATCGCCGGGGCGTCATCCTCGACTGCAACGACCGCAGCAAGACCATGCTCGGTTACGAACCGGAAGAGATCATCGGGCAGGATCTCGCAAAAATCCTGCATCCGGAAGATCTCTCCCGCGCGCGGGCATCCTGGTGCGAGATCCCTTCCACAAGCTCCGATAGAAACAGGATTTACCGCCTGCTGAAAAAAGACGGCGTGGTCGTTGAAACCTGCGTCAACTCCGCCGAGCTGACCGACCGCCGCGGGGCTTCCATCGGCACTGTCTGCATCTTCAACGACGTCACCGAAATCAACCAAACCCATAAAACCCTGCAGGAGAAGGAGAAGCGCTATCAGATCGTCGCCGACCAGACCGGACAACTGATTTACGATTACGATGTGAAGACCGGAGCAATCCAGTGGTTCGGCGCCATCGCGGAAATCACAGGCTATTCTTCCGCCCAGTTCGCCTCCGTCAATATAGACGCCTGGGCGGAGCTCATCCACCCGGAAGATCGGGCGGAAGCTCTGAACTTGCTCCAGGAGGCTCAGCAGAGAGTCGGCAAATACCACGTGGATTACCGCTTCCGGCGCAAGAACGGGAAGTACATCCACATCGAAGACACCGGACTTTTCCTCCCCGATGAAACCGGCAAAGCCAGCCGCATGCTGGGCTCAATGAAGGACATCACGGAACGCGTCGAAGCTCAAAACGCTCTGCGCCGCTCCGAAGAACGCTACCGCCTGCTCATCGAAAACGCCAACGAAGCCATCTTCGTCGTCAAGGATCGGAAGATCTGCTACTGCAACCCCAAATTAGTGGAGATTATGGGATACAGCGCTGCCGAACTGGCAGCCATCCCCATTGACGAATTGATCCACGAAGAAGACCGCGCATTGGTCGTGGACCGCCATCTCCGTCGCATCCGAGGCGAATCTCTGCCGAACATTTACGATTTCCGTGTGCGGGATAAAAACCAGCAGGTCAAATGGCTGCGCATCAACGCGGTGAAAATCGAATGGGAGCAAAAGCCTGCGACGCTGAACTTCGCCGGTGAAATCACGCAGCAAAAACTCGCGGAAGAGGCCCTGCGTGAATCGGAAGAGAAGTATTCCGCCCTCGTGGAACACTCCACCGACGGGGTCTTCATCCTGCAGGACGATGCCTTGCAATTCGCCAATAAGGCGCTGTTGAATATGACAGGCTACTCCTTCGATGAGATCAGAAACCATTTCGACCTTCTCCTCGTCCCGGAAGAAAGGGAAAAAGTATTGTCGTATTACCACAATCGCATCTCAGGCATGCCTGCGCCCAGCCTCTATGAAACCCGTCTGCTCACGAAACACGGCACCATCCTCGACGTGGAAATCTCCGCCGGCGTGATCCAATACCGAGGCAGACCCGCCAGCATGGGCATCATCCGCGACATCACCCAGCGCAAATTGACCGCGGAAATAATCCGCGAATCCGAGAAGAAATATCGCACGCTGTATGAAACGATGTCCCTGGGGATCGTGCACCAGAATGCGCGGGGCGAAATTGTCTCCGCCAACCCTGCCGCCGAACAGATCTTCGGCTTGACGTTTGAGCAGATGCAGTGGCGCACCTCGCTGGATCCCCGTTGGCGTGCCATCCGCGAAGACGGCAACGATTTCCCCGGACCCGAACACCCCGCCATGGTCGCCTTGACGACCGGATCCAGAGTGCAGGATGTTGTGATGGGAGTCTATAACCCCCGCCTCGAATCGTACCGCTGGATCCGCATTGACGCCACTCCTCTGTTCAAACCCGGACAGGAAAAGCCGGAAGGCGTCTACACGATTTTCAAGGACATCACGGAAGAGAAAGCTGCGAAAGCGCAGCTGGAGGAGAACGAGAAGAAATACCGCACTCTCTTCTCCAGCGCCAACGACGCGATCTTCCTGATGAAAGAAGATGTCTTCGTGGATTGCAACGAAAAAACCCTCGAGATGTTCGGCTGCACCCGCGACCAGATCCTCGGGCACACACCCTACGAGTTCTCTCCGGCAACTCAGCCCGACGGCAGGGATTCCCGAGAAAAAGCCCTTGAGCTGATCCAGTCCGTTTTGCAGGGGGAATCCCGGCATTTCTACTGGAAACACCGCCGTCCGGACGGCACCCTTTTCGACACGGAAGTCAGCCTGAATGTCGTCGAAGTCGGCCAAGATCGCCAACTGCAAGCCATTGTGCGGGATGTAACGGAAAGGATGAAGACCGAAGAGGCTCTGCGCTTGAACGAGGAATTGCTGGCGGCAACCCTTGAATCCACCGCCGATGGCATCCTCGTCGTGGATGACCGCGGGCGGGTGACGCACTACAACAGCCGCTTCGCTCAAATCTGGGGGATTCCGGACGAGATCCTCGCGACCCGCGACGACGATCAACTGCTCGCCTTCGTCCTGGAACAACTGGAAGAACCCCGATCCTTCCTCGAAAAAGTGAAGCAGACCTATCAGTCCGACGATGAAACCTACGACCTGATCAAGTTCAAAAACGGTCAGATCCTCGAACGTTACTCATCCCCCCTGCGGAGAAACGGGAAGAACGCAGGCCGAGTCTGGAACTTCCGCGACGTCACCGAACGCAAAGAACGAGAAGCCGCTCTGCGGGAAAGCGAAGATCGCCTGAAGACGATCTTCAACGCCTTCGATGCGGGCGTCTTGATTATTGACCCGGAAACGCACGTCATCGTGGATGCCAACCGAACCGCGGCGGAGATGATCGGAAATCCGATCGAAAAAATCGTCGGGGTGCGTTGCCACAAATTCATTTGCCCGAACGAAGTAGGACAATGTCCCGTCACAGACTTGGGCGAATCAGTGGATCATTCCGAATGCCTTCTGACCCGATCCGACGGCGGGATCCTGCCGATCCTGAAGACCGTCGTCCGGATCATATTGAACGGGAAACCGTGCTTGCTGGAGAGTTTCATAGATATTTCCCAAAAGAAGCGCGCGGAAGAGGCATTGCAAGCCTCGGAACAGCGCTATCGCCTCCTGTTCGAACGCAATCTGGCGGGCGTCTACCGCACGACGCCGGCGGGAAAAATCCTCGACTGCAACGACGCCTTCGCCAAAATCTTCGGGTATGCGTCCCGCGAGGAAGCTCTGCAGTTGATGGCGCACGACCTCTATGAAAAACAAGCGGAACGAGCGGCATTCCTGGCTCAACTCTACGAAAAAAGCAGCATCACCAACTTAGAACAAAAACTCAAGCGACGTGATGGATCCGACGTCTGGGTGCTGGAAAACGTGAGCCTGATCGAAGAGGAAAGCGGGGAACTTGAAATCCTCGAAGGCACGCTGATTGACATCACCGACCTAAAGCGCACCGCGCTGGCTCTCCAGGAAAATCAACGAGCACTGACGACGCTGATGAGCAACCTGCCCGGGATGGCGTACCGCTGCAAGAACGAGAGAAATTGGGAAATGGAATACGTCAGCCAGGGCTGCTTCGAATTGACCGGATATGGTCCCGAAGAAATTATGGAAGGCGGAAAAATCACCTACGGCGATATCATCGTCCCCGACGACAGGGATACCGTCTGGAACGCGGTGCAGAAGGCGCTGCAAAACAAGACGAATTACCGCATGACCTATCGGATCAAGACCGCGTCCGGTGAAGAAAAATGGGTCTGGGAACAGGGGCAGGGCGTCTTTGCGGAAAACGGCGAACTGCAGGCTCTGGAAGGCTTCATCGCCGACATCACGGAACAGAAACGAGCGGAAACGGCTCTGCAGCAGAGCGAGGAGCGCTTCCGGCTGCTGGTCGAAAATCAGGGCGAAGGCGTCTGCATCATTGACCTGGAAGAGAACTTCACCTTCGCCAATCCCGCTGCGGAAAAGCTTTTCGGCGTCGAACCCGGCGGGCTCTTTCAGAGGAATCTGCGCGAATTCCTTTCGGAGGAGGATTTCCAGCGCGTGCGCCGCCACACCGCCACCCGCTACGCAGGCGTCCGCAGCAACTACGAACTGAATATCCTGCGAAAAGACGGCGAAAAGCGCACGCTGATCATCACCGCCACCCCAATGATGGACGACCGCAGCGAACTGACGGGAGTTCTGGGGGTGTTTCGGGATATCACCGAGACCAAAAAGGTAGAAGCCGCTCTGGCACGGGAAGCCGAAGTGAACGCGATCCTCGCCGAGATTTCGCGGGCGCTCCTGCGGTCAGCGCCGATCGAAGAGATCTCCGATATGATCTACTCGCACGCCCTGCATCTGACCGGCAGCCGGCTGGGATTCGTCGGATACCTGGACGCGCAATCCGGCTTCCTGGTCGCCCCGACGATGACCCAGGGCGTCTGGGATCAATGCCGCGTCGAAGGGAAAGAAAAAATCTTCAAGCATTTCGAAGGGCTCTGGGGCTGGGTGCTGAAGAATTGTAAACCGATCCTGACGAATCAGCCGGCGCAGGACCCCCGCGCCAGCGGCACTCCGGAAGGACACATCCCCATCGAACGCTTCCTCTCGGTGCCCGCCTTCATCGGCGGCACTCTTGTCGGTCAGATCGCTCTGGCAAATCCGGACCGCGACTACACGGATGAGGATCTGCAGGTTCTGGAACGCCTGGCGTCGCTGTACGCCGTGGCGATTCAGCGCTGGCGGGATGAAGAAGCGCTGCGGCAATCCGAACTGAAATACCGCATCCTGGTGGACAATATGCAGGATGGAGTCTTCATCCTCCAGGATGATAAGTTCGTGTTCGCCAATGAAGCCTTGATCCGAATGGTCGGGTATATGCCCGAAGAAGTGACAGGTCTGGAATTCTGGAAAACCATCGCCCCGGAAGACCGCGAAATGGTGGTGGATCGGCACCGCCGCCGTAAAGCCGGCGAGGATATCCCCCGGGAATACGAGTTCCGCGCCCTCCACAAGGATCAAACCACGCGCGTCTTCGTCCGAATGACGATCAACGAGATCGAATACCAAGGTCAACCCGCCTATATGGGCACCATCCGCAATATCACCCGCCAGAAATATGCGGAGAGGGAAAAGGAAGCCATCCTGAACGTCAACCGGCTCCTGCTGGGTGAGTTGGATCCGGAACGCGCTCTGCGCGGCATCAGCGCGGAACTGAAGGAGCTGGTGCCCCACCGGATGCTGGCTCTGTCGCTGATCCAGAAGGAAAAAGATCAGATGGATTTGGTCATGGTCGCCGCAGAGGAAGGCAGCGATCTGGACGGCTTTATGGAAGTCCCCGGAGAATACTTCGAAACGTACAAGGGATCGCTGACCCAGCAGATCCTCCACGACAAACGCAACCGGATCCAAGCGTATATCCCGGAAACCGGAACGACCTTCGAACGAAATCTGCGCCAGCTGGGTATGAGGTCTTACATCGCCGCTCCGCTGGTCAACGGAGGCGTACCTCTAGGCATGCTCTATCTGGCAGCCGACCAGCCCGCCGTCTATACGCAGCGCCATGAAACGCTGCTGGAACAGATCCAATCCCAGCTGGCTCTCTTCATCCAGCACCACCGATTGATCGAACGCGTCCTCGATTCCGAAGCGAAATTCCGCAACCTGTTCGATAACTCCAACGACGCCATCTACATCCTGCAGGGGAAGCGCTTCGTCTACGTCAACAAGAAATTCGAAGAGCTGCTGGGTTATACCCTCGAGGAAGTCAACCGCCCGGACTTCGACTTCATCAAGCTCGTCGCGCCCGATTCCGTGCCCTTGATCGAGGAACGCGCCCGCCGCAGCGCCGCCGGCGAAAAGCTGTCCCCTAACTACGAATTTCAAGGGCTCTCCAAGTCCGGTGAAATCCTCGACTTCGACGTCAGCGTCAACTACACCACCTACGAAGGCAAACCAGCCGTGCAGGGCATCCTCCGCAACATCACCGAACGGAAGCGACTGGAAGCCCGGCAGAAAGAGATGCAGATGGAGATTATGCAGCACGCCAAGCTCTCCTCCATCGGCATGTTAGCCGCCGGCATCGGCCACAACCTGAACGTGCCTCTGCAGGGCATCATCAACCACATCGAACTGCTCAAGATGACGCAGGACAACATCCCCTACCTCGACGACATCCTGAACCAGGCTCAGCGCATCTCCGCCATCATCAACAATATGCTCTACAAGAGCCGCCAGGAACAAGATCTCGAAAAGCGCCCCATTGACCTGAATCAACTGCTGGTGGAAGAGCTGAAATTCCTGAACGCGGATCTGGTCTTCAAACACCGCATCAAGAAGGAATATCAATTCGACCCGAATCTGCCGATGGTGCAGGGCGTTTACGGCGATTTCTCCCAATCCCTCCTGAACATTATCAAGAACGCCATTGACGCCATGCACGATACGCCTGAAAAGAAGCTCAGCGTGAAGACCGAAGCCTGTTCGGATGGGAAAATCTTGATCGAGATCCGCGACACCGGCTGCGGCATTCCGCCGGAATATCAAGAGCGCATCTTCGATCCCTTCTTCACCACCAAACCGGTGAACGGCAAGCAGAAAGGCGATGAACCCAGCGGCACCGGATTGGGACTCTCCAGCGCATATCAGCTGTTGAAAAAATACGACGCCCGTTTCGAAGTCCTCTCCCGACCCGGAGAGGGGACGATCTTCCGGGTTTACATCCCCTATAAGACCGAAAACGCCCCTTCAGCGGATTCGACTGCGGAAGCTTCCGGCGATCAAGAACCGGCGGAGGAGATCCCGGAAACCGTCGAACCGTGATCAGGCAGACATAAGCGTCGCGTCGTCATCGTCAGTCGAGCAAAAAAGGCTTGCCTGGGAAACGGACTCACTGTATATTACATTCTGGCAACCTGTAAAAGAATCATGACCCGGACCATTAAAACCCTGATCAACAACGCGCCATTCATTAAGAACCTCAGCGGGAAGATGAGAAAGCATGGAGCATATCCGGCAGGTCATTACTATTCCCCCATTCCGTCAAAAGAAGATGTTCTCGCGTATGTCAAATCAAGAAAGCCACCCAACCGAGAGCTCTTGGGAATTGAGCTGAACGAACAGGAACAATATGAATTACTTACTGAATACGCTCTTTTCTATAAAGACCTGCCATTTCCGGAAGAACAGACCCCTGGACATAGGTACTATTATCATAATATGTGGTTCTGCTATTCAGATGCCATTTTTCTTTATTGTTTTTTAAGAAAGTACATGCCGAAGAGAATCATTGAAATCGGGTCAGGATTTTCATCGGCAGTGATGTTGGATACCATTGACCGTGTTTTTTCTCAACGACCGGAAATTACTTTCATTGAACCATATCCGGATCGGCTTATTAGTCTGCTTCATGAGGGCGACAGAAAACAGATCCGATTAATGGATAGAAAGATCCAAGAAGTTCCAACTGAAATTTTGTTGAGTTTACAATCAGGTGATTTATTATTCATTGACTCAAGTCACGTTGTGAAGTGCGGCAGTGACTTGCTATTGCTGATGTTTGAAATTCTGCCGCGTCTGCAACCAGGTGTTGTTGTCCATTTTCATGACGTATTTTATCCGTTTGATTATCCGCCTGAGTGGTTAATGGGGGGACGGTTCTGGAATGAAAATTACTTTCTGCGCGCGTTCTTGTCTTATAATTTCGAATGGAAGATCCTATTTTTCAATACCTACGTTCATTTTATATTCGGCGATCTAATAAAAGAGAAAATGCCTTTATGTGCCAAGAACCCAGGTGGCGGCTTATATATTCAACGAAAGCAAAAAGGCTAACAAATTACTGCACCGGACGGCAATTCCGCTGCGCTTTATTGACAGCCGGCGAACTTGGTTGTTATCAGAACTCACCTCCCCTATGACCCGAGGTTTTTCACCCCACTGCCTGCCGACCGCCGTGGGCAGCCTGCCGCACGTCAACCCTCTGGACGGCATCGAACTGATCCTGCGCTATCTCCCCCAAATCCCCGCCTGGCCCCAACTGCCGAACGCCGACCGCTGCGAATCTCTCGCCGCGCAGTTCTCTGAAGGAATGCCCTTTCTGCGCTTCGACCCGAAAAAGGATCGCTTGATGCTGGACGTATGCGGAGACGTTCATGCGGTGCTGGAACCGTTCTACGCCCACGTGTCAGCCCAAGACCTGGACTATTTCGCTATTACTCGGGCTTACGCCCGTGGATTCCACGCCTTCATCGAACGGCTCTGGAGATCCAAACCCGCGCAGCTGCAGATGGTCAAGGGGCAGATTACCGGACCGATCAGCATGGGATGGATGATCACCGACCGCCGCGACCGCCCCATCCTGCATCAGGATGAAATCTTCGACGCGGTGCGCCAATCCCTCGCACTGAAAGCCCGCTGGCAGGTGCGTCGTCTGATGCGACTGGGCGTCCCGGTTCTGATCTTCCTGGATGAACCGCATCTGTCCAGCTACGGAACCGCCTTCTTTCAGATCCCCCGATCGCGAGTGGTCGCTTCTTTGCGCGAGATGATCCTCGCCATCCGGCTGGAGGGCGCGCTGGCGGGCGTGCATTGCTGCGGCGACGCCGACTGGTCTCTGCTTTTAGAAGCGGATGTGGACGTCATCAACTTCGACGCCGACGAACACTTCCCGAGTCTTCTGCCGCACGCCAAATCCCTTCGCGCCTTTTTACAGCGCGGCGGCGTGCTTGCCTGGGGGATCGTCCCCGTCACCGCCCGGCTGTCCGAACTGATCGCTCTGCCGCGGCAAGAAGCGGTCTCGCAGTTGCAAACGGATTTCCTCGAAAAAGCCGCCGAATTGACGCGGCAGGGGATTGCGAAAAATCTCCTGCTGCGGCAGTCCCTGCTGACACCGGCCTGCGGGCTGGGAGCCCTGAAGTTCGCTCAGGCGGAAGAAGCCCTGCAACTGTTAGCCGGTCTTTCGGAGTCCGTCCGTGCGAATTTCGAAGAAAAGAAGCCGAAAAAAAGAAAAAGCTGAGTCCCGCCGTTCGATGAGCGCATCGGCGCCGACTACCTCGCAAACCGCCTTATGATCACCTTCCACCTCAACGACCGCACCGTCACCTATCGCGGCGCCGCCGACCGACCGCTCATCCGCGTCTTGCGGGAAGACTTCGGCTTGACCGGCGCCAAACAGAGCTGCGGGATCGGCAAGTGCGGCGCCTGCATGGTGCTGGTCAACGGCCGCCCCACTCTCTCCTGCCGCACGAAGGCAAAAGCCGTGGAAGGCAAACACGTGCTGACGGTGGAAGGGCTGAGTTCGGATGGCTTAACCGCTGTTCAGCAGGCGCTGCTCGAAGCCGGAGCCGTGCAGTGCGGGTATTGCACTTCCGGCATCGTGATGTCCCTCACGGCTCTGCTGGAGAGAAACCCGCATCCGGATGCGGAAGATGTCGTCGCCGCTCTGGCACCGCATCTCTGCCGCTGCACGGGCTATCTCCAGATGATCGAAGCAGTCGAACGGGTGCTGGCGGGGGAGGTCAGCGGTGGGGATCTTCCGGGAACGCTCGGATCTTCGCCTCTGCGCACCGGCGCGGAAGCGTTGGTATCAGGCGGTATCCGCTACGCCGCGGATCTCGCCGCGCCGGGGATGCTGCACGGAGCCGTCCTCTGGGCGCAATATCCGCACGCCCTCATACGCCGGATAGATGCGGCGAAAGCCGCTTCGATGCCCGGCGTCGTCGCCGTCTTCACCGCCGCGGACGTCCCCGGCGACAATCATTACGGGAAAGCCGCGAAGGATCAGCCGGTTCTGTGCGGAGACCGCGTGCGTTTCGTCGGTGACAAGGTCGCGCTGGTGGTGGCGCAAAGCGAATCCGACGCCCGGCGAGCCGTCTCGCAAATCGAAGTCGAATATGAGCCGCTCCCCGCGGTCACAGATCCAGAAGCGGCGCTGAAAGAGGATGCGGTCAAACTCTTCGAAAAGGGCAATCTGGCGGCGGAACGCAAGATCCGGCGAGGGGACGTGGAACGAGCATTCCGCGAGGCGGCGCTGCGCCACGAAGCCGTCTTCCGCACCCCGCTGGTGGAACACGCCCCGATGGAAAACGAAGCAGTCCTGGCGACGTTCGACGACGCCGGCAGGCTCACCGTCATCGCCCCGACTCAAAACGTCTTCTTCGACCGCGCGGAACTCTGCCGCATCCTGAACCTCGGCAGACACGAACTGCGGGTGATTCAATCCCCCACCGGCGGCGCCTTCGGCAAGCGGGAAGATATGGTGGTGCAGCCCCTGGCGGCGCTGGCGGCTTACAAACTGAAGCGTCCAGTGCGCATCGTGCTGACCCGCGAGGAATCCTTTCGATCCACCACCAAACGCCACCCTATGATCATCCGCCGCCGTCTGGCGGCGGACGCCGACGGCAGGTTGACCGCTCTGGATCTCGAATTGATCGCCGACACCGGCGCCTATACCTCCTGGGCGCCGAACATCCTGCGCAAAGCCTGCGTGCACGCTTCGGGTCCCTACGAGATTCCCAACATCCGCATCCTGGGCAGATCCGTTTACACCAACAACGCTTACTCCGGCGCATTCCGCGGCTTCGGAGCGACACAGGTGCTCTACGCCGCGGAACGACACCTCGATATGGCGGCGAAAGCTTGGGGATTCGATCCGGTGGAACTGCGCCGCCGCAATCTCCTGCGCGACGGCGGCCGGACGGCGACGCAGGAATTACCTCCTTCCTTAAAAGTAACCTTGGATCGCTGCCTCAACTCCGTCACCGCGGCGATCCGCCCCGCCGCAAAATCCAAGAACAAATCCACAACCGTTAAAAGAGGCGTCGGCGTCGCCGCCCTCTTCTACGGCATCGGCTACGGAGGAGGCATCCCCGATATCTCCGGCGCCCGTGTCGAACTGACGGCGCAAGGGCGCTTCATCCTGCGGGTCGGCACGGTGGACTACGGTCAGGGCTCCTCGACCATCTTCCGCCAGATCGCCGCAGAAGCTCTCGAAACGGATTTCGACCGCGTGGATCTACTGGCCGCCGACAGCGAGCTGACTCCGGATTCCGGTTCCACCGTCGCCTCGCGTCAGACGACCATCACGGGCAGAGCCGTGCAGAACGTCTGCGAAAAACTGCGGCAGAGGCTGGATCAATTCTGCTTCGAACAGAATCTCCGTTTTCTGTCAACGGATGAAGACGCACTGCGAAAAATCCATCACCGCCTGACGGAACTGGGGCAGCCGACCGACGCCTTCACCCGTTTCTCCGTCCCCACGACGAAGCTGGACGACGAGACCGGTCAGGGCGTCGCCTACGCCACCTACGCCTGGGGCGCTCAAGCGGCGGAAGTGGAAGTCAACCTGAAGACCGGCAGAGTCAAGGTTCTGCGGCTGGCGGCGTGCCACGATGTGGGCAGAGTCATCCACCGGCAGGCGCTGAGGGGGCAGGTCATCGGAGCGGTCGCGCAGGGAATCGGCATGGCATTGTTCGAGGAATATCGGGTGGAAAACGGTTATCCTACAACGCTGAATTTCGACCGATACCGCACCCCGCGGGCGTCGGATATTCCGCAAATTTCGATCGAATTCCTCGAATCCCCCGACACACTGGGTCCCTTCGGCGCGCGCGGCATCGGCGAACCGGCTCTGGTGGGGACGGCCCCCGCCGTCGCCAACGCCGTCTGCGACGCGCTGGGCGTGGAATTCACGGATCTGCCGATCACGGAAGATCGAATTAAGCATAGCTTGCACGCGACGAAACCGCCCCGTCACCGCCGGCGATGAACCGCGCCGGCTTTCATCTCCAAGAGAAAACGGCGGCGATGCGCAAAAAAAACCCGGCTCCTGCGAGCCGGGCTGCATAGTATTCGCGGTATTATTCAATCACGCGAACGCTCTTTGCTAAGGGACCTTTTTGACCGTTCGCGATCTCAAATTCGACGCGTTGGTTCTCGTAAAGCTCCTTGCGGAAACCGCCTCCGACGACTTCGTTGGCGTGGACGAACACGTCCTCCGAACTGTCGTCTACTTTGATGAACCCGTACCCTTTGCGCGGGTTGAACCATTTCACGGTACCTTGTGACATTACTCTTTACCTCTTTAATTGGACGTTTCTTTCACCAGGACGTCAAGGCGTCATTGGCAGATCCGAAGATGCAGCGATGAACAACAACCGATGACTTCACTGATATAGATAATATACGAAATAAAAAAGGTCATTGTCCATATTTTTTTTATTTATTTAACGGGGGTAAATTCCGTATAATGTTCAAACAAAATCTCCATCCAATCTGAGCCGAAGATGAAAACGATTGCTTTCGCCATTTCCATCCTTCTCTGCTCGCTGCCCGCATTCTGCGCGAATCTCCCCACTTCGAATGGACAATCCTACCTCCCCGGAAGAATCATCTTCGCCTGTGCGGAAGACCTCGCCGATCCCTCCCACCTGGTCGAATGGGCGGCTGCGCCTCTTTCCGTCGGACCGGAAAATCTGCGGCGGATTTACCCGCAGTTCGCCCGATCTGAAGACGGGTTCGAGCGCGACCTCGCGCGCATCTGGGAAGCCTTCCTGCCTCCGGACGCCGACATACCAGGACTCTGCCGGTCGCTGCAAAGCATCCCTGGCATCCTCTGGGCGGAACCGCGCTGGGCGCTGCCGGTCTTCGCCTCCCGTTCAGCGGACGATCCATACCGCCCCTCCCAATATCACTTGACCATCACCGATTGCGAAACCGCTTGGTGGTGGGCTTCCGGATCGGCGCCCTTCGCGGTCGTGGGCATCATAGACACCGGCGTGATGTACGATCATCCCGACCTCGCCCCCAACATCTGGGTCAATCCCGGCGAAGATCTGAACGGCAACGGCGTCGTGGATCCTTCGGACTGGAACGGGCTGGACGACGATGCCAACGGTTATATTGACGACTTCTGGGGATGGGACTGGGTGAACGTGGGGCAGGCGGCGGTTTGGCCCGGCGAAGACGGAGAAACCCCGGACAACGATCCCTCCGATTTCGACGGCCACGGCACTCATTGCGCGGGCGATGCTTCTCAGCGATCCAACAACGCCCTGGGCGGCGCCGGTGTGGGCTGGGGGGTGAAGATCATGGCGCTGCGGGCGGGATATCTTTCCGTCAGCGGCCAGGGGTTGATCGCCTACTACAACGAAGCCACCGTGTACGCCGCGGAAAACGGTGCCGATGTGATCTCGATGAGCTTCGGGGGATCCGGTTTTTCCGCTTACACTCAGCAGGTGCTCAACTTCGCCTTCAACCGCGGCGTCGTCTCGGTGGCGGCGGCGGGCAACGAATCCACCTCGCAGATCCAATACCCCGCCGGCTATCAACACGTCATCGCCGTCGGCGCCACCAACGCGCAGGATCATATGGCGGATTTCTCCAACTACGGCGCCTGGGTGGACCTCTTCGCGCCGGGTGAAGGGATCTTCTCCACCACCAACAACGGCGGCTACGGCAATATGAGCGGCACTTCGATGGCGTGCCCGGTGGCGGCGGGCACCGCCGGACTGCTGAAGAGCCTCTACCCGCTGCTGACTGGAGATGAAGTCGGCGCGCGCCTGACGGCGACGTGCGATACCATCCTGACGGGCAACCCCTACTGGCCTCAAGCGCTGCGTCTGAACGTCGGCGCAGCCTGCGACTGGACCTGCGGCGTTCAATCCTTCGATCTGTTGGACGCGGATTCCAGCGGAAGACTCTCCGCCGGCGAATCCGCCGATCTGATCGTCTATCTACAGAATCGCTCTCCGCAGAATCTCAGCGCCCTCCACGCCGAACTTACCTGCTCGGATCCCGACGTGATGATCCTTCATTCCTCCGCGGACTTCGGCGATCTTGCCCTCCAACAAACCGCGAACAACGCCGCATCGCCCTTCTCGCTTGCGCTCTCTGCCGGCTTCAGCGGATATCGCCGCGCGGAACTGGATCTGCATTTCACGGATAACACCGGCTACGATTATCTGCAGAAATTGGAAATCCAGCTCGGACGAGGCGAGATCCTGATCGTCAACGCCGACCAGGGGCAGGATGAAGAAGTCTATTATTACTACACCGTCCCGCTGGATGCGCTGGGGCGCACTTGGGAAGTCTGGAATGCGGCGCGCAGTGGAGTGCCGGATGCCGAGATTTTGTCCCATTATCCCCTCGTCCTCTGGTACACAGGTACCGCTCAGCAAAACGTCTTCCCGCCGGAAGCTTCGGCGGCGTTGACGCAATTTCTGGACGGCGGCGGGCGTCTGATTCTATCCGGTCAAAACATCGCGCGGGAAATGCACGAACGCAGCGACCCCTTCCTGGACAACTATCTGGGCGTCGCGTTCGTAGAGGACAACGCCGGCGACTTCAGCGTGCAGGGGATCGAGGGCGACCCCATCTCCGCCGGAATGAACTTCATCATTCTGGGATCGGGCGGCGCCGCCAACCAGACCTCGCAGGACGTCGTCGCCGCCGCCGGCGAAGGCGCAGCCATGCTGGTGTACGATGCGTCGCAGCCGGACCGGCTGGCGGGCGTGCACTGCGACGCTCATGGAGCAGTCGTCTTCCTCTCCTTCGGCTTCGAAGCCATCAACGACTCCGCCGCCGGATTCAACTCGCGAACCGACTTCCTTTCCGCCATCCTGAACTGGCTGGAACTCTACGGCATCGAATCACCCGGCGGACAAAATCTTCCCGCGCGCTTCTTTATGAGTCAGAATTTCCCGAATCCTTTCAATCCCGGCACTCGCTTCTCTTTCACCCTACCCAGCCCGGCGCGAACGAACCTCGAAATCTTCGACGTCGGCGGCAGAACTGTGGCGACGCTGGTGAAGGGTCTGCGGACGGCGGGAACGCACGAAGTCACCTTCGACGGATCCGGTCTGCCTTCGGGCGTCTATTTTGCGCGGCTGGCGGCGGGGGAGTATAAAGCGGTGAGGAAAATGGTGCTGATGAAATAAAACCCAGCCTTGAAAGGCTGGGCTGTTGTCTCATCAACCCCCAACGAGGTCAAGAAGCGTCCGCAAGGACGCCGGATAATAGCCCAACGCTTCTGCGTTGGGACCTCCCTACCTCTTCTTCCCCTCCTCGCCCCCCCCGCGCACGAATTCCCGGATCAATGCTTCGATCTGCTCCTCCGTGACCCCCGTGGATCCGTATCGAACCTCGACGCCGGGCAGCGGAGCGGACGTAGCGGGAGCATCGGCGCGGACTTCCGGCGCAAGAGGTTTTTCGGCGGCGGGGCGGTAGCGGTACTTCTCGTCGTAGCGCCAGCGGACGGGTTTGGCGGGTTGCGGTACAGCGGATGACCTGGATCGCTGCGCCGCCGCTCGCGACGCATCCCCGGCATCCGCCTGCGCCTGAATGGGGCGGATTTCATACGCCAGCCGCTTGATGTTGATCAAATGCAGCGGCGTCACGTTGTCCGCGGTGATGGATCCGCCCCAGGTGCCGCAGCCTAGGGTCAGAGCGGGTTCCAGACCCGTCGTCAATCCGATGGCGCCCTGCGTCCCTCCGGTGTTGACCAGTATGCGGAAGACCGGCTTCTTCAAAGCAAATTCGCGGATGACGGCTTCATCCCGGCTGTGGATGACCAGCGTATGCCCCAGACCGCCGAACTTCAAAACCTCGATGGCGCGTTCGCAGCCCTTCTCCCATCCGTCCGCCTCGTAAAAAGCGAGCACCGGCGACAGCTTCTCCATTGAAAGCGGATATTTCTTCCCTACCCCTTCAAGAGGGACGATCAGCACGCTGGTTTGCGGCGCCACCTGAAATCCCGCCATCTGAGCGATCCGCGCCGCGGGCTGCCCCACTACGGCGGAGTTGATGCCTCCTTGGGGAGTGATCATCAGCTTCTCCAGAGCCGCCGTCTCCGCTTCATTGCAGAAATACGCGTGAAGGCGCTTCAGTTCCGCCATTACTTCATCCCGCACCGGCCGGTCGGCGATCAGGGACTGTTCCGATGCGCAGACCGTGCCGTAATCGAAGGTTTTCGACGCGATGACGTCCTGAACCGCCTTGCGCACATCCGCCGTTCGTTCGATGAAGGCGGGGACATTGCCCGGTCCCACGCCGTAAGCCGGCTTCCCCGCCGAATAGGCGGCTCGCACCAGTGCCGTACCGCCCGTCGCCAGAATCACCTTGGTGATGGGGTGCCGCATCAGCTCCTGAGTGCCCGATAATTCCGGAATGGACATGCACTGGATGCACCCCTTCGGAGCGCCGGCGCGCTCCGCAGCCACCGACAGGACGTTGCAGGCTTCGATGCTGCAGCGCACCGCCGCCGGATGCGGTGACATCACGATGGCGTTGCGCGCCTTCAACGCGATGATCCCCTTATAGAGCGCCGTCGAAGTGGGATTGGTGGACGGAATGATTGCCGCCACCACCCCCATCGGTTCCGCGATGCGATAAACGCCGTCGCGGCTCTCCTCATCCAAAAATCCCACCGTCTTCAAGCAGGCGATATACTGCAGTAAATTGCGGGTGGCGAAGCGGTTCTTGACGACCTTGTCTTCGTACCGGCCGAAACCAGTCTCTTCCACCGCCATCTTCGCCAGTCGCTCCGCCGCCTGATAGCCGGCGTCCGCCATCGCTTCGGTGATGCGGTTGACGTCTTTCTGACTGAGTTCCTTCAAGGCGGGCAGCGTCGCCTCGGCGCGGACCAGCAAGTCCCGCACTTCCTGCACGGATGATAAGTCGCGATCCATAAGAATTCCGACGTTATGGACGATTTCTCAAATATGGGTAGAATATAGGCTCGATTCCCCGAAAAGTCAAGTCCGCATTGCACGATGCGCGTTGCGAGCTTCCCCCAATCCAGCATCTCGTACCGCAGCCTATCACTTCGTCATTTGGACAGCGAGAAACAGACCGGATAAGGAGGCTGCTCAAAAAGTCAGAAGCAAATCCCTTCGTGCACCGGCGAAAGCGTGGGCTGAAACAACACGGCGCACCGGCTTCAGTTCCGGCTGACGCCCAGCCGGAAAACGAGGATTCGTTTTTTGGGGAGCCTCTTTTCAAAAAAATTATTTTCAAGATTTCTCTTTACTTATTCCTGAAGCGTATGTATATTACATCAAAATCCTTCCGTGAGCTTCTGACTTCGGATTTTTCCGCACCTCGCGCTGCTTTCCCACTTGCATCCGAATTTCGTTCCTGACCGGCTGTCTGCTTCTTTGCGGATGCAGGATCTCGCGTCATAAAAGCGAAAGAACACCATTACATTCTGAATTCTGAAAAAAATTGTGAAACAATTAACAAAATCGCACCCATCGCGATTTCGTTTTAAAAATAGTCTATAGGGGAGGAAATCTTAAGATGAAAGTGGTAGCCTTCGCTCTGCTGTTATGCCTTCTGCCGATCTTGATCCTGTCGAACGCGGACGCGCAGTATCGCGAGCGCGGCGTGGAAATCGGCATCGGTGGCGGCGGCACGATCGGATTGAACGAATCCGACACCTATCCCATCGAACCCCAAATGCGCGCCTTCGTCGCCTTCCCCCTACTGAATTCTCTGCAGGGTGACTTCGGCGCGGGTTTGGCGCGGATCAGCGGGACCGCCTTCAGCACGGATATGATCCCGATCGACTTCCGTTTTCGCCTCTGCCCCGTGACGCAGGGGAAATGGTATCCCTTCATCTACGCAGGCGGAGGGATCCTCTACTACGACGTAGGTCAAGAGCCGAAAGTGCTCCTGGAAGGTGCGGAATTGACCGGTTGGACGCCTTTCATCCCCTTCGGCGCCGGCTTGGAATACCGCCCGGATGACGTCCTCGCCTTCGATCTCAGCGTGGGGGATCACTTCACCTTCAATGATTACCTGAATCCGATCATCGAAGGCGACGAAGAGAACGACGACAGCTATCTAGGCGCCATGCTGAATATGCGCTTCGCCTTGTCTGGTGGAAAAGGAGACAGGGACGGCGACGGCTTGACCGATAAAGAAGAGAAACAGTTGGGCATCAACCCCCGCAACCCCGATACCGACGGGGACGGCTTGAAAGACGGCGAAGAACACTATCAACACCGCACCGATCCGCTGAAAGCCGATACCGACGGCGATGGTTTGACCGACGGCGACGAAGTCCTGAAATACAAGACGAATCCTTTGAAGACGGACACGGATGAAGACGGCTTGAACGACTACTCGGAAGGGATGACGCACCAGACCAACCCGCTGAATCCCGATTCGGACGGCGACGGTTTGACCGACGGCAGCGAAGTGCATCAATACAAGACCCACCCGCTGAAAGCCGATACCGACGGCGGGACAATCGCGGATAAGGTCGAGATCGATCGCGGCACCGATCCTTTGAACGCGAAGGACGACATTCCGCCCGAACCGAAAAAAGAAGAACCCAAGATGGAGAAGGGCGTGAAGATCGTCCTCGAAGGGATCTTCTTCAAGTCGGGAAGCTCGCAGATCCTGCCGGAATCCGAACCCACGCTGCAGCAGGTTTACAAGACGCTTGCCGCCTATCCCGAGATCGAAGTGGAAATCAACGGCTACACCGATAATACCGGAAGCCGTGCCTCAAATATGAAGCTCTCGCAGGCGCGGGCGGACGCCGTCAAACAATGGCTGGTGGACAAGGGCATCGAAGCTCGCCGCATGACGACAAAAGGATTCGGTCCCGATGATCCAGTCGCCGACAACGCGACTCCGGAAGGACGCGCCAAGAACCGCCGCATCGAATTCGTCCGCTTAAAATAAATCCTGAAAGAGTGTGCTCCCGTCCCGCGCGAGAGCACACTCGCTTCGTTCATTCGGAAATTGCTCTCGTCTCAACGACCGGTAACGGAATCCCATCCATTCCCCGAGGTGTGAGATGTTGAAAGAATTCAAAGAATTCGCCATGCGCGGCAACGTCGTGGATATGGCGGTCGGCATCATCATCGGCGCCTCCTTTAGCACCATCGTCAAATCCCTGGTGGACGACGTCATTATGCCTCCCATCGGGTTGCTGCTGGGCAACGTGGACTTCAGCGACCTGTTCATCGTCCTCAAGCGCGGCACCGCTTCCGCCGGTCCTTACATCTCTCTGGCGGACGCCAAAGCCGCCGGAGCCGTGACGCTGAATTTCGGCGCCTTCGTCAACACCGTCATCAGCTTCCTGATCGTCGCGTTCGCCGTGTTCCTGTTGATCCGCGCACTCAATCAACTGAAGCGCAAGGAAGCCGCCCCGGCGGCGCCCAACACCAAAGACTGCCCCTTCTGTTTCTCGAAAATCGCCGTTCAAGCCGTGCGCTGCCCCCACTGCACCTCAGATCTAAAAGCCGCATAGGTTTGAGCACCGCCCGCAATCACCGATGATTTTTCCGGAGAGGATTAAAATGAAGATCAAGACACACCCCATCGCTTGGCAATACATCGTCGCCTGGATGATCGTCTTTGCTTGTGGTTCACTCACCGCAGCTCGCGCCGCCGACGCCAGCCTCTGGCACACGCTCCTGGAAGCGAACTTTTCGCTGGCGCAATCCGCCTACTCCGACAACTGGGCGGGCGGCGATGTCGGTTCGCTGACCTGGGCGGCGAACATCCACGGCGTCGCCAATAAGCAGATCCATCCGAAAATCCGGGTGGAAAACGAACTCAAACTCGCCTTCGGACAGACCCACAGTCAATCCCAGGAGACCAAATTGTGGGCGTCTCCGATCAAGTCCACGGATCGAATCCGCTTCGACACCGTCTGGAAACTGACGCTGGGCGCCTGGGTGGACCCCTACGCCGCGGGCACCTTCGAGTCGCAGTTTCTGGATGCCTCTATCCCGCAAGTGAAGCGCTACCTCAACCCGATTGATCTGACGGAAAGCGCCGGCATCGCCCGCACGCTGTACGAGAACGCTTCTGGCAAAGCCGCGACCCGCCTCGGGTTCGGTCTGCGTCAGCGGATCAACAAGGACGTCTTGAGCATCACCCCAGAAGAAACCGAAATCACCACCACCAACGACGGCGGCATCGAATGGGTGACGGACTGGATGGCGAAGCTCAGCAACACCCTGACGTACACCACCAAGCTGACGATCTTCCAGGCTCTCTTCTATTCCGAAGCGGATACGCTCGAAGGGACGCCCTACGAGGATTACTGGAAGCAGGTGGACGCCAACTGGGACAACATCCTTTCCGCCCAGGTGTCGAAAATCGTGCAGGTCAGCCTCGCCTGGCAATTGCTGTACGACAAACAGATCGCTTCAGGCGGGCGATTCCGCCAGACGCTCGCTCTGGGCGTTAATTACAGATTCGAACACGGAAAACCAGAATGATGCCGTTCAATTTGCGGTGACCCCGAGAAAAAACCGGCGGGCGATGCGCCCGCCGGATTCGTTTCTCATCCGATTTCGGATTCATTCCAACGAAATTCCCCGTTCAAGAATTCATCCACCCAGAGCTTCAATAACATCAGGCGGAACAGCTGAATCTCCAGGCGCAGCTCGAAGTAACCGAACTGGCGCCGGACTTTGCGGCGCACGCGGGCGACAATGGGAACTCGGCCCGCCGGCTGATTTCCCGCGGTTCTCGCTGCTTCGGAAAAACTGTCCGCGATGAAACGCTCCAGCTTGCCGCGGTCCAACACCTCATCCAAGCCGTTCTCTCGGCCCAGCAATACCTGCCGCACATACTCCTGCAACGCGGGATCCACCCCCAAACGATCATGCCAGTCAATCAAATTTGAATTCTTGGCAATGCCGAAGGGTTCGAATTCAGGAAACATCGCCCGCACCGCGGCTTTGAACAACTTCTTGCCCAGCCGCATCTGCCGCGGCATCCGCCGAATAAAATCGAGCAAGTCGTTATCCAGATAGGGGTTGCGAAGATCAATCACCTGCTGTTTCAGCTGCGAGAGCGGATTCAGATAGCCGAAGAGCCGCTGAGTGAAATAGAAATAATCCTTGCGGTCGTGCAGATGGTCGTAGGGACATTCCGCACACAGGTTCTGCAGCTGCGCGCGGCTGATTTCCACCAATCTTTTGCGGAAGACCGGTGTCAAAAAGAGGTAAGCATCCGGCAGGTGCTGCAGATCGTGGATATTGAGCGAGTGCAGGGCTTCTAATTCGCTGGAGACATCCTCCCGCCAGCCGAAGCACTCATCTCCGCGAAACAGAACGTTAAGGCGCAGTTCGTTGCGAATCCGTTCAAAGATATGCAGGGATTCCGGATAATTGCCCACGGCGTCGGTGCGCCCTTCATCCAGGATGACAAAATCGCGGAAATGATGCGGCAGAGCGGACGCGTTCAACCGAAAGAAGGTATGCTTCGCCCGCAGATGCTCGGCGATTCTTCGCGAAATGAAGGCGTCCGTTTCCGGTGTGCTCTCATCTTCCCCCCAGGTGATGGTGCGAATAGATCCGTTGCGCCGCATTTGGTGCAAAAATCCGGCGATGACGCGCGAATCGTACCCGCCGCTTAGCAGCACGCCGAAGTCGCCCTCGCCGCATAGCCTGCGCTCAATCGCCTCCCGAATCAGCCGCGCCAGTTCCTCCGCGAAGCGTCGCTCGTCCGCGGATTCCGGTTGTGGTTCAAACTCATATCGCCAGTAGTTCGTCACCTCAACCTGTTGATCTTGGACGCGCAGCACCTGCCCCGGGCCCAGCACCCGCACCCCTGCCAATAAGAGCCTCCCCTGCAATAGATAGCCGTTGGTGAGGAGATCCGCCAGAGCGCCGAGCTCGATGCCGGATCGGCCGTGGTTCAGGCGGAGAAACGGCTTGAGACGTCCGGAAAAGGTGAATTGATCGCGGTCTTTCGCGTAATAGATCGGCAGGGATGCGGCGCGGTCTGCTGCCAAGGTGAGTCGTCGCGGCTCTTCCTCCCAGAACGCCATCGCAAAGCTGCCGTTCAAGCGCGCGAACAGCCCCGCACCCTCGCAGGCGAAGGCATCGAGGAGTGTCCGGGTCGAATCCGGCGATCGGAACTCCTCGTTGTAGACTTCCCCATCCCAGATCAGAAGAGTTCGTCCATCCTCGGAAACGGCGGTATGCGTCGGCGCGCTGAATCCGATCCTGCGGATGTGCGCCGCCGTGAAAGTGCCGTCCCGTGAGGACAACTGATCCACTGCTCCGCCGTATTTGCCGGTGAAATCACGAAGCCAATCCTGAAATCCAACATCTTCCGCTGATTTTCCCCCAAACTGCAGGAGCCCTAGAAGTCCGGGCATCTACTCCTCACCCTCCTAAAGGATTCACTTACCTCTACTCGCCGCACTAACTTCACAATACATAAATCAATACATTCTCATCGCGGCGAGCCTGTTCAACAATTCAACGCCCGCAACAGTAACCGGTACTTCTCCAGCCCCTTATCTATCATTTCTTTAATTCAAAATCTCCGTCAATCAATCTTGAAATCGCCCCGTAAAAACTGATCCGCCCAGATCTTCAGGATCATCAGCCGGAAGAGCTCCAGGCTGAATTCCAAATCATAGCGGTCGAACCGCTGCCGCACTTTCCTAATGATCCTGCGCCCCAGGGATTTGCGGTTGATTTTCACCGGCCGAAAAGAGCGTTCGACAAAATCGCGCAGCTTCACTGAATCTATGATTTCATCGAATCCGTTATGCTTTTCAATTAGAATGCGCCGAGTCATATCCTGCAAACGACGGTCGCTGCGAAAACGTGCGTCCCAGTCCACCAAGCTTACAACCTTGGAGAATCCCACATCCGTAAAGCCGGGAATTTGATTCCGCACCGTTTGCATAAAAAAGTTCTTCCAGATTTTCAGCGGCGCCGGAATGCGCGTCACATAGTCAACCACCTCATTATCCAGATAGGGATTGCGCTCTTCGATGACCTGTCGTTTCAGCTGCGTCAACGGGCTCTGATACCCGGAACAGCGCAGCGTCATAAAGAAATAATCCTTTCGATCTGTGGGATCCGCATACGGACACGCATCGTGCAACGCTCTCATCTGCTGCTGCCCGATCTCTTCCAGCATTCGATAAACCGAAGGCTTCAGGTATCGGAAGCTCTTCGGATAACAGCTCAAGACGTCCATAAAGGCGGTGTGCATGGTGTCCTTCTCCCGATACACCTTGCCGCGAGCGCCGAAAATCTCATTCCCCCGGATCAGCACTCGGATCCCCAAATCGTGGCGCAATTGCCAGAAAATGCGCAATCCTTCCGGATAATTCCCCACAGCATCCGTGCGCCCCTCATCGTAGCGCACAAACTCTTCCAGAAAATCCGGAAGCATCTCCCCCCGCAAAGTCAGAAAGGTGTGATTCGTCCCTAAATGTTCCGCCAGCCGCCGCCCGATCCAGGCGTCGCTGTCCGGAACCCGTTCATCTACGCCCCAGGTGACGGTGCGCAGCGGTCTTGCGCCGTTTTCCATATTCATATAGAACAGGATGGAGCGCGAATCGTACCCTCCGCTGAGCGTTACCGCGTACGAATCCAGATGGCGCGATTGCCTTCGGACTGCGCTGCGCAGCACCTGGGAGAATTCCGGTTCGATTTCCCGCGGATCGCGCAGATCGCGCTGCGCCGGAAACGAAAAATGCCAGTAACGCTCGATTCGGATCCGATTTCCTTCCACCACCAGCATTTCGCCCGGGCGCAGGCTGCGGATCCCGCTTAACAGCGTCGTCCCGTTGATCATGAAGCCGCTGGAAAGGAAGTTCTCCACCCCCAGCGGATCCACTTTCGGCTGAAAGCCGGGCAACGTCAGAAACGGCTTCAAATTCGGAAAAAATGCGAATAGATTCCGATGAATGGTGTAATAGACGGGAACCGACGCCACGCGATCCGCCACCAGCGTCAGGCGCTGCTTCTTCGCTTCCCAGATCGCCAGAGCGAAAGAACCGTTGATCCTCGAAAAGAGTCCGGCGCCTTCCCGCTGATAGGCTCGCAGGACCGAGCGGGGCTGATCGTTCGCATCGAAATCCTCATTGTACACCTCACCGCTCAAGAACAACGCAATATCCCGGTCTTCAGAAAAGATCGGCTGAGGCGCAGGATTGAATATCCCCTGATGCGCCCGAGCCGCTCTGAAGGTGCCCTCCGAAGCCGCGAAGGAATCGAGCCGGAACGGTCCTCGAGATAAAACCTCCTGAACAACCGCCTCAAATACCTCCGGCTCCGCCGGTCGCCCATCCAGGCTCTTCAATCCCAACAGACCTGGCATTCTTTCTCCGTTTCTAAAGCGTTTGAAATACGCGACGTGACTCGTTTGAGTGTGAACAGGCTCATCAAATCCCAATATTTCATATTCGCTTAGCCGGGTGTCCGCACTGCCAAACGCCGGCATCATCCGGTTTCGATAAAAATACGCCTTTTTTGCAGAATCGTTGCGGCTTACCGTTGATTTTTTCCATCGAGGCATCGGAGCCGGCTGCCTATTCGGCGAGATCAGACCGACTAGTGGAGAATCCGTCCATCCAGCTTTTCAGAATCATCAACCGGAATACCATCAGAATCGTTTTTAATTGCAAATCATCCTTGAAGCAAGGTGTAGTTGAATTTTATCAATCCTTTAGGGCTTTTCCGTGAAGATCCGCCGTTTTTTCCCCCTTCAGTGCGTTTCGAAGATGCAAGAGATTATATCCCATTTCTCGACGCAATTCACATAAAAAAAGACGGCTTTGCGAGCCGTCCTCATCCGTTCCTATTTTGAATCTTACCGGGCGTCGGCAGCCTGAGGGAAAGTTTCGATCTATTTTAACAGCACCAGCTTTCTCATCTCTGTTGTCGCGGCGCCAGACGCCGAAACAGGGATCGCCGTAAGCCGAGCAAAGTAAATGCCGGAGGGAAGGCTGAATCCCTCGAAGACCGCGCTGTGATTCCCTGCGGGCAGGTCGGCTTCCTCGAATCCTGCATTCCGCACCTTCCGTCCGCCGACGTCAAAAACCTCCAGAGTTACTTTCGCCGCTTCCGGAAGCGCAAAGGTCAGCGTCGTCGTGGGATTGAAGGGGTTGGGATGACAGGGATCGAGGCGGAAGGATGTCGGCAGCGGCTCATCCGCAACACCTACGCCGAGATCGGAAGTGAAGTCCTCGCCGTTGTTCATCCATTCGCTTAAGATCATCCCGCCGTCAGCGGCGCCCAGCTTGGTGAAACTGAATCCGCTGGAGTTCCAAATCTCCCCGGGATAACTCCCCACCCTGCCTTCATAGTAATACTGCCCTGCAGGAGCCCCGCCGGGAATGCTCTGCATTCGCTGGCGCGTGATCTGCGCGCCGGCGGGCAGAGTCAGATTGACGGGTCCCAGCACGGGTCCGTACCAGGCGCCGTTGGGCAGTTGCACCATAATCCAGACGCCGAAGGTCTGCGTGCCGGTCTCATTGTTTTGCAGCGTGGCGTCGAAATTGAAGCTCCCGCCGGAAGCCGGGATCTGAATCGGCGGATTCACCGGCGTCATCGTGATCGAAACAGCGGGCGTCGAACCTGCGGCGAGATAATCCGTCGTGAAAAGATAGGCGCGGTTATTCTCCAGCGGAGCCGTCCCGGGGGTGCGGTACTGATTCCAGTAGCTGACTTCGATGCCGGTCTGCTGATCCCAGCTCTCGATGCCCACCGTCGAATAGGGATTGTCGTCGGCGGGACCGGCGAGCTGCGTGATGCTCTGATATTGAAAGAGGATTTCCCCGTCGCCGGTGGGAGTGAGGTGATGCGCCGGGTCGTATAGAATCACCTCGAAAACCTGCTGCGTGGAGCTGTACAGATTCATCAAGCGCGACCATTCCACGATGAAGCGGTGATTGACGTTGTCATACCGGGTGTAAACGGATCCCCCCGTCCAGGTGATGAGATCGTCCCAGAACGGCGCTATCATCGCATACGGGCCCATCGGCGCGGGGATGGGGTAATTGCGGAAATCGGTGAAGGATGCGTCTGCAAAGCAGGATATCCAGCCGTTGCTGCACACCGTGATGGAATCCACTTCCTGCCCATAATAGCGGAAGGAAAACGGCAGCGCAACGACGACGCTGGCGTCCATATTCTCGTAGGGATCCGAAAGATTCAACTGCGTGCCGCCGGAGCCGCCGTAAGCCGGATCCAATTCCACCCAGCTGTAAGTCGGACATTTCTCGTAGCCGACGTCGGTATTGTCGAAACAGTAATAGCTGTAGTCATCCGGCCCGGATGGATCCTGCTGCGTCCGGACGCCCAGTTGAATCGAAATCGTGTCGTGCTGCACCGCCCCGTTCGCCTGGAAGGAAACCCGCAGAGGCGCGGAAAAACCCGGCGGAGCGTTCGCCACCGCCGTCAGATTGAAGGGGTTGCCGCTGCAAGCGGAGGTGCCGTTGATGTTCACCGTTCCAAACGAAGCGCCGCTGTCATTGACGGTGACGAAGGGGGTCAATGATGCGATCGTCGCCGTGAGGTTCGCCGCGGATTTGCCGCCGACGTTCTGGACGGTGAGCACGAGGTTCGCGGTCTCACCGGGGGACAGCAGTGTGTCACCCCCAGACGCCGCGGCGGAGAGAACCGCCAGATCAAAGGAAACGACGTTCAAGGGGATGAGGCTCTGCCAATTCCCCTGATTGCTGACCGCATTGAGGTTCAGCACGGTAGAATAACCTGCCGGGCAGTTCTGCGCCACGCTTAAGAGATAACTTCCGGAACTGGATCCGGTGGTGCCCGGAGCCAGGTTGGGGAAGGTCTGCAGAGGATTGCTCAGGGCAATGTACGGATCGCTAAGCGATCCTGTCACCGAAATTCCTGTCGCGGTGGTGGTGGTTCCGTAGTTCTTGAAGACCGTGGGAATCTGCACCGCTTCGCCGGGATTGATGACGCCGTCCCCGTCCCCAGAACTGCCCCCCTGATTGTCGTCATCCAGAGTATGGCTGTAATACCCCACCGTAACCGCGTTCTGCACAACATCCAACGAATCCACGATGGGGTAAAAATTCTGCTTGGTGATGGTGACCTTCAGATTGCCCGCCGATGTGACGGTGACGGGCAGTGTAACCTGTCCGGCTTCATTCGTCCAACCCACGGCTTGCATCCCGTTGACTCCCGCCTCATAAAGGCAGACTGATGCATCCGCCAGAGGTCCCGCGCCCGTCTCCTGAACCGTCAGCGTCAACGCATTGACTCCCAGCGGCAGAGATTCCGGCACCGAGCAAGTCATATACTGGATGGCGTGCGTGAAGAGTTGCAGCCCGGGATCGCCCGCCAGCATATTCCACAAACTGAAATTATTCACCGATTGCGGATCGTTCTGCTGGTAGGTATTGTATAGTTGGAGTTTGCCGTAGTTCAACGCCTCACCCGCATAGGTGATCCCCAGATCGAAGATGCCCGCCCAGATGCCCATATCCACCGTGTTGTTCTGACGGGTGTGCGTATCCAGAGTCGCCGTGCCGACCGCCGCCACGGCGCCCTTTATCGTCGTCGGCGTGCCCACCGCGACGAAATGCTCCATCAGCGATTCCGTCATCCCCCCGAACCCGCCCGTGTTGCAGGTGATCGTCACCACGAAGGGCATCTTGCGGCCGTTGGTCAAAGCATCTATGCTCGCGTTCGTGAAGTTTTCCATCGCATTATTGCCGCGGTAGTTGACGTGGAGAACGCCGTCGTTGAGCGCCGGCGTCAGAGTGCTCGCCACAGTCCCGGGCATATAATACCAGAAGGTGTCAATGCGCGTGTACTGCCGCTGGATCATGCGGTTCTTGATCCAGCGGTTGGTCTGCACGGTCGAGATCCCCGCCTCACTGTCCCCCGCCAGCAGCGCGCCCTGATGGTACCAATCCGTATTTACCGTATAGGGCATCTTCTCGTAGTACAGGATCTTATTGACCATCGTCTGCGCTTCCGTCAGACTCCCCGCCGGCAGCCTGCCCAGAGCCACATCCGCCAGAATATCGTTGCCATCCAGCTGAGAGTAAGGATGATCAATAACGTAATTGTCATTCGTAGGCCAGCCGGGCAGGTTATAATATCCGCTTACATCTCCCACCAGCAACACGAATTCCGGTGGTATGTCCCAATTATCATACGCCTCTTGAATGATGTTTTTAATCATAGTCGTCGTGGCGTAATTACTGTACGTTTCCAGCGTGACGGAATGCCCTTTGCGCATCTTCCATTCAATCAGCGGCTGCAGAGCGTTGATCAAGGATGCGTCATTCTTGCAGATCATCAAATAGGATCCAGGCTGATCGGGATCATTATCCAGATCATCCGTGTTCAACACCATCCCGTTCAAAGAGCGCATCCAGGACGAAGACAACGGAAACCGCCGGCGCGGAGCGTTCGTCGGATCCACCCCCTCGAAGCGCACGATGACCCGGAACCGTGTGGTCACCCTCAACTCCCGGCTGACGGGATTATACTGCACCGGGTTCGTGCGGATCGCAACCACGCGCGTACCCCGCAAAACCGCCGGATCCCCCACCGCCACCCGCTGCGCGGGATAGAACTCATCCCGGGCATACGTCTCCGGATCAAACTTGACGGCGTTCTGCGAAAAAGCCGCATCTTCCGGATCGCACCCCTGCGCCGGCAGCAGCAGGATGTCGGGCAGAATCTCGCTCTCCAGCGCTTCGAATTCGGCGTAAACGGCAGCGTTGTTCGGAATCACCAGCAATCGGGTGAAATGCGGAACCTCGGGGCGCCCCGGGTCCAGATCATATCCGCCGCCGGGGATTTCGATTCGATCCCAGCGCTTCCCCTCCAGCAACGCATCCAATCGTTCGACGCCGGGCACACGGATCTCGATCACGATGCCTCGGCCATCGCTCTGCAAAATCTCGGCTTGCGGTTGCTCAAGATTCAGATCGGATCGCAAGGAAGTGTAAGCTGCCTGCGCCGGATTCAACATCCCGGCGCAGAGAATCGCTGCACAAAAGAAGGTACCGACTTTCATTTCGTCCTCTCGTCAGATAGCTGTGTAAGTTCGACGGTCCCGGCTCCAAATCATAAAATCGGTATGGGGTCGTGAGCAAATCTTTGGATATACTATTTGTTTTCGACGCAAAATTGTGCAGAAGGTTGAAAAATATAGTAAGAAATTATGGCAAATCCAAGATTTTTTTTCTAAGACGCGCGAATTTAAGAATCAAAATTGCAGCACGATGGGCTGAAGCCGATGACCAGGCGCTTGACTTGCGCCGGCGAATGGATCACAGAAATATGTCTTTTTCTGTTGAAAATTGAAGAGAATGGTTGTAAATTATCAATTAGCGGATGGTTCGTACGTAAATGGACATTCTCCCGCCGGGATTCCAGATGCAGTCCGAATCTGAATTTCGACTCGACGGCTTCATTCATAAACCCCAAAATTGCTGCAAGGAGGTTGATGATGGCATACCTATCGGAATTCCTGACTGCGCCGCAAGGCACGCAGAAAAAGGTCGCTCCCTCCGAAACTTGGGTGGACGCCTCCGTGGGCGATAAGCTGAGCGACGGCGATGAATCCCGCAACATCTACCACAACGATTATCAGATCCGGCTCTATGAAGATGCGGGCATCGAGTTCGACAATGTCGCCACGGTCGAACTGAGCGATCTGACGGGCACGGTGAAGTATCTGAACGAAAACGGCATCTGGATCACCGCGACATCCGCCGGGCAGTATGCGGCTCTGGTCGTCGGGACCGCCGCCGGCGGCGGTGTTTCCGTCACCTGCTCGATGAAGGGAAACCACAAACCGAAACCCATCCCGTGAAGACTGCCCCCCCATGCGGTGGTTACTCAATTGTCTCCTCAATTACTACTTTGACATCCTGAACGTCCTGTTCATCCTGATCTGGTATGTCTTCGCCCTAGAGAATGAGAGGAAAACACCGTTCAGACTGATTCTATTGCCAGCCTTTTACCGTTCGAGGATCTTGGATATCCAGGCGAATCCTCTCCTGTTTCCGCTCCTCTTCAATTATTTTCTCTTCTGGGGGGGGATGGCGATGCTTCTGACGCAGAACAATGCGCACACCTATTTCATTTATTGGATTGTTCTCTTTCTTTACGAAATCAACGCCCCCTTACAATATCTCTTCGCCGGACGGAATCGGCGCCTCTATTACCTCCTGATCACTGTTTTCTTTCTGTTTGCCGCTCTCAGCATTTTCAGAGCGAAGCTGATCAAAGACTTCGAACCGATCAACCAGGCGGATTTCATCGAGGTCTTTTCTCTATTCGCGGGGTCGGTTTATATTCTGGCGTCCATCGTCATCCGCGACCAATTCGAACTGGATTTCCGCGCTTTTTTCGTGTTCTTCGGTCTGGCGCTTTACTCTTTTCTGCAGTGCCTTTCGACCATCTTGATCGCACTGAACTTCCACAGCAATTTCGAATTCGGGGCGTATTCGGCGATCATCACCGATCTCTTCTGGCTCGTCAGCATCCCATGGCTGAAACACCTCAAATCCAGACTTACGTAACCTTCGCCTTCGCCGCCTTCGTCGTCTTCATGGTGCTGCTGTTTTACCTGCTGACGAGACTGCTCGCCAACCACGTCCTTCTGCGCCGAGCCCGCGCTCAAATCAAAGACTACGCCGAAACGCTCGAGTTCAAAGTGGAAGAACGAACCGCGGAACTGCGCGCTTCGGAAGAAAAATACCGCAACCTCTTCGACAACTCCCAGGAAGCTGTGCTCATCCTGGCGAGAAAGGATGGAAGCATTCTCAACGCGAATGCCAAAGCCGTCGCTCTTTTCGGACAGTCCAAGGACGATTTAACCCGAAAAAACCTGAACGACCTGAACCTCACCCAGATCGCGTTCGACGAACAGGGCTTATGGCAGGAACATATTCTGAAAAAACCAGACGGAAGCAAGCGCTATCTCGACTGCATCCTGGGCGAGATCGTGTACGAAAATGTGGACTGCTGGCAGTTCATCTGCCGGGATGTCACCGAAAAAATGGAGCTGGAAGCGAAGCTCCTGCAATCCCAGAAGATGTCCGCTCTGGGGCAATTGGCCGCCGGCGTCGCGCACGAAATCAACACCCCGCTCAGCACCATTTATAACTCCAGCTACTTCATCAAGAACGAACTGAAGGAGCTCTCCGCCAAAATGAAGCGGCAGTTCGACCTGATCGAAAACCAGATCGAACGCTGCCGCAAGATCATCCGCGACCTGCTGACGTTTTCTCGTTCACCCAGCCCTTCCATCGAATGGATCAAGACGAACCTCAACGATATCCTCGACGCCTGCCTGACCCTCCTCGCAAAGGAGATCAAATCCAGCGGAATTCAACTGAACAAAGACCTGCGCGAACTCCCCGACACGTTCATTGATCCCACCCGCATCTCGCAGGTCTTTTTCAACCTGATCGTCAACGCCTTGCAGGCGATGCCCAACGGGGGAACCTTGAACATTCGCACCTGGTGCGATGAGCCGCAGCAGCAAACCGAACCGGGGGAAAACCCACGAAACCTTCACATCGTCGTGGAAGACACGGGCGTCGGTATGACGAAGGAGGTTCAGAAAATGATCTACACCCCCTTCTTTACGACCAAGAAATCCTCCGGAGGCACAGGCTTGGGGATGTCGGTGGTCTATGAAATTGTGAAGAAATTCAACGGAGACATCAACCTGACCAGCGATGTCGGCGTCGGAACCCGTTTCGAAATCATCCTGCCGGCGAGAGGTGCCGCATGAATCGCAAATTCAGAATCCTGCTGGTGGACGACGACCGAGAACTCTGCGAATCGCTCGCCGCCATCATCGAACAGAAAGGCTACGCTGCGGAGACGGCGTTCAGCGCCGAAGATGCGCTGCAGCGTTTGACCGCGGATGACGGCTTCAATCTGGTCTTCCTGGACCTGATCCTGCCGCAAATGAACGGCATCGAATTCCTCGAACAACTGCGGGCGAAATGCGAGAAGAGACCCGCGGTGATCCTGATTACGGGCCACGGAAGCGTGGAAAGCGCCGTCAAAGCCATGAAGCTGGGCGCCGCGGATTATCTGGAAAAACCGGTCAACCCGGAAGAGATGTTCATCCTCATCTCTCGCGAGATCCAAAGGCAGAAGCTCTTGGATCAAACCGCCTATTTTATGAAGGAGCTGAGCGAAAAATACAGCATTGAAAACATCGTCGGCAGATCCCCGTTAATGCAGGAAGTGTTCGAAAAAGTCCGCTCGGTGGCGGACACCGACGTCGCCGTGCTCATCACCGGAGAGAGCGGCACAGGCAAGGAGCTCTTAGCCAATCACATCCACTACTCGAGCTCCCGCCGCGACGGGCCTCTGGTGAAGCTGAGCTGCGCATCCCTGGCGCAGGGCGTCATCGAAAGCGAGCTGTTCGGCCATGAGAAAGGCGCCTACACCGGCGCGGACTGCGCCAAGCCGGGCCGCTTCGAACTGGCGCACAGCGGCACACTCTTCTTGGACGAAGTCGGCGATATTCCCCTTGCCTTCCAAGCCAAACTGCTGCGCGTACTCCAGTCCCGCGAATTCGAACGCGTCGGCGGCGTGCAGAAGCTTACCTCGGATTTCCGCCTGATCACGGCGACAAACCAGAATCTGCAGGAAAAAATCCAGAAAGAACTCTTCCGGCGCGATCTCTACTACCGCATCAACGTGATGGAGATCGAACTCCCGCCGCTGCGAAAGCGCAAAGAGGACATCCCCGATCTGCTGGCTCACTTCATCGGCATCTACTCCGAGAAGACGAATAAAAAGGTCCTGGGCAGCGCCGATGGAGTGCTGGAAGCCCTGCAGCGCTACGACTGGCCTGGCAATGTCCGGGAATTCAAGAACGTCATCGAACGCGCCTTCGTCTATTGCCGGGGGAACGTGATCGAAATGCAGCACCTGCCCAAATTCATCCACAGCGGAGCCGCCGCGCCGCTGGATCTCTCCAGCCTGCCGACCCGCTCCCTGCAGGAAGTGGAACGCAACCTGATCGAACTCGCCCTCGCCGAAGCCCGGGGCAATCTCACCCACGCGGCGAAAGCCTTGGGCATCGGACGGATGACGCTGCGCAGCAAGTTGAAGCGCCACGGCTTGCTGTCGCCCTGATCCTTGACGCCCCCGTCCGCATCACAGCACTCAGCGGCGATGCGCCTCATCTTTCCGATTTCTCTCCCAGATGTGATCCCCTCAGCCACAACTGGTTGATATTTTTCGGCAAACGAAAGATTTCGACCACTTCACCGGCGTGAACCACGCGGCGTTCACTTTTTAACGATCTGATTATTTTATAGATACAATACTATTGAAAACTGGTCTGAAAATTGCACTAATTAAATACCGAAAGCACTTTTCGCCTCTTTTTGGTTTCTTTCGCTCTCTGACATTGCACGTTCGGCTGCGGCTCGCACAAAACCACCTCGCTGTAATATTCGGGGGAGGATTCGCCCTTTCAGCGGGTGTTTTTTAAATCCCAGTGCCCATCCCATCTATTCGTTGCACTGGACTGCCTCGAATGACCACAGCGCACATTCCGAGGCCGCGAGCCGCCGCTTTTTCTGATTGCCTCCGTCTTCTTGTTTCCTCTGCCCCCTTCGCACCGGTCTTTCTCTCCTTTCCTCCGGTCTTAGGGGGTTTTTCATAATCGCAACCTCCGCGACTGCGTAAAACAGTTCGCCCACCCCAAAAGAGGTGGGCACTTCTATTCTCCCCGGGATCCGCCGTCCGAAACCAATTCAACCTGCGGATCCTTCCGGATTGATCACTTCAGCAATGTCGCTCTGACGATTTGCGTCTCTGCACCGGATCGCACCATCACCAGATAATTCCCTGAACCCAAACTTTCAGGCCGCCAGGTGAACTGACTCCTGCCGGCGGGAAAAACGCCCGCCGCAATCTCCTGAATCAGCCTGCCCGAAAGATCCCAGACCTGCAGTTGCAATTCTTGCGGCTTCTGCAATTCCAGAACAAAGGTGGCTTGCGGGTTAAATGGGTTGGGGAAAGGTCCCCGCAGATCGAACGCACGCGGGACGATGGGATCCAGCCATTCGCGCACCCCCGTCGCCTGATCTTCCACCTGAGCGCGAATCATGAAATTCACCCCCCAGCCCCAATCCTGCTGAATGGTGCGCCAGGCGTTGACCGTCCCCCCCCACCATTCGATGCTGTAATTGGTCGAAGGGATGCCGTCATCCGCCAGGATCGCCAGCGGACCGTCCGTCGTGTCCGACAGATCGGGTTCCCACCCCACATGGAACTGGCTCGGCATTCCGGGATAATTGAAATAAAGATTCAGCGTCTCCAGATAGACGTAGGTGGTATCCGGGTAAAGCCGAATCAGGCTGTCGTCCACAATGAGGGAATCGAGCGGTTCGTGGGGCGCGCTGGCGGGCGTGACGCCGGCGCTGGACCAGATCAAAACGTGAATATCGGGGATCGTCGAAATCGTATCGCCGGGCACCCGGTCGAAGAGAAACGCCGCCTGAATCAGTTTCGCCGAATCCGGAGCCGCGAACCGAACGTTAAAGTAATGATCATCCCAGGAATCGGGTAAGGGGAAATAATACACGGGAACGCCGTCGTCGCGCACCAGCCAAGAGACATCATCGGCGCCGCCGGTCCCCGATGCGGTATACGGCAGCGGAAGCGGCTCCTTCTGAATTCGTGGGTTTGTCCACGCCGCAGCCATACTCGAGGCGCAGAGGCACAAGATCAGAATCCCCGCGCACAATCGTTCGATCTTCATCGGCTTCTCCACCAGATCCGGTTAGCGAAAGATCCAGTTTCTTCGGATCAAAAACCGCCATGCCATAGTTCAAACTTCCGAGGGTTCGACTCTCGTTGCGAGTGCTTTGTTCCCAAATATAAATCAAACCGCCCGAAATTCAAAGGGAAAGTTCGCGTTTCATACTGCCCTAAAGGAAGGGCTCTGCTCTCGTGATTCCCGAAGCAATCGTCGCCAGCAACCGTCAAAAGCACCCCGTCCCACATCCTCTGTGGATCGTTCCGCTCGCGCCCCTGCTCACGCTTTGTCTGCTTCTCACCATCCGCGGCGCCGCCGCTCAGGATTCGACTTCCGCACCCTCCTTCTCCCTGCGCCTCGATCTGAAAACCAGCGGAGCAATAGATCTGAGAAACTGGAACCGCCCCTTCTCCTTCTCGATCGCCCTCCTGTCGGACACCACCGCGGCGATCCTGAAGACCGACGCGCCTCAATTCAAGACCTTCACGGAGATAGATTCCACCTATCAGACGGTCAAGATCCGGCGCACCCTGCTGGATCACGACTGGCTCCAGCCGGTCGTCTTCACGATGGATGAATATATCGCCTTCCGGCTCCGCCAGGATTTCATCAAAGCCTTCCGCGAATCCGCCTTGCGGGAACTTCAGAAAGCGGCGGCCGGCGCCGGCAAGGAAGCGCTGACCATCGAGATCCCCTTCAAGATCAAATCGAAGACCTTCAACAAGATTTTCGGCGGCGACCGGGTGCGACTGCGGATTTCCGGCAACATCAACATTCAGGGCGGATTCCGCCGGGAAGGCAGATCCCAGGTGGCGACGGTGACGGGTCAGAGCACGGACTACAGCTTCCACATCGATCAGACCCAGCGGTTCAAAATCACGGGGGAGGTGGGCGATAAAGTTTCGGTCGAAGTGGATCAGGATTCCGAACGGATGTTCGAATTCGAAAACTCCATCCGCCTGACCTACACCGGCTACGAAGACGAAATCATCCAGAAGATCGAAGCCGGCAACATCAGCATGCAGCTCGCCGGCACCCAGCTGGCGACTTTTTCCGGCCAGAACAAGGGGCTCTTTGGATTGAAATCCGACATCAAGGTCGGAGCCTTGAAGCTGACCACCATCGCCAGTCTCGAAAAGGGGCAGAAGAACAAGCTGACCATCACCGGCGGCGCCCAGCAGTCCAGCCAGTCCTTCGACGTGACCCAGCCATCCGTGGGGCGCTACTACTTTCTGGACAAACGCTTCCGCGAGCAGTACAAGTACTTCAACACCAATATGGAGCACGTCGCCGACCCGAATTGGAAAGTGGATCCCACCCAGTTTTACGTCTATAAAAAATTCACCCTCGGATCCGGCACGCTCCCGCCCGATCTGATCTACGCCTGGGCGGTCAACGACACCTCCGCCCTCGTCAACTCCAGCTTCTACACGAAATCCAACATCGAAAGCCTGCTCGCCGACAGTCTGCTCAACGACCGCAATTTCCAGCCCGGCAACTTCGTCCCGCTGGACCGATCCCAGTACTACCTCGACACGGAACTGGGCTACCTGCGGTTGAATTCGCCGCTGACGCCCAGCGACGTGTTGGCGATCGCCTATAAGACTCAGAGCGGCGAAACCTTTGGGACGCTGAATCCCTCCACCTCGATGGATTCCACGGCGATCCTGAAACTCCTGCGCCCACCAAATCCTCTGCCCACGGACGACACCTATAAATTAGCCTGGCGGCACGTGTACAGCCTGGGCGGGGTGAACATCGAAAAGGACGGCTTCAATCTGAAGATCGTCTATCAGCCGTCCGGCGTCTCCGAAATCGAGACGCTCCCCTACCAGGGAGAACCCACCACTTTGCTCACACTCTTCGGCTTGGATACGCGCAACGAGACCGGCCAACTCCAACCGGACGGCAAAATTGACGACAATCCCAATCTGATTCGCTACGGGTACGGCGAACTGATCTTCCCCGACCTGCAGCCCTTCGATCCGGAAGGCTACTATCTCGTTCCACTGGGCGGCGGCACTCCGTCGCCGGCGCCTTATTCACAGTCTCTGCCGGACAGTCTGAAGATCCCTGCGATCTACAACTCGACCGTGGTTTATCCTTCGAATTTCAAGATCAAGGTGGACTACAAGAGCGTCCAGGCGATTTACCAGCTCGGATTCAATGTCCTGGAAGGGTCCGAAGAAGTCTCTCTGGGCGGGCGCAAGCTGCAGAAAGGCACGGATTACGTCATTGATTATTACTCCGGCACCCTGACGATCCTGAACGAAGCGGCGCTCTCGCCTTCCGCCAATCTGGAAATCCTGTACGAATCCGGCGAACTGTTCCAACTGGACAAGAAGACCCTCCTAGGCGTGCGAGGAGAATACGCGCTCTGGGATCAATCCTTCATCGGAGCCACGGCGCTCTACCTGAACGAACGCCCGCTGCAGGATCGGGTCAAAGTCGGCAACGAACCGCTGCGCAATTTCCTCTGGGACGTCAACACCCGCCTGGTCTTCCAGCCGAAATTCCTGACTTCCGCCGTGGACCGCCTCCCCCTGATCGAAACCGAAGCCCCTTCGCGCTTCACGGTCGAAGTGGAATACGCGCAGGTGCATCCCAACCCCAATTCCCTGGACAATAAGGCGACCGGAGACCCGGACGGCGTGGCGTACGTAGATGACTTCGAATCCATCAAGAAGACGACGCCGCTGGGCATTATGCGCCGGCAGTGGACGCAGGCATCCTACCCCGCGGGAGAAATCGCCGGAAAGCGGCTCGGCAAGTTCGCCTGGTTCAATCCTTTCGACCAGGTCGCCATCGAAGACATCTGGCCCAACCGCCCCACCAACGCCAACGTCGCCCAGAGAACCCACGTGCTCTCTTTCTACTTCATCCCGACTTCGCCGGACAGCAATTATTTCTACAATAAGCAGCCGTTGTACGCGCAGTCCTGGAACGGCGTGATGAAAGCGCTCTCCGCGGGTTACGCGGATCAACAGCGCGCCAAATACATCGAGGTGATGCTGAAAGTCAATCAGGGGAATAAGTACGATGTGAAAGGCAAGCTGCACATTGATCTGGGCAAGATCAGCGAAGACGTCATCCCCAATAATGTGCTGGACACGGAAGACAAGCCCTTGGAAGGGCTCCTCTGGGGCAACGGCTTCCTCGACGACGGAGAAGACACCGGTCTGGACGGCGTCGCTGGCACCGATCCCAATGACCGCTGGAACTCGCCCGGCAACCCCGTCTCCAACGACGACTGGGCGTACTCCCCCCAAGATCCCTACAACGTCTGGCAGATCAACGGCACGGAAAACAACAAGAACGACGAAGGCGGGCGCTATCCGGATACCGAAGACATCAACCGCAACAACAGCCTCGATCTGGAAAACAACTTCTTCCGCTACACGATAGACCTCTCCGAAACGACGGTGGATCCCCAGCGGGAAGGATTTCGGCCCGGCGGCTCCTGGCAACTCGATTCCTATCTCGTCTCGCCGCCCAACGCCAAACACTGGAAACTCTACCGCATCCCCATCGAAGCCGGCGTGCCCATCGGCAGCCCCAGTCTGACTCAGATCGAATTCGCCCGCGTCTGGGTGGATGGCTTCGAAGATTCCACGCTCTACGAAATCTCCATCGCCACGCTCGAAATCGTCGGAAACGAATGGGAAGCCGTCCCCGTCACCACTCCCGCGGACAGCGCCTACGAGCGCGTCTCGGTGGAAGTCATCAACACCTACGACAACCCCTACTACATCGCCCCGCCCGGCGTCGCCGGCTACCGCGATCCGGTCACCGACATCGTCAGCCAGGAACAATCGCTGCAATTGCGCATCAACGATCTGCCCCGCGACAGCGCCGGCGTCGTAGTGCGCCGCCTCTACGACACCTTCGACCTGCTCGAATACCGCAAGCTCAAGATGTTCGTGCACGGCGGCGGCATCCTCAACGAAGAGGTCTTTGACCAGCGGGAAATCTGGATGTTCTTCCGCTTCGGAGCCGACACCACAAGGAACTACTACGAATACCGCCAACGCGTCTACCCAGGCTGGGATGTCAGGAATAACATCGAGATTGATCTCGAAGAACTCACGAAAATCAAGCTGGAGAGGACCAACCCTAACCAGCGCTACGCCGTGTTGATCAACGGTTCGGATTCTCTGGCGGTGATGGGCAATCCCTCCATTTCCCAGGTGCGCCAATTCACGGTGGGGATCATCCCGCGCGACGGCGATGTGCTGGCGACGGACGGTTTGCAGATCTGGCTGGACGAACTGCGCGTGAGCGAAGTCAAGAAGGACATCGGGCGGGCTGCGCGCGCCTCCGCCGACTTGACTATGGCGGATCTGCTGACGCTGCACGGCAATCTGGACATCAAAGACGGCGATTTTCACAACGTCAACACCCGCGTGGGCACCCGCGCGAACTCGCTCTCCGGAAGTGCCACCGGAACCCTGCAATTGCAGAAGGTCTTCGACCCCAAATGGGGATTATCCATTCCCGTCTCAGGCAACTTCTCCCAATCGGAAACCGTCCCCTATTACTTCCCCAACAGCGACATCCTGATTGATCAAAACGACGCGGCGCAGATGGATACGGTCAAGAGCTTCAATCGCAATTTCGGCGCCGGAGTGGACATCTCCAAGAATATGCCCTCGGCGAACCCGGTCCTGAAATATACCGTGGACCGGCTCTCCGCCGGCTACGATTTCGCCCGACAGGAATCCACAAACCCCACCACCCTTTATCAGCATTCGACCACCAACAGCGCCGACCTGGGCTATAACCTCACCTTCGGACGCCCGAGTCTCTCCTTCCTGACCTGGCTGCGAAGCGTGCCGCTGCTGCGCAAATACAGCAATGCCAAGCTCTACTGGCTGATCACGAAGCTGAACCTGTCGCTCGCCGGCACGGAAATGGTCAGCCAGGGGCGTCTGCGCGCCGGGACATTGCAATACAGCCATACATTCTATCTCAACAAGGGTCTAGTCAGCGGCTGGCGCCCCTTCGAAAACCTCACCTTCGATTTCAACCGCACGCACAAAGCGGATTTGTTGAAGGATCCCGACAACCCAAAAGACTTAGACGACATCCTGCGCGGCGATCTGGCTTGGGAACGGGACATTGACATCAATCAGACGGTGACTGGATCCTACACACCCCGCTTCTTCTCCTGGCTGGATACGGACGGACGCTACAGCTCCGGCTATCATTGGGCTTGGCAGCAGCCCTACGCCTCCAGCGGACAGTCCATCTCGAACAACACCTCGCTGTCGGCTTCCGCCACCCTGAAGCTGACGCAGATCCTTAAAAAACCCACGTCCGAACCGGCGGCAGGCGCCCGGGGTGCTCCGGATCAGCGCGAACCCGGCCGGCCGGATAAGGGAATGGAACCCTCGGTCCAGCCCCCGCCGACACCCGAGTTCCAGCCCCTCCCAGGCGACACCACCGGACACGATTCCACCCGTGTGGATACCACCAGCATGCGGGGAACCGAACCCGACACCACGACGCGGGAATTCCTCGAAATCGCCAAACCGAAGGAAAAAAGCGCCCTACAGGACCTCTGGTACGCCCTGCGTTACACGGTCACGCGGCTGCGGGATATCCGCGTGGACTACACCCAGCAGAACAACTGGTCTGATCCTCTGGTGGACGGCCAAGCCGGACTGGGGTATCAGTTGGGGTTGAACTCGCGGGACTATTCGAAGATTGATTCCGCCCAATTCTACACCGGCTACTCCACCCGCTCCCGCAGCGACGATTATAAATTCAAATCGGGTTTGGATTTCACCCGAAACTTCAAGATCTCGTTGAATTACAACTACCGCTGGAGCCGCAACGAATCCAACAGCACCAACGGCACCTTCGCGGAATCCCAGCTCTATTTCTTTAAGACCGGCGGCGACTCCATTGACGTCTTCGAGATCCCCATCCCGGAGTGGTCTATCTCCTGGTCCGGCTGGGAAAAGTTCCCGGCATTCCAGAAAATCGCCGAGACCGTGACGCTCGAGAACACCTTCAGCGGATCGCGCACCACCACCTGGACGGAACGGAAGGAAAACGTCAACAAATACGACTATTCGCGCAACTTCAGCCCGCTTCTGGGCATCAATATGACCTTCAAGCGCGGCATCACCGCCAATTTAAGATACAACTTGACCGAAACCGGATCGGTGGCGAAGATCCCGACTTCATCCAAATCGCGAACCAAACAATCGAATCTGCAGTTAAGCGCCAGTTATTCTATGAAGACAGGGTTTCAAATCCCTATTCCGGTCTGGCCCTTCAAGAACAAACGCTTCAAGAACAACACGACCTTCGCTCTGGCGTTCAATATGTCCAACAGCCGAACGGAAAACGAGGCGGCGGGCAAATTCACCGAAACCAACTTCAACAAAACCTGGTCGGTCAAACCCAGTCTGGACTATACTTTTTCCAACACCGTCACCGGAGGAATGCACTTCGAATATGGTTCGAATAAGAGCAAAACCGGCGATTCCAACTTCCAAGAGTTCGGCATCCGAGTCAACATCACCATCCGCGGTTGATCGAGTTTAGAATTTTCCAGCGAGGCGAGCGATGCGGCGATACGCTATGATTTTCCTCCCTTTTTTCGTAATTTCATTCGGATACGGCGCGGACTTCGACGCCGACAAAGCCTGGGAGCACCTGCAGGCGCAACTGGCTTTCGGTCCACGCAACCCAGGCAGTGAAGGGCACCGCCTCTGCCTCCGGTATCTGGAAGCCGAGTTGAAAAAATACGCTCGCACGCTGGACCTGCAGCCCTTCTCGGCCGTCATCCCAGGAACCTCGCAAACGGTTTCGTTGTCCAATGTAATCGCGGGATTCTATCCGGAACATCCCCGAAAAATCCTGCTCTGCGCGCACTGGGACACCCGCCCCTGGGCGGATCAGGATCCCGATCCGCAAAATCGGAAAAAGCCCGTCCCGGGCGCCAACGATGGCGCCTCGGGCGTCGCCGTGCTCCTGGAGATCGCACGTTGTCTGGCGGCGAGGGATCCGGGTATCGCCGTGGAAATCGCTCTCTTCGACGGGGAAGATATGGGGAGGGAAGGACATCTGAATGAATATCTGCTCGGTTCCCGGGAATATGCCTCCCGACTGCAGTTGCCGCTTCCGGAAGCCGCTCTGCTTCTGGATCTGGTGGGGGATCGGGACCTGCGCATCCCCCAGGAGCTGTATTCGCTGCAGAGTTCGCCGACTCTGGTTCGGGAGATATTCGCCATCGCCGCCGCATTCGGCAAAAAGGAATTCGACCCCCGCCCCGGCACGGCGGTGTATGACGACCACATTCCCCTGATGCAAGCGGGGATCCCCGTGGTGAATCTGGTGGATTTTGAATACAAATTTTGGCATACGATGGAAGACGTCGCGCAAAACTGCTCCGCCGCTTCTCTGAAGGCGGTCGGCGACGTCGTCCTTACCTGGATCTATCAACGCGCAACACGATGATTCCCTATGCGAAGCGATTCTGCACAGCCGTGCAACGCAAGAATCTTAGCCGGTCTGGATCTCGGCACCAATTCGACCTTGTTTCTGCTGGCGGAAGTCTCGCAAAACGGCGGACTCCGCCCCTTGAAGCATGATGTGCGCACCAATGACCTGGGGCGCGGCTTGAATGATGCAGGCTTTCTTTCGCCGGCGGCGATAGACCTAAACCTGAATCAGCTGGCGGAGTTCCGACGGGAAGCCGAAACCTACGGAGCCGGAGAAATCCGCATCGCGGCGACGCAGGCGCTGCGCGTCGCGAAGAACGCCGACGTCTTGATCCGGCGGGCGAAACGGGAACTCGACCTCGATATCCGCATCCTGAGCGGCGAGGAGGAAGCCCGGCTGACTTACCTCGGCGTTGTCTCCGGCTTGGAAGACCCCCGCGAGGAAATCCTCTTGGCGGATGTGGGGGGCGGCTCCACAGAAGTCATCCTGGGTGCAGCAGGCGAAGTAAAAGCCTCCGTATCCCTGCCGGTGGGAGCCGTCACGTTGCAGCAGCGATTCATCCGTCGCGATCCGCCTCCTGAAAACTCACTGCAGGCGCTTCAAGGTTATCTGGAAGATCAGATCGGCGACCTGTCCGCTTTCCGGCTGAATTCAGTCAGGAAACTGCTTGTCTGCGGCGGCACCGCCTCGGCTTTAGCCGCCGCCGACCTCAACCTGACCGCCTATCAACCGGAAAAAATCGCTGGGCACCGCATCACCCTGGATCGCCTGCGACGCTTCATCGCAACTTTCTCGCGTATGAACCTGGAACAACGCCGCGCACTGCCGGGCATCGGTAAAAGGCGCGCGGAAATCATTCTCCCGGGCATGATGATCGTGCATACCCTTCTTGTAAAACTGGGGCGGGAAGAATATATAACTTCCGAACGAGGCTTGAGGTACGGTTTGCTGCTGCAGAAATTTGGGGCTTCCGAGTCCGGCAAAGAAAAGAAATTCCCTTGACATTTTTATATTGATTTATTACCTTTTATAGAATGCAATCGAAACGCGGATTTCACGCCGCGCAAACGTGTCGGTTGTGAGCGGATCAAGAATCGTAACGTCAATTCAGAGGCGTTCTCGGTATGAACAAACGGGTGCTAAGCGATCGCGAGAAGTTGATCCTGCGGGAAGTCATCGCGCAGTTCATCCTGACGGCGCATCCCATCGGATCGAGAACACTCTCCCGGAGGCTGAAGGGGCGCTTCTCGCCTGCCACCATCCGCAATGTCATGGCGGACCTCGAGGAGTTGGGGCTCCTCGACCAGCCGCACACGTCTGCAGGCCGCGTCCCCACCGAACTCGGGTATCGAATCTTCGTGGATGACCTGATGGATCACTCGCGCCTGACTCCGCGGGAAAAAGAGCTGCTGGATCGGGAAATCAGCCGCCTCGGCTCCACAGATATCGTCAACGTGCTGGAACAGACGGCGCATCTGCTCGCGGACATCTCCAGACTGCTCTGCGTGGTGATCTCCCCGCGGTTTGAAGAAGCCATCCTGCATCGCATTGACCTGATCGGCGTCGGCGGGGAAAAAATCCTGGTCGTCATCACCATCCAGACCGGCTTGGTGCGTTCCCTGCTGCTCGAATTGGAAGCCGCCATCACCCGCGAGGAGATCGAATGGGTGACGGCGTTTCTGAATCAGCGGCTGGCCGGATTAACCCTGGCGGAGATCCGTAACTCCATCCAGCAGAGACTTCACGGCGTCGCATCGGAAAAAACCGCTGTCATCCGCAAAGTCGTGGACCGCGCCGACGAAGTCTTCAGCTTCAGCGAAAGGGACGATTATCTCGTCAATGGGATGCGAGGCTTGGCGTCGCAGCCGGAATTTTACAACGTGGAGGAACTGCGCAAGGTGCTGACTCTTCTGGAAGACAAGAAACTCTTCGTGCATCTGTTCGCCAGGCGGGAAGGCGGCGTCGAAGTGCGCATCGGCAAAGAGAATCAGCTCTCGCCTCTCTCTTCGCTCTCGATCGTCTCCGCGCCGTACCGCTACGGCAGTCTGAGCGGCGCCATCGGCTTGATCGGACCCACGCGCATGAATTATCCCAAAGCCGTCTCCATCATCGAATATACGTCCCAGAAGATTGACTCCATCGCCGGCGAATAGCCGCGATGCGGAATAAAGACGCAAACACTGCTATGAATCAGGAAGATAAAAAGGATCCAATCGAATTGGAAGCAAATCGAGCGGAGGAAATCAGCCCGGATGCGGAAGGCGCCGAACAGCCGGAGATCCCTTCCGCAGATGCCGCTGTTCAGGAATCACCTCCGTTGGATCCGGAAGAACAAATCGCGCAGCTGAAACTCGAATTAGACGAATATAAAGATCTCTACCTGCGCAAGGCGGCGGAATTCGAGAATTTCAAACGCCGCAAACAGCTGGAATTCACCTCCCTGCTCAACAGCGCTTCCGAAGCGCTGATCACCGCGCTGCTCCCCATCCTGGACGACTTCGACCGCTTGATCGAAAACGTCAGGAAAGACAACGACGACGCGGAAACCATCAAACAGGAACTCCGCGGCGCGGAATTGATCCGCGATAAACTGCTGGAAGTCCTCACCGCGCGCGGGTTGAAACCGATCGAATCCGTTGGGTTGCCTTTCGACCCGGCGCTGCACGAAGCGATGCTGCAGCAGCAGGACAGCGGAGCGGAAGCCGGCATCGTCCTGCAGGAATTCCAGCGCGGTTACCGGCTGGGCGATAAAGTGATCCGCCACGCGAAAGTGGTGGTCTCCGGTTAATTTGCCAGCATGCCTAAGAAAGATTACTACGAAATCCTCGGGGTGGATCGGCAGGCGAGCGCGGAGGAGATTAAAAAAGCCTACCGCAGGCTCGCCATCCGTTATCATCCCGATAAGAATCAGGGAGACCGGCAGGCGGAAGAAAAATTCAAGGAAGTCGGGGAAGCCTATGCCGTGCTCTCCGACCCTGAGAAACGCGCCAACTACGACCGCTTCGGAACAGCCCAGCCCGGCATGAGCGGTTTCGGCGGCGGATTCGATTTTGATCTTTCGGATGCCCTGCGCATCTTTATGGAGGGGGGCTTCGGCGGTTTCGCCGACATCTTCGGCGGGGGGCGCGCCGCCCAGAAAGACCGCTTGCGGCGAGGCAGCGACCTGCAGATCCCCTTGAAGCTGAGCCTCGAAGACGTCGCCGCCGGCGGGACGAAAAAGGTGAAGATCCAGCGCCTGAAGACCTGCGAAGAATGTGGGGGAACCGGCGCCCGCAGGGGATCGCGGGCTTCCGTCTGCCCCACCTGTCAGGGGCGCGGAGAAGTCCGGCATGTGTCACGATCTTTTCTGGGCCAGTTCGTGCAGACTTCCACCTGCCCCGCCTGCCAGGGGCAAGGGGAAATCATTCAGGACCGCTGCCCGAAATGCAATGGAGAAGGGCGCTACAAAGGCGACGTGACGCTCTCCGTCAACCTCCCCGCCGGCATCACCACCGGCAACTATCTGACCCTGCGCGGACAGGGCAACGCCGGTCTGCGCGGCGGACCGCCCGGAGATGTCTATCTCGTAATAGAAGAAAAGCCGCATCCGCATTTCGAAAGACACGGAGACGACATTCTCTATCGCCTGCTCATCTCCTTTCCGCAGGCGGCGCTGGGGGATGAAGTCGAGATCCCGACTTTGAACGGCCGAGTGAAGGTGACCATCCCCGCAGGTATCCAGAACGGCAAAGTCCTGCGATTGAAGGGCAAAGGCATCAAACACTTGAACCAAGCGGGGAGCGGCGACCAGCTCATTATGATCAACATTTATACGCCGACGAAATTGAGTCCGCGCGATCGGGAGCTTCTGGAAGAATTGAACAAATCGGATTCCATCAAACCCCGACCGGAAGACGGCTCCTTTTTCAGCAAGGTGAAAAACGCCTTTCGTTCATGAAGAAACCCGCCTCAAACTGGGGCTTCACACCGGGGGAAAGGCGCTCCCTGATCGTCATCTGCGCGGCGCTGCTCATCGGAACCGCCTATCGCATCTGCCAGCGCGCGGTATTGCCTGAATCCGCGCCGCTGACGTCGCAAGATTCCGCAGCCGTCGCCGCCGTTTTATCCGCGGTTTCGGTCGGAACGACCGCGCCGCAGATGCCAGCGTCCGAGAGCGAGGCGTCCCACATCAATACGGCGCCGCTGGACCTCAACTCCGCGAGCCCGGAACAGTTGACCCGGCTCCCCGGCATCGGTCCCGTGCTGGCGCGGCGCATCATCGAAGCCCGCGATCGCCGCGGCGGTTTCCGCTCGCTGGAAGACCTGCTCGCTGTGGACGGTATCGGGTCTCAACGTCTGGAGAAGATTCGGCCGCTGGTCGTCTGTTCACCCTGAAAAATCAGCGCCCCGTTTTATATACAACCACCAATTTCCCGACCTCGCCCCCGCGTGGAGGAGGTTGAAATCCCGGAGGTGAAATGTCACTGGATAAATCCGCTCAACCCAAGGGTTCCCTGATCCTGAAACTGATCATCCTCCTGCTCCTCGGTCTGCTGTTGTTCAGCATCTTATACCCGAGTTCCCAATGGAAAAGACAAGCAGAGGAGCAGAACGTCTGTCGTCTGCGCATGGAAAACCTCCTGTATGCAACCCGCGAATTCGCCGCTAAAAATGCGCGCTATTCCGAAAATCTCGACGACTATCTCGAATTCATCCGCGATGATTCCGTCCTGTTCGAAGCCGCGCGTTATGAAATCGAAAGCCTCGTGCGCGACACGGAAAGCGGCAAGGATTCCCTTCTCTTGGACTTCACGGACGAATTTCACCTGGCGCGCTTCCGCTGGGATTTCATCCCCCCCGACTCCGTCCTCATCCGCGCAGTGCCCCATCCTGAATTCAGCAATATCCCCGTGACCCTCTTCGCCGCCCGATCCGCTTCACCGATCCAAGTCGAAGAACGCAGGAAGAATGTGCAGGATCACGCCGTCTTGATTTACTCCGACAGTCGGATCGAATACCAATGGTCGTATCCCGATCCCGTCCAGTTGAAAGCAACCGAAGCGCTCCTTTCATTGCCCGTCAATGACCTGCGGGAATGCCCGGTCGCCGAAAAACCCTACAAGATCCACATCAACATCCGGGCGCTGTTCGAAGGAACCGTGAACTTCACCGTCTTTGATCTGCCCGTTTCACCCAACATCACCCAGGATTCCCTCATCCTGGACTTGTTCAATCACCGCCTGAAGACCGAAGCCCTGGGCGAGGTTATGATCGCCGTCAAGGAAGATTCAGCGCTGCTCGCTATGAAGGACTCCGTCCTGGTCGCACGGTTCCTGAAGGCGGTCGCCGGCGTCAAGACGAAACAGACCTACGACGTGAATGGCGATTACACCAGCACGATGCCTGCGGATTCCATAAGTAACTGGGATAACCCCCTGCGCATCCGCAACTCGGTTTTCGTGGCGCACGTGGATTCCTTGAGCCGCACATTGAAGAACAACGAGGCATTCCTGGCGCTGGCTCCCCGCATCGGCTACACCGAAACCTATCGCATCGCCAAAGTGGATACCATCGGAGTGACGATTCACTGTCCTCTCGATTCCCTGTATCGCCCGGCAAAGAGATCCATCATTGATAAAATCTTCGGTGTCGGCACACCCCCCAATCACGGCCTGATTGAAAACGGGGATCTGTCTTGGAGCGAAAAGAGATAGTTCCGACTCTGCAGGAAGGCGTTACCTGTCACGGGAGCCGATTATGCCACTTCAACTGAGATGGCAGACGGGGGAAGTCGCTCTTCTCCTGAAATCAGAAGGCGGCGAAACAGCGGAAGAGCGCGTATTAGCAGAAGAAAAGCTCGATTTTAAGCTCACCCCCCTGGCGTTGACTTCGGATGAGCACCGCAGGCGATTCAGCTCCATTCTGGCGAATCTGCAGGCTCGCGGAGTCGCGGAACAAAATGAAGTGGATGTCCTGATTCCTGCGGCGTGGGGGCACACGCTTAAATTGCAGGATCCCTTCCTGCAGGATGCGGAATTAGAGGAACATCTCCTCTGGGAGCTGTCGAAGAACCTCCTCGAAAACATCGGACAATACCAGTATAATTACCGCATCGAAGAAGATGGCGACATACACGTCGCCGTCATTCGCAAACGCCTGCTCGACGCCATCCGCCAGACGGTGCATGAATCCGGGTTTACCCTGCGCGGCGTCTTTTTCCAGGAAGCCCCTTACACCGCCATCAACTTGACGCGAACGCCCGTTCCACCGACGGCACCGCGCCGCAAACCTATGGTGGAAACCGAGCCGATCGAAGAACGGAAGCCGCGGCGCCCCCGCAGCGCGGATCAGCCTGCCTGGTTCCTGCCCGCGCTGCTCGTCGCCGCCGTCGTCGTGCTGATCGGCTTCTTCTGGTGGCGTTCCACCCGAGAAAAGCCGTCTGCGCCCCTTCACCCGCCGCAGGAAGAAGCAACTCTCCCGCAACAGCGGCAGCCAGAAAGTCCCGAACCTGCACCCGTAGAAGAGCCGGCTTCCCCGCCTGCGGAAACTCCCGTGCCGCCGACTCAACCTTCCTCCGCGCAGACCTGGACCGGAATGAGCGGAAGAATGGCTCTGTTGCAGGAAATTCTGGGCAAAGCCGTTGACCGCCGAACATTTGATCTCCTCTCCTTCACCGCCGGCTATTTCCTGCTCGAGATCTCTGCGCCGGATTCCGCTGAAATGGAGAGCATATTCAGGAAAGTCGAGCAGTTGCCCGGAATCACCGTCGGCTCAAAGCAGAGCGCCGCGCGTCTCCGCGGCGGCAGAATCGGCACGATTTGCGGAAAGATCGAATCGGAATCCGCGCCGCAATCGCAAAGCCCGCCGAACTCCGAGCAGATCTACGAATTAGCCGAGAGGCACAACATTGTGCGGAAAGGAATGATTTTCTCCGGCGCGTACGAGCCGATCGTCCAATTCGCCGCCGATTGCGCTGCGCTGGATTTCGCCGTCTATCGCATGATTCTGATCCCTTGGAAGGATCAACAATATCGCATCGTCTTTGAACCGTAGCGGCGCGGATTTCGATCGCATTCCGCTGTAAAGGAACCAACCTTCCGTCGAAGCGGATCCTGCGCATTCCCAGCTTTAAGAGGGTGTCTCGAATGCGCATCATCTCGGGAAAATGGCGCGGACAGAATCTGAAGGCACCGTCCGGCATACGCCCCACGACGGATCGCGTCAAAGAGGCGATCTTCGCGATCCTGGGCGACGCCGAAAACTTGGATGTGCTCGACCTCTACGCCGGATCGGGCGCGCTGGGGATCGAAGCCCTGTCGCGAGGGGCGCGAAGCGCCGTCTTCGTGGACATCTCCCGGGCATCCTTGAACTGCATCCAAGCCAATCTGGCAGGGAAGGACATCCGGAATTTCCGCTTGATCCGGCGCGACGCCTTGAAATTTCTGCGCAGTCCTTCTCCTCCATTTCAGTGGATATTCTGCGATCCGCCCTACGATAAAGTGAATTATCCGGCGCTGTTAGCGCACTTCGTTGACTCCTCGGCAATGAACCAAACTTCCCTCCTGATCCTCGAATCCAGCCGCCTCCATCCGCTGGTGCTTCCACCCGCATTGGAGGAAGCAGACCTGAGAAAATTCGGGGACACCGTGATTCATTTCATCCGGCGAGCGGACGGGAAACCCTGCGAGGTTCGACGTGCCTGAAAGACAGCGGCGGATCTACGGTCCCCGGCCCAAAAAAGAACTCGGACAACATTTCCTGCTGGACGAGGAAATCGCCGAGAGAATCGTTCGATCTTTGAATCTGCACTGGGAAGACCGGGCTCTGGAAATCGGCCCGGGTCGAGGAGTCCTGCTGCGCTTTCTCTTGAAAGTCTGCCGAAGCGTCACCGCGATCGAACTCGATTCGAGGCTGAAGAAGACCCTCCAGACCCGATTCGGCGGACACCCGGGCTTGGAGCTGATCTTCGCGGATTTTATGCGCTTCGACCTCGAAGGCTATCTGCTGCGCGAAGCGACGCCGGTGCGTTTGGTCGGCAATATCCCCTATTCCCTATCCAGTCCCATCTTGTTTCGGCTCTTTGAGACGGCAGACGGGCTGTTCGATCGGGGAGAAGCGCCCTTGAAGTGCGCGGTGTTGATGCTGCAGAAAGAAGTCGCCCGGCGCATCTGCGCCGAACCGAGCAGCCGCTCCTACGGTGCGATGACGGTCTTCCGAGCTCTGGTCGCGGACGCCGAACTGCTCTTCGACGTCCCCCCCGACGCCTTCCTCCCGCCGCCCGCGGTGGTGTCGTCCGTCGTCCGCCTGAACTTTTTCCCCCAGCCGAAATATCGTTTATCCGACGCCGGGCTTTTCCGCGACTTCGTCCATCACCTCTTCGCGCAGAAGCGTAAGATGATCAAAAATACTCTGAGTTCTCTAAATGGACTCCCGCCCCGCTGGCGGGAACTGAATCTCGATCTAACGCGCCGCCCCGAGGAGCTGAACGTAAATCAATGGATCCAACTATTCGACCAGATCTACCCGAATCGCCAAGCTTAGGAATCCTGTCGTGTCGGAAGAACGGATAATCGGATACATCAAACAGATCGAAGATCTGGTGGAAGCGGGCGAAGTGGAAGAATTGCAGAAGCTCTTGGGCTCTTTGCATCCTTCAGATATCGCCGATATCTTCCCCCGACTGGGGCGTTTGGAACAGAATTTCGTCTGGGATCTGCTGCCGGAACAACTCTCGCCGGAAGTGCTGGTCGAACTGGATGCGCACATCCAGGAAAAGCTGCTGAAAAAACTGCCCGAAGGAGAGATCGGCAGGCTGCTGGATGAACTGGAATCAGACGACGCGGCGGACGTCGTCGGCGCGCTGGACGACGAAAAAGCGCAGAAGGTCCTGAGCACGCTGGATCTCGAGTCCCGCCGCGAGATGCGCCGCCTGCTGGCGTATGAAGAGGATACCGCCGGCGGCATTATGGCGCTGGAAGTCGCCGCCGTGCTGGAAACGGATACGGTGGATCAGGCAATCCAAAAAATCCGCGACCTGCATGAAAGCGAGGGGATCGAAGACATCTACACGGTTTACGTCACCTCCCAAGACGGCGTCCTGAAGGGCGCGGTCAGCCTCCGCGAGCTGATCCTCGCCAGACCCCAAACCCCCATCGCCGACATCATGGAGACCGACATCATTTCGGTGGATACGGATACGGATCAAGAGGAAGTGGCGGCGCTCGTGCGCAAATACGACCTGGTTTCCGTACCCGTGGTGGATTCATCGCACCGGCTGATGGGCAGAATCACCGTGGACGACATCATGGACGTCATCGCCGAAGAAGCGGAGGAAGACCTCTCGATCATCGCCGGCACAGGCGATGAAGAACCGGGCGACCGCTCCGCCTTGCGCACCACCCGCGAGCGTCTCCCCTGGCTGCTGACCGGTCTCTTCGGCGGCTTGGTCTCCGCTTCCGTCCTGCATTACTTTCAGGCGAGTCTGCTGCAAATGATCGCCTTGGCATTCTTCGTTCCGGTGATCACCGCTATGGGCGGCAACACCGGCATCCAATCCTCTTCCATCGTCGTGCGCGGCTTGGCAACCGGCGAAATCACCTTGCGGGATCTTCTACCCCGCCTCTGGAAGGAACTGCGGGTGGCGCTGTTGAACGGCATCGTGCTGGGCGCCGTACTCGGGAGCATCGTAGCGGTCTGGCTGCACGAGCCGCGGCTCGGCTTGCTCATCGGCAACATCCTGCTGCTGAACATCATCATCGCGTCGCTGCTGGGCGCCACGGTGCCTATCTTGCTGAAGCGAATCGGCGTGGATCCGGCGCTCTCGATGGGTCCCTTCGTCACGACCGCCAACGACATCATCGGGCTGCTGATCTACCTCAGCCTCACGGCGCTCTTTCTCATCGAGAAATGAGCGGGATCCCGGGGAAAACGAAATCATGGCGCTGCTGAAGACCGATGCAGTGGTTCTGCACAGCCGCAAATTCAGCGAATCTTCCAAAATCATCATCCTGTTCACCCGGGCGAAAGGCAGGGTATCGGTTCTGGTGAAGGGAGGCAGAAAGGGCGCGAAGAAGTTTCCGGGAGGTCTGGAAACCCTCAACTGGATCGAACTGCAATTCTATCACCGCCCCGGCAGAGACCTGCACAATTTCAAGTCGTCGGATTTGATCCAGGGTTTTCAAAACCTGCGCGCGGATCTGAGCCGCACGTACACGGCGCTGTCGCTGGCGGAAACGATCCTGCGCGTTACGATGCCCGAAGACGAGAATCCGAATCTCCTGGAGGACTTGACGGAAACCTTCGCCGCTCTGGACAGTATAGAAAGCAACCCCTGGACGCTCCGCTGGCGCGCTCTGCTGCACATCGCCCGCCATTTAGGATTCAGTCTGGATCTGAGCCGCTGCGTGGAATGCGGTGCGGTCAGCGAGATCATTGCGTTCGATCTGCCCGGAGGCGGCTTTCTCTGCCGCAATTGCAGCGGGAAAAGACCGCACAGCATGAAAGCCGAAGCGGAAATGTGGGGTGCGCTTCGCTTTCTGGATCGCTGTCCCCCCCCCGCCGCCCCGCGGATGACGGTGACGCCGGCGATCGGTATGGGAATCGAAGCGCTGTTCTTCCGTTTCTTTCAATTTCATATGCCCGGTTTGAAGAAGTTCGAAAGCTGGAAACTCCTCCCGAAAGTATATTGGGGCAGCGAGGCAAAGATATATGACGGATGAAACCATCTACTGGGCTCATGTCGCCGCGATCGAAGGCATGGGCGACGCGATTTTCGACGAATTGCTGAAGCGCTTCGGCAGCGTCAAGCGCGCTCTGGAAGCGCCGGTTGACGAGGTTCGGGAAATCCCCTCTATGGACGGCCGCACGGCGGAAGCGATCTGCCGCGCATCTCAGACTCTGAAAACCACCGCAGCGAAAATCGCCGCGCTGGCGAAGCTCGGGGTGCGCGTCGTCACCAAACTGGATTCCCATTATCCGCCCAAGCTGCGTCAGGCGTACAATCCCCCGCCGGTGCTCTATATCGCCGGCGAACCGCTGCCCGAGGACGACCGCGCCGTCGCCATCATCGGCAGCCGCGATTGCACTTTGATCTCCGCGAAACGCGCCCGGGACTACGCAGAGTATCTGGCTTCGCGCGGCTGGAGCATCGTCTCCGGCTACGCCGCCGGCATTGATCTGAACGCGCATTTGGGCGCCTTGCGCGCCGGCGGGCGCACGATCATCATCCCGGGCTGCGGCGCCGAACGCTTCGATTTCTCCCCGCTCGCCGAAACCGGCATCCAATCCTTCGCCGACCTGGCGAAAAGAGGAGTCTGGATCAGCGAACAGCCGCCCGACGCGGATTGGTCGGGAAAAGCATCTCTGGGGCGCAACCGGCTGGTCGCCGCTCAGGCTTCCGCCGTGATCGTCATCGAAGCCCGGCTGAATTCGAGCACGATGGATACGGCGGCGCGAGCGCAAAGCCTGAAACGCCCCCTCTTCATCCAGGCTTTCGCCACCCTGTCGCAGCGATTTATGGGAAATGAATTGCTGCGGCGCGAAGGTGCAGCCGAAATCCATGAAGCCGAGGACCTGGATCGTCTGCTGGCGTCGCTCAGCCGGGATTCCGCCCGCAAACCGACCCCGCGCACCGACGATCCGAGAAGATAACAACATCCGCTTCAAACGCCACTTTGATAATAGCTACGGAATTCACGATGCGCAAACTCGCGGTTTTGATCTGGATCATCAGCCTGCTGCTCTTCGCCTTAACAACCGAAGCGCGCGAAACGCCCAAATGGAAACCCCGGTTGTTCCTCACCGCCTCCGGCAACGTCTGGTCGCCCGGCGGTGTGGATCGCGACCGCTTCCTCGCCAGTCTAGGCGGAGGCGTATCACTGCTCTACTGGTTCGACTGGAATGCGCAGGTGATGCTGACGGGCGGGTATTCCAAACTCAACACGGAACGTTATTACTGGATGACGGATACGCTGGCGGCGCTTTCCCCGGACGTCTGGGACGTGAAAGCGGATTTTTACGCGGCTTCCCTGGAAATTCGACGGCTTTTCCCCACCGATCGAAGCAATTTCCTCTATCTCGGCGTCGGAATGGACTACGTCCACTTCGGCATGGTGGAAGGCAATTATGAAATCTACAGCACGACTGAACCGTTGAAAGGCACCATCCGCGAAGAACGCGACCCTTCCGATGCCATCGGCGCGCATCTCTCGCCGGGGCTCTTCTTCCTGTTTCATCCCCGCGTTTCCGTGGATGTCACGGTGAGAATGAACCTCTTTTACGATGGTGACAATTCCACCCTCTGGGTGGAACCGATGTTCACGATGGGGTACAGGCTGTTCTGACGTCCGTTTTTCACCAGCCCATCTTCCCCATGATCTTTTTGATCTTCTCTTCGCTCTGCTTCTCGATCAGGAGAATCCGGTTGGTCTTCGCCTGCTTGATCTTCTCCAGGATGACATCCAGCTTGGCGGGCTTCTCCAGAAAATCCATCGCTCCCTGCTTGACCGCCTGAATCCCCGACTGCACCGTCGCATGGCCGGTCAACAACACCACTTGCAGATCGGGATTCTCCGCCAGAAGTCTCTTCAGCGTTTCGATGCCGTCCATTTCCGGCATCGCCAAATCCAGAAAAACCGCGTCGTAGGATCCCCCCTTCGCTTTCTGCAGAGCATCCTTTCCGCTGCTGACGGCATCCACCTTCAGCCCCCGCGTCTCCAGCCTTTCCGCCAGAGCCTGCGTGAACTCGATCTCGTCATCCACCAGCAGCACTTTTCCATCGCTCATTTCGATACCTCCGCGCTGAAATTAGGAAGCAGAAGTTCCCAGTTCCATTTCCCGTTCGCCGCGCCGGCTTTCAGATCCGCCGCCAGTTCGGCGCAGAGTAACGCCGCAAAATCGGAATCCGTCGCATCCGGAATCCCGGTCTCCGCGTCGGCTTCCGCCTCCGTCGAGATCCCGACGCGCGCCCCCGCAGCATCCGGCTGGACCTCGATCCGGATCACACCCTCCCGGCGGGACCTCTGCATCGCCGCATCTATCCCCATGAAAATAACCTGCTCCAGCAGGAAGGGCTTGCTTACAAGCATCACGCGAGCATCGGGGGGGCGCCACTCGATCTTCAGCTTGCGCAATCCCGCGAATCGCCGCGACAACTCCACGAGATTCTCCGTCAGCTCAACGAGGTCGAAGTTCTTGACCGGTTCGTCCACACTGTGAGCGAACTTGTTCATCCTCTGAATGATACTCACCCCGCGTTCCACTTGTTTGCCGATCCGCTCGGAAATCCCCCGGATTTTCTCGGGCTCCAGCGGCCTGCCGCTCTCGGCACCCGCGCAGAGGTCGTCCAGCAACCCGGAAACCTGCTCGATGATGGACATCACGTTGTTCAACTCATGAGTGACGCTGGCGGTGATCTTCCCGAAAAACGCCAGTCCGCGCTCGTTAAGCCATTCTCTCGCCTTCGATTCCGTCACTTCCCCTCCCGCAGAGAGCTTTTCAATTTAGATACGAGGACTTCGATGTCAATCGGCTTGTAAAGAACATCTGCGGCTTCCGGCGGAATTCCCTCGTGCTCTTCGCTGACGGATCCGTGACCGGTGGTCAACAGGATGACCATTTCAGGGTGCTCCGATTTGATCCTCTTCATCACATCAATGCCGCTCATCCCCGGCAACTTCAAATCAATAACCGCTGCATCGAAAGACGACTCCCGCAATCGTGCGAACGCCTCCGTCCCGTTGGTGACGCACTCCGCCTGCACGCCGCGGATATCCAGACGTTCCACCAGCGTGGAAACCAATTCCTCTTCATCGTCAATCAACAGGACGCGGATTTTCTGCATCGTGCTCTCCCGCTTAAGCCTTCTGACGCGGCAATAAGATTGTGAAACAGGTTCCCTTCCCCAGCTGACTCTCCACCTGAATTTCCCCCCCCAGCTTCTTGATGATGTCATAGGTGATGGAAAGACCCAGTCCTGTGCCGAATTCCCCCTTGGTGGAGAAGAAAGGCTCGAAGATGTGTTTCAGATCCTCCGGGGAAATCCCTGTGCCGTTGTCGCAGATTTTCACCGCCACCCCGCCCGCCTCCACCTCCAGCAGAGTGAATCGGATCCAGCCGCCTTCCTTGATCGCGGCGATCGCATTGTTGATGATATTCAGGAACACTTGCTGCAGTTGCCCGCGGTCGCTTTCCACCGCCGGAAAATTATCCGGAACCTCGAAGGTGACGGAAACGTTGCGATGGCTCAGCTCCTTGCCCAGAAAACTCAGGACTTCCTTCAGCAAAGACGGCAGGTCAATCAGCTCCATGTGCGCGTTCATCCGCCGGGAAAATCCCAGCAGACGATGCGTGATGGTGCTGACACGTTCCACCGAATTGTGGATGGAATCCAACAATTTCAGCACCTTCTCGCGTTGCGTGAAATCAGGCGTCAGGGTCGCCATATCCTTCAGCAATCCGGCTTTCTCATTGATGATGGCGATGGGGTTGTTGATCTCATGCGCCACGCTGGCGGCGAGTCTCCCGATGGACGCCATCTTGTTCGTATATTCCAGATTGTGAAACGCCTTCGCCCGGCGGATGTCGGCGCTGCGGATCCGATGCACCGTATAGGTGGAAACCCCCAGTACAACCAGCAAAATCAGAACGCTGCTGCCCGCCAGAAACCAGAAGGGATCCTGCCGGCGGGCGAGCCAGTTCGGCATCAAATCCTTCTGATTCTGGATGATCATCAGAATGAACGGCGATTTTTCGATGAACGCGTAGCCCAGAAGAAAAGATTGACCCTTCTCGGTAAACTCCTGGATCATTTCGGTGTCGGAATACTTGGGAAGCGGGATCGTGCAGGGTTCGAGAATCTTGCCGTGGAAGCGGGAATTGGTCTGCAGGATACCGTCGGCGTTGACGATGAAAACGTCGCTGGAAGGTCCCAGATCCAGAGCGGTGATCTGCTGGTTGAGAAGGTGCATATCAATCGTCGCGCGCAGGACGTAAGATCCGCCACGCGCGGAGTTCTGCTTGACGGCGATGATGAAGTGAGGAAAATTCCGGAAGCCCATAAAGACGTCGCTGACGTACACGTCGCGCAGTCGCACTTCGTGCAGCCAGGCTTGGTCCCGGTAGTTCTTGCCTTTCAGGTCATAGGGTCCAACGTAGAAATTCTGATTGCCATCTGCATCCACCAGCCCGAGATCCACGAACCCGCCGAACGATTCCTTCAGGTTATTGAAAGCCTGCGCCAGCCCCTCATCGCTCGCCAGCTCCTCATATGCTTTTTCGCTGATGACCAGCCGCAGAGCGGATTTCCGCTCCGCAATCACGAACTCCAGCGCCTTCTTGGTATTGGACAACAGCCGCGCGATGGGGAAACGCATCTCCTCGCGGATGGCTTTCTGCGCCTGGTGGATGTTGACGAAGGTCAGGATGACCAGCGGCGTCAGCGAAACCAGCGCCATCAGGATCACGGAATACCACCACAGCCGACGGTAGCGCGTCTGTTCGCCGTGCACCGATTTCTCGGCGGCGGAATCGTCTCTTTGCGCGGATGCGAAAGGCATAGGTTGACTCACGATGACGAATTCGCGGAGCTCTTCCCGGATTCACCGCCCGCGGACGCCTTCTTCTCGCTGATCCTGCGATAGGCTTCCTTCATCGTCTTCGCCAGCACGTCAATGTTGACGGGCTTATGGAGATAAGCAAAAGCCCCCAGCTCCTTCGCCAACGCCTCCTCCCGCTCCGATCCGTGTCCCGTCAGGATAATCACCTCCACATTGGGATGGTCGTGCTTGACCCGGCGCAGAACTTCAATGCCGTCAATCCCGGGCATCTTCAAATCCAGCACCATCACTTCGGGCTCCTCCGTGGCGACGAAATTCAGCGCCTGCTCCCCGTCGTACACGACGGACGATCCCAGATTGCGGGTCTGCAACCGCTCCGAAAGAGTATGCACGAACTCGACTTCGTCGTCCACCAGAAGAACCTTCTTCGGCAACTCGAGATCCACATCGCGGATGATGCTGGGCTGATTGAACTTCGGACCCACTTTCGTCTCCACCTTTCTCACTCCGGGAACCGCAGCAGCGATCTGCCGGATTTCTTCCTGAAATGGATCCAGCCGCAGGACGGTCTTGTTGATCACAAGTGTAACCTGCCCGTCCGTGCACCGGATTTCCAGCCCGTCGCTTTTTTCGCCCAGCGCCGTTTCAACGCGGGCTTGAAGCAGAAAATCCGCGGCGGCTTGCCGAGATTGCGAAGTCGTCGCTACGGCCTCTTTAGCGCTGTTTTCGGCGATAATCCGAACCGCCTCCTCAACCGAAGTCTCATGCATGGGGAGCACGATATCGTAAAGGCTCGGATCCCAAGGCGCTTTTTCGAACAACAACTGCGTCCACTGCGCCTTCGCCTCATCGTCCTTCTTGATCTGCTTGACCGCCTCTTTTCGGGAGAGTTTCGCGGCGGTCATCGCCGTCTGCACGCGGTAATCCTGATTGGCGATGAGGAGCACCCGCAGGACATGAGTGATGTCCCGGGAAATCAGATGGCTCAGACACCCATGGCAGATCACCCGATCCGGCTGGATGAATTCCGCCAGCACCGCTTTCAAACGGGACAGTATCACCGTCCTTTCCCGATGATATTTGGAGGCGAAAAGCGGCGGAGGACCTTGAATCGCCCTCTGAATCTTGTCCGCTGACAGAGAGTACCGGCTAGCCGTCTCGGCGAGCACCTGCTTTTCGATACACGGATATCCCAGTTTTTTCGCCAGGGCTTCCGCCGCCTCTTCGCCGTGGCAGTAGGATCCGCTGAACAGAGCTATGACCGCCATCTGTCCTCTCCCCGTCTTTTAAATCGTCGCCGGTTGAAATCGGAGCCTGAACTCGCCCCGCATACTCAATAAGTGAACTTCGCATCAGCCCGGAAGGGTTCCGATCTGCCGATAAAAACGCCGCTCCCATGTCTTATTTTTCGTCATCATCCAGTTCCCGCAGAGATCGCAGGATACCCAGTGGGCTGCTGCCGGTCGCCAGCTTCATAATCTTCTCCATCCTCTCCTGATCGAACTCGAATTTCTTCTTCAGGCGGGCTTCATAGGCTTCTTTCAGAATCTCCAGCAGACTGTCGAGCTCATAGGGTTTGGGAAGATATCCGTAGGCGCCTAGCTTCGTGCATTCCACGGCGGATTCCAGCGATCCGTGCCCCGTCAAGATGATGACCTCGATGTGCTTGTGTTCCTTCTTCAGGATTTCCAGCACCTGCTTGCCGTCCATCCCGGGCATCTTCAGATCGAGCAGCGCCAGATCGAACTTCTGATTGCGGGCGAATTGCACGGCGTCCTGCCCGTTGCTCGCCTTGGTCACATGCAGCCCGCGCATCTCCAAACGTTGTGCGATGGAATCGAGAAATTTCACCTCATCGTCCACGATGAGCAGTTTGATTTTGTCCGGCATCTTTCTCTCACTTTCTCTTAAAACCCGATCCAGCGCCAGTACCCGTAGAACAGCCAGATCCAGAGCACCGCCCAGGATAGCAGCAGGACGACAAAGCCATGCTTGAAGAAATCCCCTAATGTCACCAACTGCTTGCCGGTGACCGGGTCTCTTGCCATCGTGAAGGCGATGGCGTTGTTGGGTGTGCCGATGATCATCATATGCGCGAAAGACGAAGCGAACGCCGCCCCCAAGCCCACCATCCAAGGGTGCGTGCCCGTCAGCGTCGCCATCGGCACCACCACCGGCCCGATGGCGGATACCGTCGCCCCGTCACTCATAAACTGAGTGGTGATCCCTGTGAAGATGCTGCTGGCGACTGCCAATCCTGTACCGGTCCGCAGAAATTCCGGCAACCACCCGACGAACACATCCGCCATGAACAGAGCCGCACCGGTGACGGCAAGCCCCTTACCCATTGCGCTGGCGCTGGCGTACAGCGCCACGACTTCCCAGTGGATCTTGGTGATGTCCCCCCAAGTGACGATCCGGAAAATATTCAAGAGCACCAGCGCCAGGATCACTGGACCGCCCATCCCCAGCTTATCGCTGGCGGTGATCCAGAGGGTGATCAACAAGATCAGAATCACGGCGGTGATGTATTCATTTCGATTCATCGGCCCGATCTTCGCCGCCGCCTGCTTGACCATCGAGGAGACATTCAACTTCTTCGCCTTGATTTTCCCCCGAAATACGAGAAAAAAGTATGTGGCGATGACCAGCGACATCACCGGCACATAGGGCAGACCCAATTTCACCCACTGCGCGAAAGACGGCGCCACCCCGTAATCACTTAGAATCGCCACCATCACGGCGTTTCTCCCCCCGGCCGCCGGCGAGCCGGGCCCGCCGCAGTTGGCGGCGAAACAGAGCGACAGCACCAGCATCACCGCAAGAGGCGCGTCCTCCTCGACCCCCGCCTCCCGCACGGAAGCTGCGTAGACGAACATAAAAAGCGGCATGATGAACGCCACCAGCGCGTGTTCCGAGAGGAAGGAACAGGCGATCCCAATCATAGGCAGGAACAAGAACATCAATCGCGGCAGCGATTTAGAAGGTCCCAGCAGCAATAGCCCGATGCGTTTGTCCAGACCGGATTTGCTGATGGCGATCGCCACCGCCAGCACCCCGAAGATGAAGATCACCGCATCCTTGGCGTACGCCTGTGCAATGTCATCCGGCTGCATCACGCCCATGAAGTACATCGAGACGCCCACCACCAGCGCGGTGATGCCGATGGGAATGGCGCCCGTCGCCCAGAAAAGCGCCGCCACGAAGAGCGTCCCCAGCATCACTTTCGCCTTCACGGCGGCTTCCTGCGCGGTCAGAGTGCGCACCTCCACCTTCTTGCCGAATTCGTCCCTGACGGTCTTCTCCAGCTTATTGGAACGACTGTAGTACTCGGCGATGGACTCCCCCGCCTTCATCTTCCGGAAACTCGCATAGCCGGTGATCGGATCGCTGGGATCATCCACCATCTTGCCCGTCGTGGGATTTAGAACTTGAGCCCGCTTCGGAGTGGAGAGAATCTCGATCAGCCTGCGCGGAGTGGGCATCAGAATCGTTGCGGCGAAAATCAGAACGCCCAACAGGATGATCCCCGGACGGTAATTGTGTCTGCCCCAGCACCATTTCAGGAGGGAATCCTTCTGGATTTCAGCGATCTCGTATTTCTCCAGCACACGCGCCTTGTCCTTGCGCGCCCGCTCGATCGTTTCGATCAACTGGTCGAAATCGCAGGGCTTCTCGAGGTAGGCGAAAGCGCCCAGACGCCCGGTTTCCATAGCCGACGCCACACTGCCGTACCCCGTCAGCATAATGACCTGCAACTCGGGACGGTATTGCTTGATCTCTCGCAATACCTGCTCCCCGCTGATGCCCGGCATTTGACGATCGAGCACCACAACATCAATCTCAGGATCCTTGCGGATGATTTTGACGACGTCCGTACCGCTGTTCAAGGCGATGTTCGCATATCCTCGCAGTTTGAGGCGGTCGGCAAGGGACGTCCGAAACTTGTCCTCATCATCAATTAGCAGCACTTTCGGCATAGGGTCACTTCTCCTGGCTTGTTTCTTCACCGCAGCCAACTTTCTTCCGAATGATATGCGCGATCACGGAAAAGAGATCGGACAGCCGCAATATCCCAACGACCTTTTCGCCCCGAGTGACAAGCAGGGATAGGGTCTGATACATGACCAGTTTATGCACCGCTTCGCTTAACGGCGCGTCTTCTGAGATGCTCTCTACAACCGAGTGCATCACATCTTTCACCTTCGTCCTGCGAGCCCGCTGCACGTAATCCTCAAAGCTCTCCTTCCAGAGACTCAGATTGTCCAGCATGGAATTGATGAATTCCTGGCTGAGTCCGACGCGGGAAAGCACGTTGATGTCGCCGATCTTGTCGTATTTCGGCTCCAGTCCCTTCAAGAATGCCAGATGCCCCAACTTCCCGACGATGTTGCCCTTGTCGTCCACCACCAGAACGGCGCGATGGGGCTGGCGATCCGGCGGAAGTTTCTTCTGCGCCGCCTCCAGAGCGCACAACGCATCCACCATCGTGGCTTCCATCCCCACGACGGCGTAGTCGTCCAGAGACAACATGATATCTTTCACTCTCTCCAATGCCATAACCGGCCTCTCCCTTTATTTCTTCTTCTCTATTTTACCGGCAGCACCACCGTGAAAACGCTCCCCTTCCCCGGAATGCTTTCGACCAGGATCTTCCCCCCCAGACTCTTCACGATCCCGTAGCTCACCGACAGCCCTAAACCGGTGCCCTTCCCCGGTTCCTTGGTCGTATAAAACGGAAGAAAAATCTTCTCCATCTGTTCCTGAGTGATGCCCTTGCCTGTATCCGAGATGGCGACGGAGATGTGGTCATCCGCATAGGAGGTGGATATCGTAATCTTTCCGGGCGGAGTGATTGCGTCCGCGGCGTTATTCAGAATGTTCAAAAAGATCTGCTTGAGCTGATTCCCGTCCGTAACGATCTCCGGCAGATCCGCGGCGTATCTCTTCTCTATGACGATGTTGGATACTTCCATCTCGCGTATCCAGAAGGCATCCACGATTTCGTCAATCAACATATTGATGTGGTGCGGCTTCAGCTTGATGTCCGTCTTGCGCACGAAACTCAGCAGCTTGCGGGTGATGTCGCGACAACGGAAGACCGCGTCGTGGATGTTGTCGAGGTGAGGCTTTAAATCCTCGAAGGCGGTGCCCGTCTTGAACTCCGGATTCATCAGGTCTTTGATCAATCCGACCTCTTCCGCGATGATCGCCAGCGGATTGTTGATCTCGTGCGCGATGCCGGCGGACAACTCCCCCACGGACGCCAGCTTGGCGGCATGTTCGAACTGCGCCTTGGTAATCTCCTTCTCAATCTGCAGCTCCACCAGCTTCTTCGAACGGATGACGATCACGGACAGCACGCCGAAAATGATCACGGCGGAAAAGACTAGAATCCCCATTCGGCTGCTGAACAGAGGAATCTTTTCGCTCTCTCCAGAGGGTCTGGCGATGACCGCCCAATCCGCGTTCCGCAGCCAGGCGTAAGCGAATTCCCCCGAGTTCGCTTCCCCGCGGGAATTCAACCAGCCCAGGCGCGGCGACAACGGCGGCACTACCGATGAGCTCTCCAACGGCAGCCCGATCTTCGGCGACACCAATTGATAGATCCCATCGCGGTTGACCACCGACAAATCCACATCGCTCAAGCCTTCTTGCGCAATGACGTATTCATAAAACTTCTGCGGATCCAACGTCGCGCGCAATACCACGTAGCGATTCTGAATTTCGCGGCTCACCGCAATCGTGAAATGCGGCTTTTGCCGGAATCCGAGATAGTTATCCGTAATGATGAAGTGATCGTCCTTCCCCCGCAAGCGGACGAACCACGGTTCCGTGGAATAATTTCGGTTCTCCAAAAAAGGCAAGGGACCTTCGTAGGCGAGCTGCACGCCGGTCGAATCGAAAAAACCCACATCCGTGAATGTATCGCTGTTTTTCTTCAACTGGTGCAGCATCACTTCCATCGCGCCGCCGGTTGGCGGAATCTTCAACTTGGGATCGTCAATCAAATTGGCGAGATTGACGACGCGCTCATTCAAAAACAGATCCAGAGTATTCGCCTGATGCTCCGCCACGGATTTCAGATGGTGCGCCCGGCTCTCCCGGGATATATTCACATATTGCGCGTAAAAATAGATGGTCAGGAGAACGAGAGGGGCGAGATAGGTGAACGCCAGACGCAACAGATTCTTGCGCAGCAGTTCCCGATAATACCGATCCCGGAGGATCCTGCCGCCCGCCGTCGCGGTGTTTTTCGATTCTTCCGCCATCCCGATATGCGCAGTTATCCCGCCGTAAGCGAACTGTCACTTCGCCAGAACCGGCATCCCCATCAGAGGCCAGATCACCAGAATGAATACTCCCAACACCAGCAGGAGCAAGACGCTGGCGACGATCCCGGCGCGCAAAAATTCAGCAGATGTGAATTGTCTGCTCTCGTAGGCTATGGCGTTGGGCGCCGCCCCGATCAACAACATAAAGGGCATACCCGCCGTCACCAGGGAAGCGAAGAGCACGATTTCCGGCGCTACACCAAGGTAGGGAGCGATCACCAGAGCGATCGGCATCGAAATGGCGATCGCCGCCACATTCATAATGAAATTGGTCATGATCAACACGAAAAAGGCGATGCCCATGATGAAGAGAAACCAGTGCGCATGTTGGAACAAAGTCAACCAATGCACAGCCAGCCAGCTTGCCGCCCCCGTCTGCCAGAGGCAAAAGCCGATGCTCATCGCTCCGCCAAAAAGCAATATGATGTTCCAAGGAATCTCCTCCAGATCCTGCAGCGTCAGAATCTTCAGAAGGAAAAATAGCAGCGTGGTCACCAGAATGATGCCCGTCTTGTCCAACGGCATCAAGGCGGGTATAAAAGACCTCAGGCTGAGAATGAGAATCGCCGCCAGAACGATGATCAGAGTCTGCCATTCCACCTTCTTCATCGGACCCAGCCGTGCCGCCAGCCCTCTCGCCCGTTCGCGCAGTCCCGGGATGGTCTTCCGCTCTGGCTTGAAGAAGATCATGAAAAACGCCCAAAGCAGCAGAACCATAATCCATCCGATGGGGAGCTGGTAATAGGTGTACTCCGCAAACGAAATCTCCCGTCCCGCCATATCCTTGAAGAAGCCGATGGCGACGGCGCCGCGAGCGGCGCCCAACAGCGTCACGATGCTGCCGGCCCCAGCCACGAACGCCATCCCGATGAACAACCCCTTGCCGAAACGGGTGGGCTGGTTGTCCTCCTGATACAAGGAATAAATCGCCGCCAGAAGCGGATAGACCGTGGCGGCTACGGCGGTGTGAGCCATCAGCAGCGTGAGCAGCGCGATCAGCGCAAAACACCCCAGATAGATCATGCTGGTCTTCTCGCCGACCATCACCAGCATATTATACGCCATACGCTGCGTCAGCCCGCTTTTAGTAAAGGTCCTGCCGATGACCAGCGAAGCGAAGATGAACCAGACCGACGGATCGAAGAAATTGCTGAACGCGACGTCCGCTTTGCGGATGAGAAACAGCGCCTGCACAACTCCGATGAGGATCCCCGTCACGCCGATCGGAACCACCTCGAAAATCCACCAGGTGGAAGCCAGCAGGAAGAGCCCCAATGCGGCTTTCCCTTCCTGAGAGAGGACGAAATGCTTTCCCTGAGGATCTACAGCATCCGCAAAAGGCGGCGCGCAATAAACCGCCAAGAAAAGCGCCAGACCCAAAAAAATGAAGAACCCTCTCTTCCAATCCAACTTCTTCGCGATGACCTGCAAGTTGAACGAACGAGAGGATTCCACAGCGTCGCGTGGCTTTTCTCTTTCAGTCTGAACGGTGGTCTGTTCATTCAGGGATGCCATGTCGCCACTTTCTTTTTATCTTCTTTGTTAACATCATAACAAGTATTGTGAATATTTTTATTTGTCTCCCTGCAATATATGCAATTTCCGGGTGAATTTCAACAGGAAGATGCTGTTTTTTCAACGTCCGTTGAAGTCCTTGCAGACTTCGTATCACAAAAGAAGTTGCAGTTCATCCGGAAGTCGTCTGCAGTTCGCAGGCAAGGGAAGGCAGAGAGCCGCTGGATGGGGCGTAGAGACGAGGAAGAGCACCCCTTTCTCCGGAATGCCGCACTGCCGTCGCCCGATCGTTCCGTCCTGTTCTTCGGGATTGAGCTTCTCCACGCCTCGCCTCGGAATGAATTCTCCTGCAGCTTCATATATTGATATAATTATAACAATTATCCTGACAATAAAAACAAATCATTTGTATTGTTTTTATTGCGACGCCGCGGCACCATCCCGCGACTCGCATTCATTTAGCGAAGCGTGCCCTCGTAATGCGCCGTCAACTGCTTCGCCTTGACGTGCTCCAGCGTATAATCCGGCAGCAGCATCGGCGCGATGCGATCCTGTCCGACTCCCGCTTTTTCTAATTCCTGGTGATATTTTCTGACGTGATCCAACGTGAGCTTTCCATCCTGAAAATCATTCAGCGCATACTTTCCGGCGCTGGTCCCCGCGATGCGCCCGAAGACCATGATGTCCAGCAGGGAATTGCCCATCAGCCGGTTCTCCCCGTGCACGCCTCCGCCGACTTCCCCGGCTACAAACAATCCTGGAATGCGGGTCGAACCGTCCGCCTTGAACTCCAGTCCGCCGTTCTGATAGTGCAGCGTGGGGTAAATCAGCATCGGTTCCTTGCCGATGTCAATGCCGAACCGGCTGTACAAGATGTGCTTGCCGGGGAACTCCTTCTTCACATATCCCGAACCGAACATCAAATCCAGCATGGGGCTGTCCAGCCAGACCCCGAACTTGCCGGTCGGAGTGGGCACGCCTTTGCCCCGCTCCACGCATTCGCGGATGATGCAGGCGGCTTCAATGTCCCGAGGCTCCCGTTCGAATACGAACTGTTCGCCGTCCACGTTGACCAGATTGGCTCCGGCGCCGCGGAACTTCTCCGTTATTAGGATGCCTTCCGCCTGTTCCGGATAAATGACGCCTGTGGGATGGTATTGGATGGTGTGCAGAAAGCAAACCGGAACGCCGGCTCGATAGCCCAGGACAATCCCGTCGGCGGTGGCGCCATAGTGGTTGGTGGTCATGAAATTCTGCACGTGCAGCCTGCCGCTACCGCCGGTCGCCATCACCACCGATTTCGCCTTTACGATGATGTATTCGGCGGTTTCCATATTGTAAAGCACCGCGCCGGCGCAGCGACCCTTATCGTTCAGAATCAATTCCACGGCGGGCGAAAATTCCAGCACGGTGATATCCTTCACGCGGTTGCGGGCTTCGTCCCGGATGGTGCGCATCATTTCCGCGCCGGTGATATCCGCCGCGAAATGCATCCGTTTGCGGCAGGTGCCGCCCCCGTGCATCGTCTGGAGAGTGCCGTCTTCATATTTGCTGAAGTTGCAGCCCAGCGACAGCAGCCAGCGGATGACGTCCGGCGCTTCCGTGACCAGCTTCTCCACCAATTCCGGCACATTGGTGAAGTGGCCCCCGCCCATCACGTCCAAGTAGTGATAGTAAGGCGAATCCTTCCACCCTTTCGTGGCGGCTTGGATGCCGCCTTCCGCCATCATCGTATTGGCGTCGCCGTGGCGCAGCTTGGTGGCGATGATCACCTTGGCGCCTTGTTCCTGAGCCAGCAGAGCTGCAGCCGTGCCGGCGCCGCCGCCGCCGATCACCAGAACATCCGTTTCATAATCCCAACGCGTCAGGTCAATCTTATCCGGATTGACGCGGCTGCGCGCCTCCAGCAAATCCACCATCTCATGGCAGATTCGGTACCCCTTATTCGGACCCACCGTGATTTCCCGGCGCCCCTCTTCCTTGACATCCGGGTGAAAAGCGTGCAACACCTTGTGCCGATCTTCCAAGCTCAACGCCGGAAACTCCTGACCGGCTTTCTTGCGTGCGATCCGCTCGGGGCGGGTCGCTTCCACCCTCTTGATCAACTGCTTTAATCCGTCCGGATAGCCCATTTCTCCTCGTTTCCTCTCAATTTCGCCGGCTTGATTCTCCCTTCGCAGCTCAGCCGGTGCGGCGCGGTCTGCGCCGGTCCAACGTCTTCCTATTTCAACAGAGCGTAATCGCTCTGCGGTTTCCAACGATCGTCCGCGGTGTGCGGCTCCTCTTCCCGCTCCTTGTAGAGCTTCTTCAGCTTCTCGATATTTGCATCCCCTTTTTTCGCCGCGAAGGGATCCACTGCCCCCAACGCCTTCAATTCGTTGATGTAGCCGTCGTAATATCCCGACCGGATGGCTTCCACCTGATGGTCGCAATGCGCGCTGGGCTTGGAGATAAAACGGCCCCGCAAACGGCGCACCATCTGCGCGATGTGATACTGCGCCATCTCCCCCATGCAGCGCGTGGCGCACAATCCGCACTGAATGCAGTCAAACGAAATCTCCGCCGCCTTATCCAGATCCCCGCGCTTGATCGCCGCGATGTAATCCATGACCGGGATATCCATCGGACAAACCTTCGAGCAGGCGTTGCACGCCAGACAGCGAAACAGCTCAGGATAGGCTTTATAGACCTCCTCCGCCTCTCCCTTGATGCTGTTCCAGTCGAAGACCGCGCGGTTGGCGGGATAAAACGGAATCTGCGTCAGATACATATTGGGAATCACCACCGTTTGGCAAGCCAGCCCGACTCGGATGTGATAGTCGCCCGGCAGCCGGTACACCGTCCCGCAGGCGCCGCAGACGCCGCCGCGGCAGCCCGCGCCGCGGATGAACTTGTATCCGGCATACTCCATCGCCTTCATGATCGTCAGGGATTCCGGCACATCGTATCTTTTCCCCATGATATAGATGGGGATCAAATTCTCTTGCACCACCGGCATTTCCGGTTCCTGAACGGCCTTTTCTTTCACGCTCATCGAACGCCTCGTTGATCCTTAGATCCGGGTTTCATCCCGGTGATAGAAATTTCCTTAAGTAAGTTTATTTCAGGCAGCACGTACCTGCGTGGTTCTATCCTCAGAGACAAGTCGCTTTGATGAATCCCTTTTTTTCCAGCAGTCCCGAAGCATTCGCTCCATGCGTCGAGAATTGCGCGATCCCGGCATCCAGCCCCAGAGCGACCGCCAGAAGCTGAGTGAAATAATAGGCCGGCAGCGGCTTCAATTCCTGATGCTTCTGGATGATATCCCCCTGCCTGCGTCCTAAATTATATTCGCAAAGCGGACAGCTCAGCACCAGAGCCTCCGCCTGCTTTTCTTCGGCGGAAGCGATGATTCCTGCGGCTGTCTCCAGCGCCGCCTCCGGATTCGAAATCATCTGATAGGAGCTGCAGCAATCCGCGGCTCGGCTGAAATCCACGTATTCCGCCCCCAGCGCTTCCACAAAATCCTTGAACACGACCGGATCCACCGCCGGATCTATGGAAACCTCGCGGGGACGGGTCAATGTGCAGCCGTAGTATGGTGCCAGCCTCAGACCATGCAGCGGTTGGCGCACCGCGGCTCGCACCTTATCCCACCCGACGCGGTCGCGCAAATAATTCAACAAGTGAACGACTTCGACTTCTCCCGAATAATCGCTCTCTTCTTCCATAAAAGTGTTGATGGTCTTGCGCTTGACTTCGTCGTGCTTCATCAACAAATTGGCGCGAGCCAGCGTGTTGTAGCACATCGAACAGAGCGTCATCACGGTATCGAAACCCTGATCTTTGGCGCGGATGAGATCCCGCACCGGCGCCAAAATGTGGATCAAATCATCGTCCGCCAGCGAATAAACGGCTCCGCAGCAGTTCCAGCGTTCCAGCTCTTCCACTTCGACGCCCAAAACCGCCAGCGAATGCAGCGCCGATCGTTCCAAATTTCTCGCGTGCGACTTCAGAGTGCAACCGGGGTAGTAGCCTATTTTCATCTTCAACCTTACGCCGTGTGTTTGCGGAAACAGCTCACCAGTGCGATCGGAGGCACACCTTCCAAAATCTCGTCCGGCACCTCGAAAGGCTCGAGATAATTCTCATTGGTGCGCAAGACGATCTGCCTCACCGCCTCCATGATTTTGGGCAGATCCAAACCGCGCGGACAGCGCACCAGACAGCTGTGGCACGAGGCACACAGCCAGATGGTGTTGGCGCCCAGCACCGTCTCCTTCTGTCCGAACCGGGTCAGCAACAGCAGGCGGCGAGGCGTCAGATTCATCTGCCCGATCATCGGGCACATTCCAGAACAGGTGCCGCATTGCATGCATTGGCTGAAATTCTCGCCGCTGATCTCTTCCACTTTGCGGATGAATTCGAGGGAAACGGTATCGTCGGATAGGAGGATCGGCATGGGTGTTCTCGTCGTTTATCTTCGGGGGATCCGGATGTCAACGTGCCCCCATTCGGAGGTCGGATCGAAGGGCATTCCCCGCGCGATGTTCCCGTTGCAACATATTTGCAACATAATTGTCGTATTTCTTCCGTCGGCAACAAGGTAATAAAAGACGCGCGGGAAATCAAGCACTAAATTGAAAAATTTCACAATGTGAATTTTATCGCTTGAAGTCTTTTAATCTGACACTTCCGTTACTACATTTTTTCTATAGAATTTGTTGCAGTGCAACAAAAAAACAGGGAACGCGCACCCGCGTCCCCTGTCGTAGATTTCCGCCTGTCTTGTTCACTTCATCAGCACAATCTTTGATGCGGCGCTGAAATCTCCCGCTTCCAAGCGCACCACATAGACGCCCGACGGCAGCTGCGACGCATCGAAGCTCACCTCGTGAGCCCCCGCCTCACGCCAACCGTTCGCCAGATCCGCGACGTGCCGCCCTTGGATGTCGTACACCTTCAAGCTGACCCGGACCGCCTCCGGCAGATCATACCGAATCCGCGTCGCAGGGTTGAACGGGTTAGGGTATGCCCCGCGCAGAGCGAACTCCGACGGCGCACTCACCGCGACCGGCGAAAGATCGAAGCTCTCCCCCGTGTTCTCCCAGCCGGAAACCGGAACGCCGTCGCCCGTGGTCAGCTTGGTGAAGGGGAAGCTGTCGCTGGACCAGATCGTAGATGGATAATTCCCCACATGAGCATTATAGGAATAAGCTCCTGCGGGCGCAGAAGCCGGCACGGACTGCGTGCGGTCGCGGTTGATGGATGCGCCGGACGGTAGGGTCAGCGATATGGGACCCAGCACCGGACCGTACGTGGAGCCGTTCGGCAGCGTCACATCGCACCAGCCCTGAAACGACTGCGGCGCAGATTCCTGATTGGCGACCGCGATGTTGAAGTTGAAACTTCCACCGCCGGCGGGGATCTGGATGGGAGTCCCATAAGGCGTCAGAGAAACCGTGACCGTCGGCACCAGCGCCGCCGTGGTGAACAGCAGAGCGAACCGCTCGGTGACCGCATGCGCGCAGGGATCGTAAGCGCCGTCGAAGAAATACTGCAAGCCGTCGTTTTCCGCGCCGTTCTCGATGCCGATCGTGCCTTCATCCGCCGCCGCGGCGGACATCTGTTTGTACTGGAACAGGATCCGCCCATCCCCGGTCGGGGTCGGATAAGACACCGGATCGAAGAGGATGACCTGGAAGGTTTCGAAACTGCCCGTGGGCGCATACTGCTCCACGTGATTATACTCCACGATTAAGCGATGACCGGCGGCGTCGAACCAGCGCCAGACCTTCCCGGAATTGGCGCGCTGCGGCGATAGATCCTCCCAATACCCCGCGATCATATTCGGCGGTCCATCGGCGTTGGGAATACCGGAATTGGAGTAATCATCCGCCGTAATCACCCCCATCCCGATCCAGCCGTTGGTCGCCACCGTGAACGAGTCGAAATTTACGCCGTAATAGCGGAAGGAAAAGGGCAGAGCGTAACTGAACGTCTGATCGTCGCTGATGAAAGGCACCATCGTCCCCGGACCGCCCGAATCCGCGCTGATCTCCACCCATTCGTACTGCGGAAGCTCCGGGATGTCAAAGGGATCGTAAGCTAGATATCCGTGCTGGTCAGGTCCAGTCGGGTTGAAGATGGGATCCCCCACCACGAAGACGATCAAGACGTCGTTGGTGTAGGCGCTGTCCGCTTCCAGATGCAGATTGCACGTCACCGTCATCCCCTGAGGACAGGCACCGCTGATCTCCATCTGGTAAGCCGGAGTCCCCTGCCCCTGTTCGAAATGCCCCAGATTCGGATAAGAGGCAAAGTTCTGCGTGATCGTCAGATACGGATCGGTGCTGGATAAAATCCCCTGAATGTTCGTCGCCGATCCGTTTCCGACATTGCTTAAAGTCACCAGCATGCTGACGGTCTCGCCCGGGTCGGGAGCACCGTTGTTGTTGCCGCCGATATCATCCAGCACCCGATCCGCCACTACCAGGAACGGCCCGGGTCCGGTGGGCCAAAGCGAAATGCCTGCTCCGATGCCGTGCGGATAATCCCCGTACTGCGGCTCTTCCGAAGCCATATCGTGCTCATATGCGTATTGAAACGCCTCCGTCATCGAAACAATGCCATCGTGGTTGTAATCCGCGTTCACCGGCACGCCGTACGCATCGCTGCCCTTGACCGCCGCCGTCCAGTGAAATACGTATTCGTCGTATTCGAGATTGGACATCGCCCAGGAAGATTCATCATAACGGCAAGCGGATGATGCCACAACCGGTCCCGGCGGCACCACGATGTTATCCAAAAATCCCCCGGAATAACAGGGTTCCAGCGTGCAGATTATCTCGCACTGCGGCAGCGCCGCCAGCAGTTCCGCAAAATGCGCGTCCGTCAGCTCCTCGTGGTTCCAAAGGTTCTGCACCGTATTCCATCCGCCCGCCGAACTGCCATGATCCGTCGTGAAAATAAACAATTTGTCGTCCGCGGTCAGATGCGTCGCCAGCCAGCCGAACACCAGATCCACATTGGACAAAATGCAGGAGTACATAATGTCGGCATCGCCGTCGTTGTCCAGGTCGGGATTGGAATTCTGCCCGTTGGATTGATCCGGCGCCGGATTGGTTCCGTCCGAACAGAGCACGATGATATGGTCGTCGGCGTAGCCATACGTGTAATTCAAAGTAATGTATATATTGGAGAGATCGTTCCAATAGCGCACATGATTGTTGCCGGAATCATAGCCGCCGTTCATCAGCACCGCCCAGAGGTCGGCGCGAGTCGGCGGCGGCGAAGTTGGAGGGATCGGTGCACACCGATTTTCCGCCGCCATCAGCCTCTTCCAGGCGTCAGTCTCGATCACTTTCCACGAGGGAATAAGCCCCGTGTTACTCCGCTCAGAAGACGGCGGACTCATCGCCTGGACGGAGATCACCTTCCCGTCTCCCGATCCGACGAAAGCGTAGCGCACGGCGTGAAACAAGTTCGCCCTGGGATAATCGTCTATGTAAACGGCGTAGCCTTCGCAAGGCGCCGTCAGAACCAGCTCCTTCGTCCCGCGAATTTCCGTGCCGGCGGTAATCGGACCCCAAACCTTCAGAATCACCCCTTCTTTCCCTTCAGGCAGCAGAGCTCTCTCCACCGCCGCCACTGCTTGATCCAGATTCTGAACCGCCGCCGCCTGCACCACGGTGACCGTCAGCACCAGCGCAAACAAGATGATCGAAACTGCACTGCACTTCATCCTGCCTCCTTTGTCTCAGTCTCTTGCCACGATAAAAGTCACGGGCAGGCTGATCTGCCTGCCCGTGATGGAACATCAGATTACTTCATCAGCACAATCTTTGATGCGGCGCTGAAATCTCCCGCTTCCAGGCGCACTACATAGACGCCCGACGGCAGCTGCGACGCATCGAAGCTCACCTCGTGAGCCCCCGCCTCACGCCAACCGTTCGCCAGATCCGCGACGTGCCGCCCTTGGATGTCGTACACCTTCAAGCTGACCCGGACCGCCTCCGGCAGATCATACCGAATCCGCGTCGCAGGGTTGAACGGGTTAGGGTATGCCCCGCGCAGAGCGAACTCCGACGGCGCACTCACCGCGACCGGCGAAAGATCGAAGCTCTCCCCCGTGTTCTCCCAGCCGGAAACCGGAACGCCGTCGCCCGTGCTCAGCTTGGTGAACGGGAAGTTGCCCGTGTCCCAAATCGTC
>CAZUTK010000004.1:23530-76187 GCA_964623265.1 uncultured bacterium | reverse complement strand
TACATACGGTTGGGCGCCTTCGTGCCGCTGCGCTCCGCCTTTGCGTATAATTTCTGGCGCGGCAATCATCCCGGTGCCACCGGCACGGTGCGGAATTTCGACTACGAGTGCGCCGATGAGAAGCTGCCGCCGGAATACCTCGCTTATATAGATTCGCAACTGGATCCTCTGGATGAAATTCAGAGAGACCGGTTTTTCGCGGGTGAGGTCAAGCGATTCATCCGGGAGAATCCCGGCGAGTACCTGCGCCTCTGCCTGACTCGGCTTTCCTATTACTGGTGGCGGGATAAGACTCATTCCTTGACCGGCAGCATCTGGTATCTGGGACCCTGGCTGTTGACATTGGTCTTCGCTGCTTATGGAGCGATCCGAATACGCAGCCGCTGGAAGGAGTGGTCGGTCTGGTTCCTGCAGATTCTGTGTTTCACGGCTCTTTTCAGCCTGACGATTGTGGTGCCGCGTTACCGAATGCCGATGTATCCGGCGCTTTTTCTGCTGGCGGCGGCGGGCGTGGACGAATTTTTGAACTGGTTCCAGAGCAAAAGAGCAGTTGCACCTGGGGAAAAGTAAAATCGAAATAGAATCAAGAAGGGATCCAGGATGTTTCTCACCGAAGAACAGGAACTGCTGCAGAAGACTGTGCGCGATTTCGCTCAGGAAGTGGTCAAACCTCGAGCGGCGAAATTCGATGAGCAGGAGTTTATTGATCCGGACGTTCTGAAGAGCATGGGCGAATTGGGGTTGATGGGCATCATCTTCCCGGAAGAATACGGCGGCGCCGGCATGGATACCCTGAGCTACATCATCGCCGTGGAAGAGCTGAGCAGAGTCTGCGCATCCACCGGCATCACCCTCGCCTCGCACGTCTCGCTCGGCGCCAATCCCATCTATCTTTTCGGCACCGAAGAGCAGAAGAAGAAGTATCTGCCGCGATTGTGCAGCGGCGAGGAGCTCGGTTCTTTCGGCTTGACGGAACCCAATGCCGGATCCGACGCAGGCGGCACAGAAACCTCGGCGGTTCGAGTGGAGGGCGGCTGGGTGATCAACGGGACGAAGATGTTCATCACCAACGGATCTTGCGCGTTGACGTCGGTGATCACCGCTATGACGGATCGCTCAAAAGGCGTCAAGGGCATCTCCGCCTTTTTGATCGAGCGCGGCACCCCCGGTTTCAGCGTAGGGAAGAAAATCCACAAATTGGGGATCCGCGGATCGGACACCGCGGAATTGATCTTCGAAAACTGCCGCGTGCCGGAATCCAGCCTCTTAGGCAAGGAAAACGAAGGGTTCAAGCAGTTCATGACCATCCTGGACGGCGGGCGCATTTCGATCGGAGCGATGGCGTTGGGCATCGCTCAGGGCGCTTTCGATGAAGCCCTGAAATACAGTCGGGAACGCAAACAGTTCAATCAGCCTATCAGCAATTTCCAGGCGATCCAGTTCTTCCTGGCGGATATGGCGACGGAAATTGAAGCCGCGCGGCATCTGGTCTATCATGCCGCGCGCCTGAAGGATGCCGGCAAAAGCTATTCCACGCAGGCTTCGATGGCGAAGCTCTACGCATCGGAAGTCGCGACCCGCTGCTGCATCAAGAGCCTGCAGATCCACGGCGGATACGGTTACACGAAGGAGTATCCCATCGAGCGGATGTTCCGGGATGTCAAAGTCACCGAAATCGGCGAAGGGACGTCGGAGATTCAGCGCATCGTCATCGCGCGCAGCTTGTTGAAATCCTGATACGATCAGTTCAGCTAAATAAACGGAGTTACCATGAAGCTGGGAAAATTTGAAATCAATATACTGCACGACGGTTATTTCAGGCTGGACGGCGGCGCTATGTTCGGCGTGGTGCCCAAAGTCATCTGGGACCGCCTGGAACCGGCGGATGATCGCAATCGCATCATCCTCTCCGTCAACCCCGTTCTGGTGCGGACAGGGGAACACAACGTGCTGATCGACACCGGAACTGGCTCGAAATACGAAGCTAAAGAGCTCGAAATCTATCAAATTGAATTGCCCCGTGGGCTGATTCCAGAGCTTCATAGGTTGGAAGTCCCGCCGGAGAAGATTGATTATGTGATCAACTCGCACCTCCACTTCGATCATATCGGCGGGAATACCTACAAAGATCTGGAAGGCGTGATTCGACCCACTTTCCCCAGAGCGCGCTATGTGATGCAGAAAGGAGAGTTTGAAGACGCCATGGCGCCTTCTTCTAGAACTCACGCCAGCTACAACCCGGATGACATCGCACCGCTGCAGTCAACCGACCAAATTCAGTTGATAGACGGCGATGCGGAAATCATCCCGGGAATCCGCGCCCGGGTAACCGGGGGCCATACACGCGCTCATCAGATCATCGAGATTGAATCCGAAGGAGAAAAGGCTCTCTTTCTGGCGGATTTAATTCCGACCTCATCTCATATCAAAGTTCCCTACGTGATGGGGTACGATCTTTTCCCCGCGGATACCGCCAAATTCAAGGAGGAATTGCTGAAGGAAGCCGTGCAGGGTAACTATCTGCTGATCTTCGAGCATTCGCCTCGTGTTAAAGTCGGGCGAGTGACGGAAACGGGGGGAGTCATCAATTTTATGCCGGAAACCTTTGATTAATCGAATGAATGCTGTAACATAGATAAGCGGAGGAAATATGGCGAATCTACGCGAAGTTGTCATTGTTGGAGCGGCGCGGACTCCCATCGGGTCCTTTCTGGGATCGCTGGCGACGGTTCCCGCGCCGCGTTTGGGAGCGGTGGCGATCAAGGCGGCTTTGGAGCGTGCTGGCATCCAACCGGAACAAGTGGACGAAGTGATTATGGGTTGCGTTTTGTCGGCGGGAGTCGGGCAGGCGCCGGCTCGTCAGGCGATGATCTACGCCGGCATCCCTCGTTCCGCCGGCGCTATGACGGTCAATAAAGTCTGCGGATCGGGACTGAAATCGGTTATGCTGGCGGCTCAAGCCATCCAGTGCGGCGATGCTGACATCGTCGTCGCCGGCGGAATGGAGAATATGAGTTTGGTGCCTTACTATTCCCTGAACGGACGCACCGGATTCCGAATGGGAAACGCTCAGTTGATTGACGGCATGATTTTCGACGGGCTCTGGGACGTCTACAATAACTTCCATATGGGCAACGCCGGCGAACTCTGCGCAAAGACCTATAAGATCACGCGGGAGGAACAGGATGCCTACGCTGCGGAATCCTACCGCCGAGCGCTGCAGGCCATCGCCGACGGAAAATTCAAAGCGGAAATTGCGCCAGTTGAAATCGTGGATAAAAAAGGCGCTGTGACGGTGGTCTCCGAAGATGAGGAACCGGGGAAAGCGAAAGTGGATAGATTCCCCACGCTTAAGCCGGCTTTCGTGAAGGACGGCACGATCACCGCCGCGAATGCTTCTTCGATCAACGACGGAGCCGCAGCGGTCGTTGTTATGGCGGCGGAGAAAGCCAAGTCTCTCGGAGTGAAACCGCTGGCGCGCTTCGTGGCGCACGCCACCGCGAGTCAAGATCCGGAGTGGTTCACCACGGCACCGACCTATGCCATCAAGAAAGCGCTGGAAAAGGCGAAATTGGAGACGAAGGATATTGATCTATTCGAGATCAACGAAGCGTTTTCGGTAGTCGCCATCATCAATAACCGCAACCTGGGACTGGATCCCGCGAAAGTGAACGTGAACGGTGGCGCAGTATCCCTGGGGCATCCCATCGGAGCTTCCGGCGCACGCCTTCTCGTGACGCTCTTGTATGCGATGGAGGACCGCAGCGCGAAACGCGGACTGACGTCCCTCTGCATCGGCGGCGGCGAAGCCGTATGCGTGATTGTGGAGCGATGAGGATGAGCTGAATTCTGCAATCGAATGAATGCAATGAATCCGAAGAACCTTAAGAACTTCTGGAGGACCTAATGATTGAAATTAAGAAAATCGCTGTGATCGGAGCGGGAACGATGGGAAACGGCATCGCTCATGTCGCTTCGCAGTCCGGCTTCGATGTCATTCTAATAGATGAGACGCAGGAAGCGTTAGATCGCGCCCGCGCAACGATCGAGAAGAATATGTCCCGTCAGGTGGAGAAGAAATCCATCCCAGAATACCGCATGACGGACGCTCTGAAAAGAATCGTTTATACGACGTCGTGGGATGACGTCCCCAATGCGGATTTGATCATCGAAGCGGTGTTCGAGAATGCGGATCTGAAGAAGGATATCTTCCGCCGGCTGGACAAGACCGCCAAGCGCGAAGCCATTCTGGCGAGCAACACTTCTTCGATTTCCATCACGGAACTGGCGGCGCAGACCAAACGCCCGGATCGAGTCATCGGGATGCACTTTATGAATCCGGTGCCGATGATGCAGCTGGTGGAGATCATCTGCGGGAAGAAGACATCGGCGGAAACATACGACATCATCGAAGAGCTGGCGCGTAAGATGGGAAAAACGCCGGCTCGTTCGGAAGATTTTCCAGGATTCATCGCCAACCGCATTCTGATGCCGATGATCAACGAAGCCATCTACTGCCTGCAGGAGGGTGTCGGGACGCGCGAAGCGATAGACACTGTGATGAAGTTGGGGATGGGACATCCCATGGGGCCGCTGACTCTAGCGGATCTCATCGGCTTGGATGTGTGTCTCTCCATCCTGAAGGTGCTTTACGAAGGCTTCAAGGATGAAAAGTATCGCCCCTGCCCGTTGCTTGAAAAAATGGTATCGGAAGGGCGTTTAGGCAGGAAGAACAACAAGGGATTTTACGATTACAAATAGTCATCGAACGGGATGGGCGATCCCTACTCCGAAAGACGATTGGGACATAAATTTTCACTCTATGGACTTGAAATTTACTGAGGATCACGAGCTGATTCGCAAGACCGCCCGGGATTTCGCTCTGGAAAAGCTTGCACCCGGTGCCGCGGAGCGCGACAGAGACGCCTTGTTTCCGGAAGCGCAGTTGAGAGAACTCGCAGAATTGGGTTTCTGCGGCATTTTTTTGCCGGAAGAATACGGCGGCGCAGGCTTGGATACGATCAGTTATTGCATCGCAGTCGAGGAGCTTTCGCGCGTGGACGCCTCCGTCGGGGTGATCATTTCCGTGACGAATTCCCTGATCGGATATCCGATCCTGCGCTTCGGCACGGATGAGCAGAAGAAGAAGTATCTGCCGTCCCTGGCGACCGGCGAGGCTCTGGGCGCCTTCTGTCTGACCGAACCCGAAGCCGGTTCCGACGCCGGCGCGCAGATCACTTCGGCGGCGAAAGACGGAGATTATTACGTAGTCAACGGCGCCAAGCATTTCGTCACGTCGGCGCAGCACGCCGCTCTGTTGATTGTCACAGTCGTCACGGATCGTTCGAAGGGCTCAAAGGGCACCTCTTCCCTGATCATCGAAAAGGGGTTTCCGGGGATCAAAGTCCAGCCGCCGGAACATAAGCTGGGCATCCGGGGAAGCGAAACCCATGCTATCGTCTTTGAAGATTGCCGGGTTCCGGTCGCCAATCGCATTGGTCAGGAAGGCGATGGTTTTAAGATTGCTTTGACCGCTCTGGATGCCGGTCGTTTAGGGATCGCGGCTCAAGCGCTGGGAATCGCCCAGGCGTCTCTGGATCTGGCACTGAAGTATTCCCACGAACGCCGGCAATTCGGCAAGCCGTTGAAGGATTTTCAGGCGACGCAGTTTAAGCTGGCGGATATGGAAACCCGAATTCAAGCGGGACGCTTGCTGTTGATGCAGGCGGCGTGGAAGAAGGATCAGGGCGAACGTTTCACCAAAGAAGCGGCGATGGCGAAGCTGTTCTGCTCGGAAACGGCGATGTGGGCGGCGAATCACTGCGTGCAGATCTTGGGGGGGTACGGTTTTACGGTGGAGTATCCCGCCGAGCGCTACTTCCGGGATGCTAAAATCACCGAAATTTACGAAGGTACCAGCGAAATCCAGCGCATTGTGATTGCGGCGCAGCTGCTTTCCGAGTGGGCGCGAGCACACGCATAGCAGAATGAATCCGAAATACTCTACGGCTCATTTCACATGATTTGCCGGCGGCATGCCGGCAGGAGGAGATATGGACCCGCGGGATGAAAAAGGCAAAATATGGTTCAGCGGCAAATTCGTGGATTGGAAAGACGCGACCATTCATGTGATGTCGCACGTTATTCACTACGGTTCCGCAGTCTTCGAAGGTCTGCGTTGTTACGACACCGCCAGAGGCCCGGCGACCTTTCGCTTGATGGATCACGTGCGTCGTCTTTTCGATTCGGCGAAAATTTACCGCATGGAGATCCCCTTCACGCAGCAGCAGATCTTCGACGCCTGTCTGGAGACGGTGCGGATCAATAAGCTGAAATCGGCGTATCTGCGTCCGATCGCTTTCCGAGGCTACAACACGCTGGGCGTGGATCCGCGGGGGGTTCCCATTGAGGTTGTCATCGGCGCTTTGAATTGGGGGAAGTATCTCGGCGATGAAGCCATCAACGAAGGGGTGGATGTGCGCGTATCTTCCTGGACGAGGATCGCTCCCAATACCTTCCCCGCGATGGCGAAGTGCAGCGCGAATTATATGAACTCCCAATTGATCAAGATGGAAGCCGCCGCCGATGGTTATGTGGAGGGCATCGCGTTGGACGCCAACGGCTACGTCAGCGAAGGTTCCGGGGAAAATATCTTCGTCATCCGCGACGGCGGAATTTACACGCCCCCGCTGGGTGCTTCGGTTCTGCCCGGCATCACGCGGGATTCTGTCATTCGAATCGCCTCCGATCTGGGATATAAGGTGCGCGAACACCTGATTCCACGGGAACTCCTGTATATCGCGGATGAAGTCTTTTTCACCGGTTCCGCCGCGGAAGTCAGTCCCATCCGTTCCATAGACCGGATTCCGATCGGTTCCGGTAAGCGGGGTCCCATCACGGAAAAGATACAGCGGCGTTTCTTCGACATTATCGAAGGGAAAACGGAGGATCCTTATCATTGGCTGACCTATGTCTATGAGAAGTGATCGGTGATCTCCGGATTTCCCGCTTCAGGGTTGCGCGTCGGAATAAATCAGCAAATGAATTGTTCTTTCAAAGAAGCTAGGAACTTGAAAAGCCGCAGAAAAGCTCGAGAGTGGGTCTTAAAGGCGCTTTACGCCTACGAAATGTCCAGCAATCCGCTTGAGCAGGTCATTCAGCAAATGACGCCGAAGAATTCGCATGAGTATAATCTGGACTTTGCTCTCGAGCTTTTGCGACTTACGGTTGAAAAAGCCGGCTGGATAGATGAGATTATCAAGCGTCACGTAAAAAAATGGGAGCTGGCGCGCATCGCCGCGCTCGACCGCATTATCCTGCGTCAATCCATCTGCGAAATCCTGCACTTCCCGGATATCCCACCCAAAGTCACCATCAATGAAGCCATTGAAATCGCCCGAAAATATTCCACTGCAAAGAGCGATAAATTCGTAAATGGTGTGCTGGATGCCGTCTTGCATCGCGAAGTCGAGAGAGGAGACTTCCCTGTATTGGATGCGGAAGTTCAGAAGAAAACCAATTGAGATGACGAGTTGAAGATCGCCTTCCTTTCCGATGTGCACGGCAATTTGGAAGCTCTGACGGCCGCGTTGGAGTCCATGAAAAAATTCGCGCCGGATGAGATCATTTGTCTGGGAGATGTCGTGGGTTACGGAGCGGATCCCGAAGCGTGCCTTGAACTCTTGCAGCGCTGGTGCAGTATAATCATGATGGGGAATCATGACGCCGCCGTGATCGGACGGGAAGATTTGACGTATTTCAATGATTTCGCGCGCACAGCAATTCTCTGGACCCGTTCTCGTCTGGCTTCGCGCCACAAGGAAATTATCGCCGATTTTCCCATGGTGATCAAGCAGGATGAGATGCACCTCGTGCATTCCTCCCCGAAGAATCCGGAAGCCTGGGATTACATCTTTTCGGCGCACGATGTGTACGACCAATTTCCTTCGGTGGATGGGAAAATTTGTTTCGTGGGGCATTCGCATGTTCCGGGGGATTATAAAGAACCCCGCGATCGCTTTTCATTTGCGGGAAATGAATTACAACTGCAACGCCGCATCGTCAATGTAGGCAGTGTGGGACAACCCCGCGATCGAGACCCGCGCCTTTGCTATGCCTTGTATGACAGCGATGGGGATGAGGTGCGGTTCATACGGGAAGAGTACGATATCGAAACCGCGGCGAACAAGATCAGGCGTGCGGGATTGCCGCCGTTTTTAGCGGAGCGATTGTTTTCAGGATGGTAAAAAGAGCCTCCGGCAACTTTTAGCGGGACGCAGAGTTATACTTAGAGCAAACGAATTCGCATTACAACATAGCAGGCGATTCCTATCGAAGATAACCCAAGAGTTAGGTGAAAGTCATACTTCAGATGCCTGGGATCATTTCAAAGCTTTTCGGCACAAAATCGGAACGAGAAACGAAACGGCTGCTTCCGATCGTCAAGCAGATCAATCGCTTTTTCGAAGAATTCGAGTCGTTGAGCGACGAACAACTTCGCGCTAAAACGGACGAGTTTCGCTCCCGCCTGGCGGATGGTCAGACGTTGGATGATATCCTGCCGGAAGCCTTCGCAGCGGTGAAATCAGCCTGTAAGAGGCTGCTGGGTCAAAAATGGGAAGCAGCAGGGCACAAGATCACCTGGGATATGGTTCCCTACGACGTTCAGTTGATCGGGGGGATCGTGCTGCATCAAGGGAAGATCGCGGAAATGGCGACCGGCGAAGGCAAGACCCTCGTCGCGACGATGCCGCTCTACTTGAATGCGCTGGAAGGCAAGGGCGCCCATCTCGTCACCGTGAACGATTACCTGGCTCTGCGCGACAGCCAATGGATGGGGAAGATTTACGAATTTTTGGGCTTATCCGTCGGCTGCATCCTGGCTCATATGACGCCGGACGAGAGAAGGCAGCAATATCACGCGGATGTCACCTACGGAACCAACAACGAGTTCGGCTTCGATTATCTGCGCGATAATATGGCGCACCGTCCGGAAGATGTGGTGCAGAGGGGGCACCATTATGCGATCGTGGACGAAGTGGATTCCGTTTTGATTGATGAAGCCCGCACGCCGCTGATTATCTCGGGTCCTGTATCCCGCAGCACGCATAAATTCGATGAGCTGAAGCCCGCGGTGGATCGTCTGGTGCGCAGGCAGATGGAATTGGTGAATCGCCTGGTCGGTGAAGCCGAAGCTCTGCTGGAGCAGGAGACCGCCGATGCCGAGTATAAAGCGGGTGAAAAGATCTTGATGGCGAACCGCGGCGCACCGAAGAATAAACGCTTGATGAACCTGTTGCAGGAAACCGGCATCAAGCGCTTGATGACGCGCGTGGAAAACGATTACCTGCGGGACAAGAAGCTGCATGAATTGGACGAGCAGCTCTATTTTGTTTTAGATGAGCATCACCACACCGTGGACTTGACGGAGATCGGCCGGGACGAACTGGCGAAGTATATGCACACGGATGCCTCGCTCTTCGTCATACCGGATATGGCGGAGGAGATGGTCAAGATTGACACGATGGATGTCTCCCCGCAGACGAAGATCGAGATGCGTCAGAAGCTGGAAGATCTCTATATTGACCGTACGGAACGAAATCACAACATAGGGCAGCTCCTGCGCGCTTATATGCTCTATGAGCGCGATGTGGAATATGTCGTGGAAGAGGGCAAACGGGTAATTATTGTGGACGAATTCACGGGTCGTCTGCAATACGGTCGGCGCTACTCGGACGGTTTGCATCAAGCGATTGAAGCAAAAGAAGGCGTTCAGATCGAACGGGAAACCCAGACGATCGCCACCATCACTCTGCAGAACTATTTCCGCCTTTACGAGAAACTGGCAGGTATGACCGGCACCGCAGAGACCGAAGAAGCGGAGTTTTACGATATTTACAAGCTGGAAGTGGTCGTCATCCCCACGCATCGCCCCGTCATCCGCGATGACCAGGATGATGTGATTTACAGAACGAAGAAAGAGAAGTACGACGCAATTCTGGATAAAATCGAGGAGCTGTATCAGCGCCGGCAGCCGGTTTTGGTCGGCACCACCAACGTAGAAGTATCCGAAACCCTGTCGCGTTTGTTGAAACGCAGGAAGATCCCCCACGAAGTCCTCAACGCCAAACACCACCAGCGCGAAGCGGAAATCGTGGCGCGCGCCGGCCAGCCCGGATCGGTCACGATCGCCACCAATATGGCGGGTCGTGGTACGGATATTAAACTGGGCCCTGGTGTAGTGGAATTGGGCGGGCTTTATATTCTGGGCACAGAACGCCACGAATCCCGGCGGATTGACCGCCAGCTGCGGGGGAGATCCGGGCGTCAGGGGGATCCTGGCGTCTCTAAGTTTTACCTGTCGTTGGAAGATGATTTGATGCGTCTCTTCGGTTCGGAGCGCATCGCGGGCATCATGGATCGCATGGGCGTGGAAGAAGGCGAAGTGATCACGCATCCTATGATCACCAGCTCCATCGAACGCGCGCAGAAGCGGGTGGAAGCTCAGAATTTCTCCATCCGCAAGCATCTGCTCGAGTACGACGACGTGATGAACAAGCAGCGCGAGGTCATCTATGAACGCCGGAACAAGATCCTCTTCGGCGAAAACATCGAAGAAGTCGCCTGCGAGATCATGGATGAGTGGATCGAGGAACTGTTCGAGCGCACGACGGATGAGCATACTTCCCCGGATTCCTGGAATCTGGAAGAACTGCAGCGAGCTCTGGCGAGTACCTTGAAGGTCTTTCTCGATGTGAATCCGGAAGAGCTGGCTTCCTTAGACCGACAGGAGTTGATGGAGCGCGTCAAGCAAATGGGGCGTGAAAGTCTGGCGCGGCGGAAGACGGAAATAGATCCGGAAATCTACCCCAAATTTCTGCAGGGCGTCCTCCTCGCCAATGTGGACGAAGAGTGGAAGGATCATCTTTACGAGATGGATCGCCTGAAAGAGGGTGTGGGATTGCGGGCGTACGGACAGCGCGACCCGCTGATCGAATTCAAGCGGGAAGGGTTCAACTTGTTCGAAGAGATGTTGCAGCGCATCAATCAGAACGCTCTGCGTACGATCTTTCAGGCGAAACTCCTGGCGGCGCCGCGCGCCGCCGTGCGCCCGTCACCGGCGCCGGAGCCGGTGACGCACACTCATCAGTCGGCGACGGGAATGGCGTATGCGGAAGCGCCGAAAGGAGCGGCGGAAAAAAACACAGCCGAGAAAGCGCAGCCGGCGCGCGTGCAGCCTGTTCGCAGAGGAAAGACTCCCGGTCGCAACGATCCCTGTCCCTGCGGCAGCGGGAAAAAGTATAAGCACTGTCACGGCGCCTGATGGAAAAGGGGTAAGAAGTGAAAAAAAGTGTTTACTCCGGCTGAAATTCTTGTTATATTAAGTAGGGAATTTTCTGGGGGGCGTAATGATGGACAAGAGGAAGGATACCCCCGATGTATCATAGGATCATGGAATTGCTGGTTCTCCTGATGGATGAGTTCGGGCGGGAAAACCTGCCCGCGGAGCAAATAGATGTAATCAGCGAAGACCTGCTGAAACGCGGATATACGGAACAAGAAATCCACGCCGCTTTTTACTGGCTTTTAAGTCGGGCGGAAAACGGGCAGACCAATCTTCTCGAGCCACCGGTTGAAGTTGCTGAAACCTCGGATGTCTCCTTCCGTCTGCTGAACACGTATGAACAGCGTCATATTCAACCCGAAGCCTTCGGATACCTGCTCCAGCTCCTCAATATCAAGCTGATCACCCGCGCAGATTTCGAAAAGATCATAGAAAGATCTTTCTTTTTGGATGCGCAACCCGTAACGCTGGCGGATATGAAAATGATCACGCAAGCCGTACTCTTCGAGGATGACCGACTCTGGAGCGACAACGGCAAACCGCTGGGTCCCGCGGGGCGCAATCTTACGTATCATTAGTTTTTTCGGAAACCGCATGAATCTGATTATCGTCGAATCTCCTTCCAAAGCCAATACAATTAAGAAATTTCTGGGTCAAGCTTACAACGTCACCGCTTCCGTCGGCCATATCAAAGACCTGCCTGAAAAAGCGCTCGGTGTAGAAATCGAGAATGATTTCAAGCCGCAGTATGTCCCCGTCTCCGGCAAGAAAAAGACCATAGAAGCCATCCGACACGCCGCCCGCGAAGCCGAGCGGGTGTTCATCGCCACCGACCCGGATCGCGAGGGCGAAGCCATCGCCGCTCACGTAGCGGAAGTCATCAAGCCTTATCATCCCCAGCCTGCGCGCGTGCTCTTTCACGAAATCACAAAAGACGCCGTGCGGAAAGCGATCGCCGAACCTGGTGTGATTGATCAGCGCAAGGTGGATGCTCAGGTCGCCAGGCGAGTCATGGATCGTCTCGTGGGGTATCAGGTCAGCCCGTTCATCTGGAAAACGGTGGCGAAAGGGCTTTCCGCGGGACGCGTCCAATCCGTGGCATTGCGTCTGATCTGCGAGCGGGAAGAGGAAATCCGCGCATTCGTCCCGCAGGAATACTGGAGGATCCGCGCGCAATTTTCGGGAAAGGATCTGAATCCGTTCTGGATGGAGCTGGTCACCGTGGACGGCAGAAAGCCGGAGCTCCCCGATGAAAACGCTGCGAATGCAATGAAGGCGCGGATTCAGGCGGCGTCGTTCCAGGTTTCTTCCTATAAAATCAGCACTCTGCACAGCAAACCATCTGCACCTTATACGACCAGCACCCTGCAGCAGGATGCGGCGCGTCAATTGCGCCTGAGTTCTAAGAAGACGATGCGCATCGCTCAACAGCTTTACGAAGGAATCGAGCTGCCGAACGGCGAGAGCGTCGGATTGATCACCTATATGCGCACCGATTCGACGCGGATTTCCTCCGAGGCGCTGGCGGCTTCCCGGGAATTCATCCGAGAAACATTCGGATCGGAGTACCTTCCGCCTTCTTCGCGGGTTTATGCGACGAAAGGTCGGTCGCAGGATGCGCATGAAGCCATCCGCCCCACCGATGTGAAACGGACGCCGCAGATGATGAAAGGATCGCTCGATGCGGCGCAGTGGAAGCTTTATCAACTGATTTGGAATCGTTTTATCGCATCCCAGATGGCGGACGCGCGTTTCGAAGTCACCAGGCTGGAAGCGGAAGGGGGCGGACTGGTCTTCCGCGCGCGCAATCAGAAGCGAATTTTCGACGGATATCAGAAGTTATACGCGGTAGAGATAGAGCGCGGCGATGTGCTTCCGTCTCTGCCGCCCGATTTTGACGTCGGCTATCCGTTGACCTTGATGGATCAGGAAGCCACGCAGCATTTCACGCAGCCGCCTCCCCGATTTACGGAAGCCACCCTGATCAAGACGCTGGATGAGCTGGGAATCGGCCGTCCCAGCACGTATGCCACCATCGTCAGCACTCTTTTCGACCGGACTTACATTCAAAGCGAAGACCGTAAGCTCGTACCCACCCCCTTAGGGGAGACAGTCAACGGTATCCTGGTGAAATTGTTTCCGGATGTCTTCGAAGTGGGTTTCACAGCTCGGATGGAAGAACAGCTGGATAAAGTCGAAGAAGGTTCGCCCTGGGTGCAGGTTGTGCGGGATTTTTACGACCCTTTTTCTCGTTCGCTGAAAAAGGCGGAAGAGAAGCGTCGGGACGTGAAAAAGGAAGTGCAGGAAGTCAGTTCGGAAGTTTGCGAGAAGTGCGGCAGTCCCATGATTGTCAAATGGAGCCGCCGGGGACAATTCCTGGCTTGCAGTGCTTACCCGAAATGTCGCAATGCACGGCCTCTGGAAGCCCCGAAATCCACGGGGAAGATTTGCCCGGACTGCGGCGGCGAATTAATAGTGAAAGTTGGGCGATACGGGCGTTTCCTCGGATGCTCCAATTATCCGACTTGCAAGCATATCGAAAGAATCACCACCGGCGTGAAATGTCCGATGCCGGACTGCGGCGGCGAATTGGTCGAACGCAACTCCAGGAAAAGGCAGTTTTATTCGTGCAGCAATTACCCTGAGTGCAAATACAGGATTTCGAAGCGTCCCGAACCAATCCCCTGCCCGGAATGCGGACATCCGTTTGTGGTCGCCGTTAGTAACACGGACGAAGACGGGCGTTTCATCTGCCCTCGGTGTAAGGCGGAAATAAGTTCCCGGACGGGAGTTGAAACCGCCGACGAACTTTGAACGTTCAATCAGAGAAGGCGAAGCGGCTTAAGAATCGTTTTATGCGACTTCGCTGACCTCATGCACAATCTTCAGCTCGAATGAAAGAGCGCATTTCGAAATTTCTGACTTACCTCCAAGATGAAGTGCATGCTTCATCGCACACCTTATCCGCATACCGCCGCGATCTAATTCAATTCTACGTTTTTCTGGATAATGACTCGAGAACGGGCGTTCTAAGTCCTCAATCCATACGAGATTTCGGCGCTCATTTGCTGAGAACGGGAAGTTCCCGTGCCACGGTGGAAAGAAAATTATCCGTGCTGCGCAGTTTTTGCAAATATTTGAGCCGAAGCGGGAGTATCAATATAGAGCTTCCCAGACGCATTCTCTTGCCACGGCGCGAGAAGCGTCTGCCGCGTTTTCTGGATCAAAGATCGTTGAACGATTTGATCGAATCACAGGAAACCCAGACCGAACTGCAAGTGCGTTCAAAGCTGATCCTCGAATTGCTCTACGGCTGCGGGCTCCGCGTCAGCGAACTCGCCGGCTTGACTTTGCAGGACTTGGACTTCAATCGTCAGGTGATCCGCGTCTTGGGTAAAGGGCGAAAGGAACGATTAGTGCCTCTGGGGCGACCGGCTCGGCAATGCCTTGATGAGTATCTGAAGGTGCGCGGTTCCGGCGCTCGCGCGAGGCGCAGGTCGGTATCAACCCGAAATCTGCTGGTCAACATCACCGGTGAGCCATTTTCAGTGCGGGGCATCCAGCGCACCGTGGATCGGTTGCTGAAGTTCTTGCCGGAAGCACCGGGGAGCAATCCGCATATTCTTCGGCACAGTTTCGCCACGCATCTTCTGGAAAACGGCGCGGATCTGCGGGCGATTCAGGAGATGTTAGGTCACGCGTCCATCACAACCACGCAAAAATACACTCATGTCAATCGGTCCAAACTGAAGGAGGTCTACCTGCAAGCACACCCAAGGTCCACAAAAGAATGATGTTCAGGAACTAACATTGAAAGGAGTAGGTTATGCGTGTCAGCATATCTGCCAGGCATTTCAAAGCCAGCGAAAAACTTCAGGAATTCGCAACCAATGAAGTGATGAGGCTGCAGAAGTATTTCGACAATATCACGGACGGCGAAGTGGTTCTTAGCTGGCAACGGAGCAACAAATCGTCTGAAATCAACCTGAATGTCAATGGGACGAAGCTGACCGCGGCTGAAGCCAGCGATGACTTTTATAAGTGCATCCCGAAGGCTGTGGACAAACTCGAGCGTCAGTTGAAGAGATATAAGGGAAAATTGTACAAAGGGAGATAGCCGATCTCATTTCGCGAATAAATAGGGCGGGTGATTCGTTTTCAGATGATCCCGCCCTTTCACCTTATCGGAGGATGGAGTATGGAAAGCCTGGAAGTGGGTCTGTTTTTCAAAGACAACGAAAAACGACTCGACCTGCAGCTGGTGACCACGCGGGAAGGCTTGCGGCGCAAAATCACGGAAAAGAACCTGCACAGACCCGGATTGGCTTTGGCGGGATATCTCGAGCTCTTCACCTATAACCGCGTTCAGATCCTGGGCAACACCGAAATGTCCTACCTGCGGAATTTGACGCTGGAAGAGCGCATCGCGAAATTCCGAAGCGTTTTTGAATATGCAATCCCCTGTCTGATCGTCACGGATTCCAATCCCGTCTTCCCGGAGATGATCGAAGAAGCCAACCGCAAGAAATTGGCGATTTTTCGCACCACGTATTCCACTACGGTATTGATCCATCTTCTCAGCGACTATCTGGATGAAAAATTCGCTCCCAGTATGATCATCCATGGTTCTCTGGTGGATGTGTATGGGACTGGATTGCTGTTCACCGGGCGCTCGGGGATCGGCAAAAGCGAGATCGCCCTCGATCTGGTCGAAAGGGGGCACCGCTTGGTGGCGGACGATGTCGTCACCCTGACGAAAAAGGCGGAAGGCATCTTGATGGGATCCGGTCCCGAAATGTTGAAGCATTTTATGGAGATCCGCGGGGTGGGGATTATTGATATTCGGCATATGTTCGGGGTTCGAGCCATACGATTGCAGAAACGAGTGGAAATGGAAGTCGAATTGGTGGATTGGGATCCCAGCGAAAACTACGAGCGTTTAGGCTTAGAGGAGGAGTACAAGGATTTTTTGGGGGTGAAGATTCCCTATGTGAAATTGCCGATTTATCCTGGCAAGAACATCACGGTGATCGCTGAAGTCATCTCTTTGAATCTGCACCTGAAGGTTTACGGCTATCATCCGGCGCAGGCGTTCAACGTACGCCTGATGGACGCTCTGACGAACAAGAAACAGGTGACGGATTATCTCGACAAGGATTATGAGTAAAAAAGAAGCCCTGCTGCGCGGCTTGATCATAGCTCATGCAAACTTAGCGGATGCCTTAATCACCACCGTGCATCAGATCGCCGGACCGCAGGAAAACCTCGTCGCCTTATCCAACACTCATCTTTCCGCCGAGGAGTTGGAGCGCAGGATTCGGGAGATTCTAGAAGACGGGATCCCCACCATCATTTTCACGGATTTTCTGGGCGGCAGCGCCTTCGCCGCGGCGCGTTCGGTGGCGAACGCCTATAGCCGGGAGAACAAGACGCCTTGCGCCGTCATCACTGGTGTGAACCTCCCGATGTTGATCTCGTTCGTCACCAAACGACAGTCGCAAGATCTTTTTGAGTTTGTCGAAGTTTTACGGGAAGACGGTCATCGAGGGATTCAATAGAGATGTTGAAAATATGGCGAAAGAGTTCCTTGGAACCGCCAGGGGATCATTTTTTTTATCTGCGGATTGACGATCGCTTAATCCATGGACAGGTGGTGATCGGATGGGGACATTTCCTTAAGATTGACCGCCTGATTTTGGCGAATGACAACATCGCCGGGAATGCATCCGAGAGGGAATTCTATCTTCAGATCATTCCCGAATCGCTGGGCGGTGCAGTTTTAAGTGTAGCCGAAGCAATCGCGGAAGCGAAAAAGGGCGCCTGCCGCGACCGACGCTGCATCGTCGTCGTCGCCTCCGTCGAAGACGCAATGCGCTGGCTGGAAGCCGGTGTATACCCCGATGCGCTCATTTTGGGCGGTATTCGTTCCAGTGCGAATCGGAGACGGTATCTCGATTATCTCTTCCTGTCGCAGGAAGAGATTGAGAAGCTATCCGATGCCACCCGCAGCGGGTTGAAGATCATCTGCCGCGATCTTCCCACCAGCTCAGCTTATGATTTTCTCGACCTTGTGAAAAATGAAAGCGGGTGATCAATAAATATCTTGATTATTTCCTTGCATTTGATTTTCCCGATTCCTATCTTTGCTCTTCTGGCAATAAGAAAATCACACTCATCCGGGTGCGCCCTTCCCAATGAAAAGGAAATATTCGGAACTGAAGATCGGCATTATTTCTCTGCTCGCGCTGATCATCCTGATTACCGCCATCATGTGGGGCAAAGGGGTCAAGATGTTGGCGAATACTCGAACCTTGACCGTGCAATTCGATGACATCGCAGGGTTGGAACCCGGCGCATTCGTGCTGGTCAATGGGATGAAAAAGGGGAAAGTGCTGGATTTTATACTGCAGCAGGAAGGGGTACTCGTGCATCTGGCGGTGGCTTCCGATGTGAAGATCTATTCAGACGCTCGGTTTATCATCACTGCCACGGACTTGATGGGCAGCAAACTCATCAATATCACGCCGGGCACGTCCGGCATCGAGCTCACCTCTGATACCGTCTATCGCGGAGACAACAGCGGCGGCATCACCCGTCTGATGAATTCCTCTTCTCTGCTTGCGGAGAAGGTGGAAAGACTTCTGGATATGCTGGAGATCACCGCAAGCAACATAAACACAACCGTCGGAGATCCGCAGCTGCGGGAAATGCTTCTCGCCAGCGTGCGTAATCTGGACGAATCCACCGAAAAGACCCGCGATCTCTTGCGCGAGAATGCCGCCAAGCTCAGTGAAATCATGGACAATCTGGTGATGACGTCCGCGGTACTGCGGGACTTGATCGTTGAGAACGAAGGCGAGATCAATCAGACCGTCGCGGATGTGCGCAGCCTCGTCGCCCGCCTGAACGAAGTCGCGGTAGAACTGAACACCGTGGTAGGGTGGATGCAGAGCGACAGCAGCACCATCGGATCTTTGTTGACCAACGATCGGATGGCGGTTAAATTGGAAAAAACCATCGGCGATCTGGATTCTTTGGTGAATCAAATCCGGGACGAGGGGATCCGGACCCGCATCAGCCTCTTCGGCAAGCGCAAACGGTGAACGCCTGCGCGAATACTCATCCTCTGTGTGGCACCTCCTCGTCGTTGAATCATTTGGAACGGCGCAAGATCGCCTGCGTTCTACCCGCCGCCGGTGCCTCCCGGCGTATGGGCAGGAACAAAGCCTTGCTCCCCTGGCGCGACAGCACCTTCATCGAAACCATCCTGAAAAACTACCGAAATCTGCACTGTCAGCCGCTGATCGTCGTGCTGAATCGGGATGCCGCATCCGTGGAACAGCGCATCTGCAGCGAAGATATCGTGATCGGACGCAATGACGATCCAGCCAGCGATATGATGGCAAGCATCCGGATCGGCGTTGCGCTTCTTCCCGCTGAAATTTCCGCTTTCTATCTCCATCCTGTGGATCATCCTGCAGTCGCTTTCGAGACCCTCGTGAGGTTGTTGGATTCCTGGTTGAATTTTCCCGAAAAGGCGCATAAGCCCGTTTTTCAAAATCGAGGCGGACACCCAATTCTCTTAGGGCGCCCTTGGGCTTCGCGGATTTCACATTCGCCTGAAAGCTCGACTCTGTGGGATCTTCTGCGGGTATGGAAGGATGAAGTCGTTGCGGTGCCGGTCGAAGATCCCGGCATCTTGCTGAATGTAAATTGCCCTGAGGATTATCGAAGAATTTTAAGAGGCGAGGAGAGATGATCAAAGTGAAAGCTCTACTTCGTCTTCTCGTTGTTTTCCTCACTACGGTTTGTTTTTTTCGATCGGCGCCGGCGCGAGTGTTCGTGCTTCCCGGCCTCTATTATTCCGACGACTTCGGCTGGGTTCTGACCGGCTCACTGATCGCTCAGAACGAGAGCGGCGCGCGCCTGCAGACTTCCGTGGAATACTTCGGCGGAGATGACGGATCGGTGCAGATTTCGTGGATGTTGCCGCGGGATATCAGCGAATGGACCTTTCTGTTGAAAATGCAATCTTTTCTGCAAGAAATCCATTCGCAGGAACATCCATCCAATCAAGATGCCGTCTTCCTGAATCCGATCAAGAGCTTTGAATTCATCGGGCGTCGGGATTTCTTCGAGGAAAAGGGACTTTTCTTCGGTTATCAGGGATCATTCAAGAGCTTTTCCTACACGGATGAAACTTGGAGAATCCTCCCGGAATGTCCAGGATGGACGGAATCCGCTTTAATCGTTTCCGGGTTGGAATACGCCCTTTCCCTGCGCGCCGGTTTGGAATCCCGGGATCATCGCTACTATTCCCGCGAAGGGGTTTATCTGCTCTGGCAGTGCGATCTGGGATTCGCGCACAGCCGGGGGGAGCAAGACGAATTAGTCCGTGTCCAAACGGATCTCCGGGAGTATGTCCCGATCCGCCCGACGCGATCTGTCCTGGCATTCAATGTGCGAGGCGGTGCAATTCACCATCAAGTTCCCTATTTCAGTCAATTCAAGATGGGCGGATACGCTACCTTGCGCGGCTTTCCTCTGGACCGCTACAACGGCAACGGATATTACTCAGCGCGCATTGAAATCCGGCAGGATTTAGCGGAGCGCGTTGAAATTCCATTGGGTTCCGTGCTGAGAAAAATCTTGAACATTGAGAGATTTCAATTCACTCCGGGATTCGTCCTTTTTGGCGATGGCGGAGATCTCTGGCGTCCGGATCTGGGTTGGTGGGGATTTCGTCAGGGGGTCGGCGCCGGCTTGAGGATCTATGTACCGCCGGGGGTCGTGGGTGCGTGTGACATCGCCAAACCGGCGGATTCCGGTTATTACACCCTATATATCAGCCTTGAACAGAGCTTTTGAGAAGCTGGGAATGGGGATTTCGATTCCGCAGCTCCAGACCGGTCTTAAAAAACTGCACTCCAATCCGGCGGTTCAATGAACCGTTTCCTGCAGTCAGCGCTCCTCCGAAGCTGCGATGAGCCGATTCAGCGCTAGGAACATCCAGGCGTTTACCCAGCGGATGTGGGGAATGCGGTTGAACCAGAAGCGCCTCTTCTGGAAATAGAAATATCCCTTCGGATGGGAGAAATTCTTCATACCCCAGCGGGCGATATTTTGCGCGAAGGAAAGCAGGGCTGGATCCCGACGACTCTGTTTGCAGAAAGTCAAGATCCCCTGCGCCAGGCAATGTCCGTCAATGGGAAAGAGAGAATGGGGTGTGAACTTCGGGACTCCATCATCCCGAAACAAATGATTTCGGTAGAACCGCACCCCCCTCAGGATGCATTCCGAAACACTCTCATCCCTCGTTATCTCGGAATAATCCTCCAGAGCATCGAGAACGAAACCGGTGTGGTAATTGTCAATCCAGTGGTGCAGGGGTTCCTCTCCGTATTGCCAGGAACCGTCCATCGCCTGTTGCGATACAACATAATTGACCGCCTGCCGCGCTTTCTCCAGGAGCAGAGAATCTTGCGAGGCATAGGCTGTGCGAGCCAGCATGCGAGCCGCCAATGCAGTGACGTTGATGACCCGGGATTGATCTACAGGAGTGTAGCTGAAACAGATGCCATCCCCTTGCATCGGGCGGACTGATAAGTCCCGCAAGGCGAAACGACAAGCTCCCAACGCCACCTCCACAAAATGGTCGCGGGGCGTAAGATCGTTCAGATCCAGCAGGGCTTCGACGGCGAATGCAGTGTGCACCAGCGAGGGAGTCTCAGGCGGTACGAAAAAAGCCCGGGTCTGATAAGGGAGATTCGTCCCCCAGCAGGGCCCGGAGTAGCCCGAAATGGTCTTCTGCATCAGGCGGCGATATAGTTCCTGAATGATCTCCCGTTGATGAGCATCGGGGCTGCGCCGTTCTCGCAGCACATATCCGGAGAGGAACAACGCCAGTCCCTTGGCGAAACAATCCGGACGGATACCGAGCAGCGGCCGCAGATTCAGGGGTGAGATTTTGATGATGTGATTTGCCGCCCAACGCGGCAGGCGGCGATCGAAGGGGAAGCGGCGGAAGAGGGGAGACGCCAGCGCGTCCCAGGGATCCCAACCTTTGAAATCCGCGCTTTCGCAATAATTCCGCAGCTTTCTTTCCGCCGATATAATATCTTCGATGGGCTCCATATGATCTAAAAATGGCTTGATTTACTGGCAATTATTTCCTATATTTCAAGGAAACATTCTATCAGACTGTGCTTTCCTTCGTATATATTTTGTCGTTCATAGTGAAACATTCGGGGATCAAATTGCCAAGATGAAGAGGAACGTTCGACTAGGAATACTGCTGTTCGGATTGCTCGCCGTCTCCTGCAGCAGCAGTCGCGGACCGGGACTGGTTGAAATTGCCCGCCGCCCATTACCTCCATTTGTGCCGCCTTCAGAACGGGATCTGCCGGACTACCTCATAGATTTCGGCGATGTGCTCGAAATCAAATTCTTCAACAATGAGCGTTTCGATGAGACGGTGAAAGTACGACCGGATGGCCGTATCACGCTGCAGCGCTACGGCGATCTGTTGGTTGTGGGACGAACACCGGCGCAAGTGGACAGCGTCATAACGCACAGCTACGCGGGGATCATCAAGGATCCGGAAGTGTCGGTTTTCGTCCGCGAGTTCGGCACGCCGGAAGTATACGTCCTGGGCGAAGTGCCTCGGCCTGGTGCAGTTCCCTTTCGCGGAATGTTGACGGCGTTGCAGGCGGTGGCTCTGGCGGGTGGTCCGAGTCGGGAAGCTAAGATGTCCAGCGTACTGATCATCCGCCAGGAGAACAATCAGATCGTCGCCGCGCGCTGGGACTTAAAAGGATTGATCCAGGGGGATTTAACCGGTGGAGATCCGCCGGTCAAGCCGTTCGATATCATCTTCATTCCGCGCACCTTTATTTCCAAAGTGGGCGACTTTCTCGATTCTTACCTTCCTGCGATTCTGACGCCTCTGGATCTTTCCGTCCGCTGGTTCTACTACCAAAAGCTCATTCAGGAAGACAGCAACAAGTCTATAAGTCCGTGAACGTTGAGAAAGAGATAAACTCGTATGTATCTAAGTTATTTCGGCTTCAAGGAATATCCCTTTAACGTAACGCCGGATCCAAAGTTCCTCTATTTCGGCGAAGCCTATCAGGATGCTCTGGCATATTTGGTGTACGGCATTCGGATGAGGAAGGGCTTCGTAGTGCTCACGGGTGAAATCGGGATCGGGAAAACCACGGTGATCAACGCGCTGTTGGAACGGTTGGATGATTCCCATCGGGTCGCGCATCTGGTGCATTCCAATATGAGTTTGAAGGATATGCTGCGCTTTATTTTCCGGGATTTCGGGCTGGATGCCGTAGGCAAATCGAAGAGCGAGCTGCTTTTGACGTTGCAGGACTTTCTGATCCGGCTGGATCAGAAGGGGGGCAATGCAGTGCTGATCATTGATGAGGCGCAGAACCTTCGTTCTTGGCAGTTGGAAGAGATTCGCCTGCTGTCCAATATCGAGACCGCCAAGCGGAAATTGCTCCAGATTGTGCTGGTGGGACAGCCGGAACTCCTGCATATGATTAATTCCACGGAGTTGCGGCAATTCAAACAGCGCATCAGCCTGCATTTTCATTTGAAGCCGCTGTCTAAGGAGGAGGTGGAAAACTACATTGAACACCGCGTCAAGATGACGGGTTATATGGGAAAAAAGCTCTTTGAAGACGGCGCAGTGGATGAAATTTACAAGTTCAGCGAAGGAATCCCCCGACTGGTCAATGCGATCTGCGACAAAGCGTTGGTGAAAGCCTGCGTATCAGGCCATCGCACAATCACGAAAAAGCTCATTCTACAGGTGATTTAATTGTTCGGTGGACGACTAAATCAATCCTATTCGGCTTCGGCAGCAAGGAACTTCACGTGGCGCACAATCGGAATTATCTTTTTCACAGCGTTGATTATCCGCCTAGGATACATCTCTTTTTTGAAAGAGGGGTATTATTTCAGTGACTTTCGTCATTATGAACAGGCTGCATTATCGTTGCTTCAGGGTTCCGGCTTCGGCGCGGAATACGATCGCCCCCCGCTCTATCCGATGTTCGTCGCCGTAAACTATGCGCTGTGGGGGCGGCATTTAGCCGCTTTGCGCATCGCGCAAGCTCTGTTGGGAGCGATCAGTTGTGTGGGGATCCTGTTTCTTGCGGCGAAAATCTTCGGTAATGAGGCAGGAAAATTCGCCGCTTGGATCTCCGTCTTTTATCCCTATTATATCTTCATTTCAGGGTTGCTTTATCCGACTTTACTCAATACCTTTTTACTGATCGCTGTGGTTTATTTTTTACTTTTAGCGCTGGAAAAGCAATCCGTTCTTTACCCGTTTGTCGCTTCATTCTGCCTGGGTCTAGGGGCGCTGTCCGTCACAGCGAGTTTCGCGTTTTTGCCTTTTTTGCTGGCGTGGCTTTTTTTCATCACAGGATTCACCATCAAACGGAAACTGATCTATCTCTGTATTATAATTTTTGCGGTTTCTCTGCCCATTGCGCCCTGGATTCTGTACAATTATTCACGCACCGGCGAATGGTCTTTTATTGACGCTCGCGGTTCGCGGCATCTGCCCTATTTTCCCAAGGATCCGACTCAGGAGACCGAGAGAAAATCCGCATACGAAAACCGCGTGCGATCCATTGTTGAAAATCCGGGCAAATTCATCCGCAGGACTGCTCAGGAGTTTCTGCATTTCTGGTCGTTTATCCCGGATCGAGTGACGACTCGGGAGGTGAAATACCGCGAACAGGTGAATCAGGAAGATCGGAGGATGGTAGTCCATCATCCCTTTACGTCGCGGATTCTGAATTATGTCAGTATTTTCACGTATGGGCCGGTCTTTATCTTTGCGATTCTGGGTATCGCGTTCAGCCGAAGGTTCTGGTGCACCGCCAGCCTGCCTTTTCTTTTGTTGATGTCCCATGCGATCGGCTATTCATTCTTTTTCACGCAGGTGCGTTATCGTTTGCCGGTGGAATTCTGCCTGATGATCTTCGCCGGTTGGGGATTTGCAGTGTTGTTGCACAGATTCAGAATCGAGCCCAAAAAACTCAGCGGATAAAATGTCAGTATATCTGGTAACCGGCGGCGCCGGCTTTATCGGCTCAAATTTAGTGGAAGCCTTGCTCAAGCGGGGGCACGAAGTCCGGGTAGTGGATAACTTTTCCACCGGCCGTCGTGTGAATTTGGAGCCTTTCCTGGATCAAATCCGGCTTTTTGAGTTGGACATCGCCGATCCCCGCGGCTTAGAGGATGCGTTCGCAGGGGTGGATTACGTCCTTCACCAAGCGGCGCTCCCTTCCGTGCCCCGGTCCATCGAAGATCCGGTGGGGACGTTCCAATCCAGCGTTTACGGAACTCTGAATGTGCTGGAAGCATCCCGCAAAGCCTGCGTGAAGAAGTTGGTATTCGCGTCTTCATCGTCTATTTATGGCAGCAATCCGGAGCTCCCTAAGCGCGAAGATATGCTGCCCGCGCCGATGTCCCCTTATGCGGCGGGGAAGTTGGCAGCGGAAACGTATTGCCGGGTTTATCACCGGGTTTACGGGTTGCAGACCACCAGCCTGCGTTACTTCAACGTATTCGGTCCGAAACAGGATCCTCAATCGCAATATGCCGCGGTGATTCCCAAATTCATCACGGCGGGAATCAAGGGACAGCCGGTGACGGTGTACGGCGACGGCGAACAGTCGCGGGATTTCACCTACATAGATAATGTGGTTGAAGCGAATATCCTGGCGGCGGAGAGCGAGAACGGAGCGGGACAGGTGTTCAACACTGCATGCGGTGATCGCATCACCCTGAACCAGATGCTGGCGCAGATCGAAAACCTGCTGAATTGCAAAATCGAGCGCAACTATGTAGCTCCCCGCCCGGGCGACGTGCCGCATTCCCAGGCGGACATCACCCTGTTGCAGAAATCCTTCGACTATCAGCCTCGAGTGACGTTTTCTGAGGGGTTACGCAGGACCTGCGAATATTTCAGTGTGATTTATAAATGAAGCGATTATCGGTGAGCGATTAAGATGGAAAGGCAATACGTCCCAGATCGAGCCACATCCTTGCGCCACTTTTTGACGGTGGTGTTCAAACGCATCTGGGTGATCGTAATGGTGGCGGTGTTGACCTTCATCGTCGGCGCAATCCAGATCTTTCGCATGCCGCCGCAATACGAAGCACAAGCCAAGCTTCTTTTAGAACGCGATCCGGAACTGGAAAAAGCGCTGCTTTTACGTCTCTCCAGCACCGGACGCAGCGAAGAAGCCAGTTACAGTTACACCCAAGAATCCGAGATCATGACGTCTCGACCGGTGCTCGAGCGCGTCATCCGCAGCTTGAAGTTGTTTGATTTTAACGACAACGCGAAATATAAGACACCTCAAGAAAAAGAGGCGGCTTTTCAGGATGTTCTCAAAGAAGTCTCAGAACGCTTGAGCGTTGTGCCGTCCGCCGATCCGAATATCATTAAGGTAAAATATAAATCGCGGGATCCAAAGCAGTGCGCGCTGATCGTCAATGAACTCGTGAAGCAATACATAGATTACCGCTTCGAAATTTTTTCGGATGATCAGACTCTGGCGTTCCTGAACCGCCAGATTGACGAAGCCGCCGCAAAATTGAACGAATTGCAGGAAAAAAGAGCGGAATTCCAGAGCGAAGGGACGCTGTATTCCCCCGACAGAGAGGGGGATTTGCTGTTTACCAAGCTCAAGGATTTTGAGAATCGCGCCGACGGCATCCGTCTCGACCGCATCAGCTTGGAATCCAAGCTCCGCGGATTGCAGAGCATGGTGGCAAGCGGTTCGTTCGACGAATTGCCGGCGATTGATCTGGGCAGCGGGAATCTCCAGATGCAGCAGATCTTGGCGCTGAAGACGCAGCTTCGCACGCTGGAATATGAGCGGGACCGCCTGCGCCAGAAATACACGGAGTCGTACATCGAGGTGCAGGAAAAAACGGACGAAATCGAGGCACTGAAGAAGCGGATCAACGACGAGATCAAAGAGATCATGAACGTCCTCGAATCCAGCATTCAAGCGATGAGGAATGAGGAGGCGACATTGCGCAGCAATGCCGCGGCGATCCGTGAGCAAATCAAGGGTCTTTCCGGCAAGGAAGTGGAAATGTCCCGGTTGTCCCGGGGAATCAACGAGAGCCAGGAGCTCTATTCAATGCTGATCAAGCAACGGGAGGAAGCCAAGCTATCCCGATCGAAGAAGGAAATGGTGGTCCGGGTGAAGATCATCAGCGCCGCGACGGTGCCGCTGGATCCGCTGCCGAGCAATCGGGCGGTGAAACTCGTCATGGTGCTCTTTTTCGGCTTATTTGCCGGACTTTCCCTGGCATTCTTCGTTGATTTTTTCGATCATTCTTTGAAAAACGCGGAAGACGTCCAGCGTTATTTGAACCTGGATGTGTTGGCATCCATCAGGAGCTTTGAAAGAACTTGAGCATCTACAAAGACCTAATTAAGTGGGCGGACAAGCAGGGAGAGGTTGAGAATCCCTTGGAACCGGATGAGACGCCGGAAGAAGCGCATCATCCTCTGCCCGGCGATATCCCGCGCCAGTTAGCCAATGACCTGCAAGTCTTGCAGGAGAATACCGAAGCGATCTGGATGCAGAAGAACTTCAAAACGGTCTTGATCACTGCTTCGGTCCGAGGTGAAGGCAGTTCCACAGTGGCGGCGAACTGGGCGCGGCTCCTGGCGCGCGATCGCATGACCGGTTTGCCCGTTGACGAAATGGAAACAATCGGTGGCGGCATCCTGCTGATTGACGCCAATTTGCGTCGTCCGGTCCTGCATAGTTTTTTTGACATTGACCGCAAGAGAGGATTGACGGAAGTGCTTCAGGGAGAATTGCGGCTGGATGAAGTATTGAAGGGGGCTCCGCGGCGCAATCTCTGGATCATCACCGCCGGTAAACCGGCAGCGAATCCTGCGGATTTGCTCGGATCACTGCTGATGAAGGGTTTGCTGGACGAATGCCGCAACCGCTTCGAAATGGTCATTCTCGATTCCGCGCCGGTTACTCTTTATGCCGAGACTCTCGCGCTGGCGAAACAGGTGGAGACCGCTATTCTGGTGGTTCGCTCCGGCAAAACGCGCTGGGAAGTGGCGCAATCCGCCCGCAACCAGCTGCAGAAAGTGAACACCCACCTGCTCGGCGTGGTCTTGAATCAGAGAAAATTCATTATTCCAGAATGGATTTATCGCCGGATTTAGGGATCTCGTCGAAATGCAGTGTCAGGAGTGCGGAATGATCTCAATCGTTGAGGTCGCGCTTTGTGATTAAACAAGATATCCGGAAAGGATTCGCCGGAGCGGCGTATAACTATCTGGGTCTGTTCTTTGAAAAAATCGTGACGGTCTTCGTGACCGTTTATGTTATCCGGCAATTGCCCATCGCCGATTTCGGCGTATTCAATCTCTTTCAGGATACCGTTTCGCTTGTGGCGGTGATCTTTTCCCTCGGCATCCCTTCGCTGATTGAACGATTTTTACCCGAACTCTATGAGCGCGGCTTGTTTCAGGATCTGCAGCTCTGGGTGAAGCGAGCCTTGATCGCAAAGTTTTTTCTCGGTTTATCCGGAGCGCTGCTCTGTTATTTCGGCCGGGATTTTCTCGGGGAATTGCTCAATTCGGAGCAGTTCGCAGATCTTTATCCGGTTTTCGCAATTGGTCTGGTGTTTTCCATTCTCAACCAGACCAGCCAGCTGGTGCTGGATACCTTCCTGTTGCAGAAACGCCGCAATATCATCCGGGTGATCGTCTCTATCCTTCGCGCGCTGCTCTACTTTTTCGCGATTTATTTCGGGTATGGTTTGATCGGCATTCTTTGGGGATTTTCCCTTTCGGCGTTAATCGGTTCCGTTCTATTCATCCATACGATCAAGACGATAAAGTATCCGGAGAATGTTGCAGAGAGCAGGGATGGATTTGGAAGTCTGGGAGGGCGGTTCCGGCGATACGCGGCGTACAGTTATTTGAATGAAGTAGGCGGATTGATTTTAAGCCGCCGCGTGGATAATTACCTGATCAGCTCTTTTTTGAATCCGGCTGCGGTGGGCATCTATTCGTTCGCCGCCCGCATCGTGGATATGTTCATCGCGCTGACGCCCTTGAAAGTCGGCACGCTGATTATATCCACGATTCTCTTCCGCCAGTTTACCGAAACGCCTACGCACGAATTCTTGCAGCGCCGCTTCAACTTACTGAACAAGCTGGCGGTTTATCTCACGCTTCCGTTGTTAATTGTTCTGGTGGGGCTGAGCCGGGAAATCACTCTGGTGATAGACCCCAAATACGAGAGCGCCAGCCATATTCTGGCGCTGGTCGCGATCTTCGAACTGTTCAACGTATTTTCCTGGCCGATCGCCTGGATGGCGCAATCCACCGAGAAGGTGCAAGTGCAGTTGTATTCGAAACTCGGAGCGATTTACAATATCATCAGCGCAGTAATCCTGATTCCTCGCTACGGACCGATCGGAGCCGCCTGGGCGACAGGAACGTCCGCGTTGATGAAGAATATTTTGATGTATCTTTTTTTACATCGGCATCTGCCGTTGTCTTTTCCCTGGGGTGCGCTTTTCCGGTTGTTTGCCGCTGGCTTCGTCGCCTTTGGTATACTGAAACTCTTATCCTTCTGGGCAACAGGACTGTTTCAGGTCATGGGTGTGGCGGCGATCGGGGGTGTTGTTTTTTTGCTTGCGGTTAAGTTGTTTAAGCCGTTCAGCGTCGAGGAAGTGGACTCGCTGGAAAAAGCCGTAGGCCGAAAGTTGTGGATTATTTGAGAAGAATTGAGATGCACTTGGTGATATTGAATCTTTAAGCTGTGAAACGAGAATTTCGTCAAATCGCTGAATCGTTCATTACGTGAAAATCAGGCCGTTTCCTTATCCCTATAAAGCCGCTCTGGCGATCTGTAACGATCTGGATTGTCTCCGCACGTTCGAGGAGATGAAGGCGGTTCACGATGTCTTGAACGGGAGCGGGATGACGCCCTGCGGTCCCGGTCTGGGGCTCGAAATCGGGGATTCATTTCATTTCTTTACGGTTCATCCTCAGCAGGACGATACCCTGGCGTATTTTGAAGGACTGACTCCGCAGCCTTCCTCAGCGGCGCCGGCGATCCGGGACGGCATCGCGTCCGGTCTTCTCGACATAGTGCACACCTGGGGAAACTATTCCCAGAAGGGCGGTTTTGTCCGCCGGCACGCGGAATGGGCGGTGGAAGAATTGCGGAAATACGGGCTGAAAGTACCCGTGTGGGTCAACCACGGCGACCGCCACAATTTTCAAAATCTGGGGCGCACCGATTCTCTAGGGGACGTGCGCGAAACCTTTTCTGTGCGGGGTGACCGTAGCGAAGTGCTCGAGTATCACGCGGATCTGGCGCGGGAAGCGGGGATCCGCTATATATGGATCAAAGAACTGACGCCGATTCCCGGACAGCAGCGGCACTTAGACATCACCGATTGGCTGGAGAACGGCGCGGATCTCGCGCGGTTTCTGGTGCGGGATCTTCTAAACTCAAGAGGTGGTGCTCCTTCGCCTCAGCTGAAGAACCCGCTGATCCGCTGCAGGAAACTGCGGGACGGCGGCGATTTTTTCGAAATACTGCGCTACGGTTATTTCCATAAAGACGGATCCGAATTTCTGCCGGAACTGCTCTCCGCGCGCTTCTTACGCAGACTGGTGGAAACTGGGGGAGCCTGTCTGCTCTATATGCACCTTGGAAAAGGGCGCCCGAGCCCGAAAGTGCCGTTTTCGAAGGAAGCCTATCGGGCTCTGGAACATCTGGCGCAATGGGCTCGCGCCGGGGACATTTGGGTGACGACTGCTTCCCGGCTCTGCCGCTATATTGAATTGCGCCTGCGATTGAAATTGACTTCTTCAGAGGCAAACGATTCGTCGGTTATTCACGGTTCCTTCGTTGATGCAGGAGATCTGCAAGCGCCAGAAGTGGAGGGTCTGACGTTCTATGCGCCGTGCGGAATCAACCGACGGATCGAAATCAACGGAAAATCATACTCTTTGATCGAAAATCCGGCGGACCACACCGGTGCGGTTTCTTACACCGTGCCGCTGCCGCCGATCGGCTATTGCTGGGAGTGAATCAGAGACGAGCCTGAAAATGCCGGCAATCGCTTTCATTATGCAGACGTTTTACGGGGATCATATCGGCGGCGCAGAACGGCAGGTGCAGATCTTGGGTCAGGGATTTCGTGATTGCGGCTGGAAGACTTCCTATATTTGTGAAAGAGAGAGCGGCAAACCGCGATTTGAAATCGTAGAAGGAATGCAGATTTTCGCGCTTCCAGAACGCAAGAAACGGGCGACTTGGAGGAATTATTCGAAATTGAAAGCCGCCATTTCTGAGAGCAAAGCGGATGTACTTTATCAACGAGTGCGCCATCCCTATACGGGCTTAAGCGCCCTTGCGGCGCGCACGCTGAAAAAACCCTGGGTCTGGGCGGCGGCTTCGACTGCGGATGTGATTCGCAGGAAGGATCTGCGGCTCTCATCCTATGCGTTTTCGTTTCGCGATGCGTTTTTTCATCCGATGATTCGCCGCCTCGAAGACTACGGTGTGCTGCATGCGGATGCGGTAGTTTTGCAGACTTCGGAGCAGAAAAAGCTCTTGTTCGAAAATTATCTGCGCGAAGGCATCGTCATTCCCAATCATATTGTGTTCTCGGAAGAATTCTCCATTTCCAGGCGAAATCCGCCGGAAATTCTCTGGATTTCGAATATCAAGCCGTTCAAGCGTCCCGAGTTATTCCTGCGGCTCGCCAGAGACTGCGTGGATATTGCCGCAAATTTCGTCATGATCGGAGATTGCCCGGATCGCGAAATCCTGGCGAAAATCAAAAGGGCGGAAAGCGAACTGCGGAATTTTCAATATTTAGGACCTTTAAAACCGGATCAGGCGCAACAGCGCATCGCATCCGCTGCCTTGCTCGTGAATACCAGCTTGTTCGAAGGTTTCCCAAATGCGTTTCAGCAGGCTTGGCTCTACGGCGTGCCGACTTTGAGTCTGGGTGTGGATCCGGACGGCGTCATCGCTCGGGAAGGAATCGGGTTCTGCAATCCAAGTTATGAAGAACTGCTGGGGAAATTGCGCCATCTCATCGTGCATCCGGATGAAATAGCCCGTATGGGAACCCGTTCCAGCGAATTTGCGAGGAAGGAATACGATTTTTCCGGTCTCTTTCCTCGCTATAGGGCGATATTTGAAAAATTGATGCGGCATGAAGATCCTCTGGGTTAACTCCGGTCTGGGCAGGACTTTCAGCAACACACGGTTGTACGGGATTCCGCCGGCGTTGAAAAGCATGGGGGATGACAATAAGATTCTCATCGCCGGCAAAGCGGGAACGACATTGCCGAAGGAGTTCATGCCTCTTCCTGTGCCTGGAGGGCGTTTGGGCGCATATCGGCTTTTAGTGTTGCTGCTTCTGCCGTTTCTATGTCTGAAATATCGTCCGGATATCGTCCTGACCGATTGGATGTCCGCCACGCTGACTCGCGGGGTGGTTCTATTCAAACGTCTCCGGTTGTTGGATTGCAAATTGGTCCACGATGTGAGGACGGTACCCGTAAAAGAAGACGCGGGGAAGAGCCTGAGAGTCTTCGAAGCATCATTGGAATATGCGAAGGCGAATTTTCAAGGTTTGACGACGATCACGAAACCTCTGCGGGATGAGATCCATGCGCGATTCGGGATCAGCCCCGGCAATATAGCCGTCTGGACGTCCGCTGTGGATCCGAATCATTTCCAGCCTCGCGATGCTTCGCGGCTCCGCCGGGAGTTGGGGTTGGAAGACAAGTTCGTCGTCTTTTATCATGGTTCAGTGAACCAGAATCGGGGCGTGTTGGAGCTGGCGCTGTGCGCAGAGCATCTTCGCGACAGGGGGGATGTGCGGATTTTGATCCTCGGAGGCGGCAACGAATGGGATCGTTTGCAGCAGATCGTCCGCGATCATCACCTGGATCAGGTGATATTAAAGCCCGGCGTGCCGTACGACCGGATACCCGATTGGATCGCTTGCGCGGATTTGTGCGTAGTCCCTCTGCCGGACCACCCCTGGTGGAGGGTTTCCAGCCCGTTGAAGTTGATGGAATACCTAGCGATGGGCAAGCCCGTGCTGCTGACGGAGATGCAGGCGCATCGAGCCGTTGTCGCATCGGATGAAGATGCGTTCTACGTTTCGGGGAATGATCCGCAGATTCTCGCGGATGGGATCCGTCGTGCGCTGGAGAAGCGATCCTCTTTTGCAGAAATGGGCGCTAAGGGTAGACGTCTTGCGGTGGAACGTTTTACCTGGCTTAGCCAGGCGGAAATCCTGCGATCGTATTTGCAGCGGGTTTTGAACGGAGAAATTCATTTAAGGCAGTAAAATATGCGGCGTGAGACGACCGGCATCCGAATCACGGATTTCGGCAAAAAGAGTTTGAGCCTGCTTTTTTTCCTGCCGCTGGCGGTGATCTTGGCGACCTCCATCACCAGCGCCAGTAATTACCTGCTTTTGATTGTCATTGCCGGTTTGATTTTTTTCACAGTCCTGACGGATTTCAAAATCGCGCTGATTCTGATTGCGATCAACAGCTATTTCCTCTCCTATTTGATATGGGTTTTCAATCTGCCGGGGCCGTTGATTAATTTGGGCTACGTCTTGATCATCATGGTGCTGGTGAGAGAATATTTTTTCACTGCTAATTTGCTGCCGGTGCGGACGCCGGTGAATTGGGTGCTGCTCGGCATCATCGCACTGGGATGCTTATCCATCGCCAACGGCAGTTCTGCACTTTACCCATCTTTCAAGGGCTTATTGCGCCATATCGGTTTTCCGCTCTTGTTTCTATTGATCTTGATGGCGGAGCCTGATGAAAAGCTGATGAAGAAACTGGTTTTGGGGATTCTTCTCGTTGCCTTTCTGCAGGTGGCGGCCTCCATCTATCAGTTTGGATATTATACCTTCATCTCGCATAAGCCACCCGGAATGCGGGCGGACTATTCCGGGGGATTGCTCGGTTATTCCTGCGGAGGCTATACCGCCGTCTTCATGGCGATGACCTTTTGCATTATGATCGGCTTCATCCATGTCTATGGGATGCGCTGGTACTATTTGGCGGGTATTTTTGCGCTGGCATTGCCCATTTTTCTGGCTTCCGCCAGAACCGGGGTTTTCTTCTTTGCGCTGGGAGGTTTGTTCATGATGCTGATCGCGCCGCTTAAGAAGCATGCCCCCTTCTCGAAGAGGCTGCTGATTTCCATCGCTCTGCTCATCGCACTGGGGGGAGTCATCGTTACCGGAGTCGCCGGGGAGTCCTTCAAGGTGCTGACGGACTTTCATTATTTATACGAATACAGCATGAAGCAGGCGGATTCAGGCTTAGGGCGGTTGCAGGCATTCGATATTGTAAAATCCCAACTAAATCATCCGATCGCTCGTTTGATCGGATTGGGACCGGGCAAACTGACGCCGACATCCATTGTGCAGGATAAAAATTCCTTACTCGCGCAGAATATCGGGCTGTATCAAAACGTCACCGGTTACGCGTATACTACGATCGAAATCGGTTTCCTCGGCTTGATTCTGTTCATTATAATGTATCTGCGCGTCTACGGATTTACCCGTCGTTTTATGAAACAGGTGGATGACCCCTTCTGGGAAGCGGTGAGCCTGGGCTTCTGCGGAGCAATCTTCATCTATATCCTTTCCACCGTTTATGTGGATTCCTGGATCTTCTATCCGCTGCCCTTCACATTCTGGGCGCTCGCCGCCGCGATCTACCGCGTCGGGGTCATCAAAGGGTATTTCTACATCTAAGACAATAAGTTGAAATATTCGGCTGGCAGCGGGGGGCTGCAGCCTCATCAATCGGATCATCGGAAATTGGAGTGTAATATGGTCATACTGGGGTTGAATATCCTCCATGACGCCACGGCGACGCTGCTGGTGGATGGGAAGATCGTCGCTTCCGTCGCGGAAGAGCGGCTTACGAGAATAAAATTCCACTGCGGATTCCCGTATAAGTCTATCCTGGAAGTACTCAGGATCGGAAACGTGCCGGCGGACAAGGTGGACAAAGTCATCCTGACATTCAATTCCAATCTGGAACGGATGCCGCGGTATTATACCGACTATGTCGTGGACCGCAGTGGTGAATTCGACACCGCTAATGAAAAGGATCTGGCGTTCCGCAGGCGGGTGCTGCTGGATCAGATCGCGCGCAAAATGAGATCGAATCCATGGGAAGACGGGAAACAATACGCGTTGAACAAATATAAGCGCGCGCTGGCGCAATGCGGCATTACGAAAGCCGTCATCGAAACGCGCGATCATCATCTCTGCCATGCCGCATCGGTCTATTATCAGAGCGGCAGAGATGTGGCGTTGATCATCACGGGCGATGGTTCCGGCGACGGACAGTCTATGGGAGTGTTTATCGGCGAAGGTGGGAAAATCCGCCGCCTGCATGCCGTCAGCGACCGTCACTCTCTGGGGAAATTTTACAGCGGGGTGACGAAATACTTAGGCTTTAAACGGAACCGCCACGAAGGAAAAATCACCGGTCTGGCTGCATACGGGGATCCGATGAAACTGCGGCGGGAGTTGAGCCAGTTGGTGGATATCGCACCGGATCTGAGGGATTTTCGAACACCGATCGCCGAAACGAAATCGCCGATGGAAATCCGCTTGACCAACCTGATCCATTTCCTCCGTGGGGATTACTACGGCAGTCATTATTCGAACCTGCAGCTCGATTATTTATGGGAGACATTCCACCAGAAGTACGAGAAAGGAAAAGTGGTATCTTCCACAGAAGGCGTAGGTTCCAATACTTACCATCGCGAAGATATCGCCGCCGCCGCTCAGAGTCTCCTCGAAGACAACGTCGTCGCCTTCACCCGCAGTTTCCTGAACGATACCGGACTGGAGCATGTCCTGCTGGCCGGAGGCATTTTTGCCAATGTGAAAGTGAATCAACGCGTGGCGGAAATCGAGGGTGTGAAGTCCGTCTTCATCCACCCCAATATGGGGGATGGAGGGACGACCGCCGGCGCCGTCTTTCTCGCCTGGGCGGATCATCTGGCGACGCAGGGCAAAATCTTCGAACCGCACACCATTGAAGACGTCTACTATGGGCCAGGATACAGCGACGACGAAATCCAGAAAGCTCTGGTCAAGTTCCCGTTTATCTTCCGCAAGAGCGAGAAGATCGAAGAAGATACTGCTGAACTGGTAGCGCGAAAGAAGGTGGTGGGCCGCTTCAACGGGCGGATGGAATACGGGCCCCGCGCCCTCGGGAATCGTTCCATCCTGGCGGATCCGACGGATAAATCCATCAACGACTGGCTGAACGACCGTTTGAAGCGCACCGAATTTATGCCCTTCGCTCCCAGCGTGCTGTACGAAGCGGCTCCCAAATTGTACAAAAATTATGCGGTCGGAGAGTATCCCTCGTATTTTATGACCATCACCTTCGATGTGGAAAAGGAATGGGCGGAACGCGCCAGTGCCGTCTGCCACGTGGATAATACGGCTCGACCTCAAGTGGTTAAGGAATCCGCGAATCCTTCCTATTATAAGATCTTGAAGGAGTATGAAAAGCGGACCGGCTTGCCGCTGCTCGTCAACACCAGCTTCAATATGCATGAAGAGCCGATCGTCTGCACGCCTGAAGACGCCCTTCGCTCGCTGGAGCTGGGCTGCGTGGATGTGTTATCCATCGGTCCGTTTCTCGTCTGGAAAGAAGGTCCGGATCCGCTGCTCGGTGCAGAGTAATTCTACGCATCAGTTTTCTGTGGAGGCGGATTGCGCGTCCTCTTGATCTCTCATCTCTGGCCTCGCAGGGATTTCCCGCATCTGGGGATCTTCGTCGCGGATCAAGCGGCTGAACTCGCCCGACAGTGCGAACTCGAAGTCATCTCGCCGCTGGATCTCACTCCGCGGCTTGAGGAGATCACCCTGCGGGAGATTTTCGCTGGTTTCATTAAGTATCACCTCAGAACAAGTCCTGTTTATAATGAAATAAACGGGATAAAACCTGTAACATTGCCGTTTCGCGCCGGGTTTTTACGGCGTTCGCTCGCGGCCGGCGCGGCGCAGCGTCTCGCCGACGCTTTACAACGAATCCGTCTTGAAACTTTCGATGTAGTGCATGCGCACACGCTCTTCCCCGATGGTTTAGCATGTTCGCTCTGGCTGAACAGTCAACCCATTCCATTGATCGTCACCGCCCACGGCAGCGATGTGCATTCTATGTCTGCTGGTCTGCGGAATTCGCTGGGCGGCATTCTGAATCGCGCCGACAGAATTATTGCGGTCAGCAGAGCTTTGCAGAATCGGTTGTTGGAACTGGGTGCCGCGGCGGAGAGACTGGAATTTTTACCCAACGGCTACTCGACGGAACTGTTTGACCTGCGCGAACATCCAGACCGCGATCCGCATCTCGTCGTCTTTCTCGGCAGGCTGAGTGAAATCAAACGCGTGGATCTGCTGATCCGGGCGATCCGGCATTGTCGGGAGGAAATCCGCCTGGCAATTGCGGGGGATGGACCCGACCGAGGAAGGCTGGAAGCATTGGTGGATCATCTCCGACTTCGTGGACGCGTGCAATTCTTAGGGGTCGTTCCCCGGGACGAAGTGCCCGCTTTCCTTTCGCGTGCCGCCCTGTTGTGTCTCGTCAGTCGCAGGGAAGGTTGGCCCACGGTGATCTTTGAATCCCTCGCGTGCGGAACGCCGGTTCTGGCGACCGAAGTGGGGGGGATTCCGGAGGCTCTCTGCCGGGCGGATTACGGCGAATTAGTTCCAGTGGATGTGAAGCCGGCGGAACTCGCCCGGCGCATTCAAGCAGCTTTGTCGAAGAAATGGAATGCGGAAGCTCTGCGGAGTTACGCCCGCGGGTTCTCCTGGGAAATGCTGACGCAAAAGCTATTTATGCTTTATAGAAATTTGATTGAAGAGAAATCTGGTAAATCAGCCGGCGATTGATGGCGTCCTGGTCTGAAACGGTCTTCCGCGGGCGCTCGGCGGAACAAGTGCTGGATGTCGCGGCGGATAAGCTGCGGCGCGTTCCGCGCCGAATCCGGCTGACGCTTTTACAGTCCAGGCGGAAATCCAATCTGGTTGACTGGATTCATACTCCGGGACTGATCCGTTGGATTTTCGACTTTGCGGACGCCCGCCGCATTCTCCTGCGGCATCCAGAGTGCCTCAGCGCAATACAGAAAGAGGCGGAGGTTGTCGCAACCGGATGGACGGATGTTCCGGGCTTCGGGCGGCGCAAGATCGAGTTTTCTTTTCCTGAAAGTCTGTCGTCGCAAGAAGCATACGCTTACCGCCTCCTCTGGCGGATCGATTTTATCCGCCCTTTAATTTTATGCGTAATTGCCAATATAAATGCCGATTCGTATAAAGTAATACTTGAAACGATTCTTCAGCAATGGGGAAAGTATCGGCTACAGAAACGCAGATGGGACACGGTGGATGACTCCATCCGGTTGCTCAATTTAATGGAAGCGCTTGCCCTTTTGCAGGATCTGCTGAGTGCAGAGGGGCGGAGCGCCGTTCTATCTGCAATCAATGCCGCCGCTTGGAATATCGAGATCCATCGCGCCAGGACGGGGAATCATCTGATTTATGAAGGTCTGGCGCTCTGGATAGTCGGACTTTGTCTGCCAGAACACCCCCGCGCACATCCATGGCGTCGAATCGGCGGCAAGATCCTCTTCGACCAGATGATTCGCCAAGTGCGGGAAGATGGAATGCATGGGGAACTCTGCACCAATTATCACCTCATCACTGGCACGAATTTCCTGAAAGGCTGGCTCTTCGCCCGAAGATACGGGCTGGATTTTCCGGTGCAATATGTTGAAAAACTCGCCGGAATGCTGCGGACGGCGGTTTCCCTGCGAGCCGCAGACGGCGGATTCATTTCTCTGGGGGATAGTGATAGGATGACGGGTTTCAGCCGAGAAGAAAAGGAGGCGCGGGCTTTTGCGGAACTGGGTGCGATTTTAGCTGAGGATGGCGCTGGTTCTTCATCTTTTGAATTGGAATGGCTGTTGGGAGAGACGGCGATAGACGGCATACGGCGCGCGGTCAAGCCCGCGGCCACTGAATCCGCAGGCTTCGGCGGATATCATTTAGTTTCTAGTGCACAGGGGGATCGCCTATTGTTTGATGCCGGTCTTTTCGGCTTGCCCGGTGCTTCTCACCACGGTCATGCGGATGCGCTGGCGTTCGAACTGCATCTCCGAGGAAAACGGTTTCTGGTGGATCCCGGCGGCTTCAGCTACGTGGATTACAAGGCTCGCGCGTTCGCGCGTTCCACCGCCGCTCATAACACACTGACCCTCGACCATCGCGACAGTTCGCAGATCAGCGGATCGTTCGATTTCGGAAAATCCGCCCGCGGGGAATTCATCGCACGCCGTAGAGTAGGGAGCGGGATTCTATTGGTTGGGTGTCACGATGGGTACAAGCCTCTGCATCATCGCCGCGGACTATGGGTGTCCTGGGAAGATCCCTTCATCCTCGTTTTATTCGATCAAATCAGGGGATCGGGTGTTCATACCATCAGCGCTTTTTTTCACGCAGATGCAGGTTGGGAAGCTCGTGAGCTTTCGTCGGGCGCCGTGCTATGGAGCTCTGCCGATATGAAAATAAGGCAGGATTTTCGTCCCTGCGATGATGTGCGGCTTCGTATTATTGAGGGCCAAACGGAACCGGAGATGCAGGGCTGGATTTCCGCTGAATTCGGGAATTACATCGCTGCGCCGGTATTGATGTTGCAAATGAAAAGGGAATTGCCGGCGGAATGGATCAATATATTTACGATCGAATCTGCGGACAAAGCGGTGACAGCTTTTATTGACCTTTCTACCAGTGAAATCCGATTCAGCAACGGGCGTTGTTTGCGCTGGTCCTGGCAGGACCGCGATATGATACTGGATGAGGCATGGAATTAAGTCTTTTTCATAGAACGTGGCATATCCCCTTAAACGGGTTGAACGTATCTCGGCGTCTCGAATTCAATCTTTTGATGAAATATCTGGATTTGCGCGGTGGAGAGCGGCTATTGGACGTCGCCTGTGGGGATGGATACTGGACGGCGAAAATGATTCCGCGAGCGAAAGAAGTGGTAGGATTCGACTACAACAATCACCGCTTGTTGCAGGCGCGGCGCTTAGCGCCGGGGATGCTGGGCGCGGTGCGCTGCGATGCGCACGTTCTCCCCTTTCGCGATCAGTCCTTCGACCGCGTCGTCGGAATCTGCGTGCTCGAGCATTTCGAAGATGATGTGAAGTCGTTGAGAGAACTGCATAGAGTTTTAAGATCGGGGGGCGGGATGGCGATGACGGTGGATTCTTTCTCTTATCCGGGGATGCCGCAAAAAGAGATCGAAGCGCACGCGAAGAAGTTCTCGGTCGTGCACCATTACACGGTGGAAATCCTGCGGCAAAAATTAACCGATGCCGGCTTCGAACTGCAAGCGTGGACCTACCTGCTTAGATCCCCGTTGTCGGCGAATCTCTATCGCTTCGCCCTGCGGCATCCTAAATTTGCCTATTTCGCTTATCCTATCAGCTATCCCCTAAGTCTTTGGAGCGAACGATTTTCACGGAATCAAAAGAACGGATACAAGTTGGCGTTCAACGCCAGAGCGAAATGAAGCAGCGTCCTGAACGCATATTCCTCACCTGGCTGCCTTTTTCCAGCCGCAGCCAGACTCTGGCGGAGAACTTCCACGCGCAGGCGATCTATTTTCGCTATCTCGCCGATAAGCACAATCTCTTCAAAGCCCTTCTGCGCTATCTGGTCATGACCCTTCACACCTGTTTTCTGGTATTAAGGCGCAGACCGCGGTTGGTTTTCGTGATGAATCAACCCATCTTTCTGCCGTTGACGCTCTTTCTGCTCTCCCGTTTTTTAAAAGTCCATTATGTGATTGACTCGCATTCCGGTCTCTTCAACAAAGCGCGCTGGAAATGGGCGCTGCCGGTTATGAAATATGCTTATCGTCATTCTCTGTTTTCCATTGTAACCAATGAGGAGCATCGGCAGCTGGTCTCATCCTGGGGCGCGAAGGTTGAGATTCTGGGAGCGCTGACGGTGGGAGATGAGCCCGTTGAACCTTTTCCCAGACCGAAGCAGCCCTGCCTGGTGGTGATCGGAACGTTTGCCGAAGATGAACCCACGGCGCAGATACTCGAAGCCGCGCGACAACTGCCGGAAATCGTCTTCTTTGTCACAGGAGCGTTGAAGTATGCGCCCGCGGAACTCGTCGAAAATGCGCCTGCGAACGTCACCTTCACCGATTTCCAGCCGAGGCCGAAGTATGTGGGACTGGTACAGGCGATGGATGGCGCAGTGATATTGGTGAAAAAGGATCAAGTAATGCAGCGCGGCGCTTATGAAGCGATGTCCTGGGGCGTCCCCATCATCACATCCGATTGGCGGATTCTTCGTGAAAATTTTTACCGGGGGGCGTTGTTTACGGACAATTCTCCGGCATCAATTGTAAAATGCGTTCAGGAACTCTTCGGGAACTTGGAATTTTACAGGATGGAGATACAAAAATTGCGCACCGAGAAAAAAGAGATCTGGGATCATCATATTAACCGAATTAACACTTTCATCGCGGAGGGTCTTTCATTATATTAACGAGAGGAAAATGAACGTTTCAATATTCGGCTTGGGATATGTGGGTTGCGTCTCCGCGGCTTGCCTCGCCCGATTGGGACATCGGGTCGTTGGCGTTGATGTCAACCCTTTGAAGGTGGACCTGATCAACGCAGGCCAGTCCACTATCGTCGAAGAAGAGATCGGCGACATCGTCCGCGAAGCCGTGAAATCCGGCGCTCTGACCGCCACAGCGGATACGCAAGACGCCGTGATGTCCACCGAAATCAGCTTAATCTGCGTCGGCACGCCGTCGCAGGATAACGGCAGCTTGAATCTGCAGTATGTCGAAGCGTGCTGCCGTTCCATCGCGGAAGCGATCCAGCGGAAGGAGGGGGCGCATACTGTGGTCGTGCGATCCACCATGCTGCCGGGATCGGTGCGCGGAGTCGTGATCCCGACGCTGGAGGCAGCGTCCGGTAAAAAAGCGGGACGGGATTTCACCGTCTGCATCAATCCGGAATTCCTGCGAGAAGGTTCGTCCGTGCGGGATTTCCATCAACCGCCGTATACCATCGTGGGCTGCGATGAGGATCAAGATGGAGACCTGCTGGTGGAATTGTATCGCGGAATTGAGGCTCCGCTGTTCCGGGTTCCCATCGAAGTGGCGGAGATGATCAAATACGCCTCCAATTCGTTTCACGCCGTGAAAATCTGCTTCGCAAATGAGATGGGCCGCTTATGCAAAGCGCTCGGCGTGGATTCCCATCTGCTGATGGATATCTTCTCCCGGGATGATAAACTGAATATATCCAAAGCGTATCTGAAGCCCGGGTTCGCGTTCGGAGGGTCTTGCTTGCCCAAGGATGTGAGAGCGCTGAATTATTATGCGCGATCCGCCGATGTAGAAGTGCCTCTCTTACGTTCTCTATTGCCCAGCAATCAGGCGCATTTGGAACAGGCTTTGAAGCTGATCATGCGGGGCGGGCGGCGGAAAATCGGCGTTGTGGGTCTGGCGTTCAAAGCCGGAACGGACGATCTGCGCGAGAGCCCGCTCGTGCTGCTGGTGGAACATCTGATCGGTCGTGGTTTTCCAATCCGCATTTACGATCCGAACGTGCAGATTTCCCGACTCTTCGGCGCGAATCGTCAGTATATTGAAAAGGAGATCCCTCATATCGAAAAGCTGATGGCACCGACATTGAGCGAGTTGATCGCTTTTGCGGATGTGTTGGTGGTAGGCCATCGGCAATCTGACCTGGCATCCCATGATTTGACCGGTAAAGTGATCATTGAACTGGAAAAATCCAAGGAGAAAATCCAAGACGTGGAATTGACCGGAATCGGCTGGTGAGCTTCGTCCGCCGGCTGTTTCTTCAGTTTCCGTTCCGGTTTTTATAAGCCAGCATGTGCGAGTGTTCGGACGGATGTGTAACAAAACCGGAGTCAACAATGCGGAAGAAACTTCCCCTCTTACTATGCAGTATCGCGTTGATTTGCACGCAGGGACTGCAAGCCCGTCAATATTACGTGGCATTAAACGGCAATAACAACAATCCAGGAACCATCACACAGCCCTGGCGGACGATCGCTTACGCCACAGGAGGCACGAGCGGCATCGCAGCAGGCGATACAATTTTCGTTCGCGCCGGGAATTACCCGGAAATTGTAACTCCTTCTGTCAACGGAACTGCTGCTGATCACATCGTGATTATGAACTATCGCGATGAAGTCGTCACGATGAATCCAGGCCGCTTTCGCTTCAACACGGGGCGGGATTATTGGACGATCCGAGGGTTGCAGCTTTTGAATTCGGATGATAACGGCATCTATGTCACCGGAACCCATGCTATAGGATGCCTGACCGTCCAGAACTGCGTCATTTCGCACCACCGTGAAGACGGCATCCAGCTTGGCAGTCCGAATTTCGGCGGTGTAACCGTCGAAGACTGCGTGATCGAATGGAATGGGGAGAGCGGCGGTCAGCCTTCCGGGATCGAAGGTTCCGGCATCGTGATGTACGGATCCACGGGAAAAGTTTGGCTGCGCCGCAATCTCATCGCGCACAATTGGGCGAAAGGAATCTCGCACGGATCTGCGACGGAATGGGTGGCGGACAGCTCCGTCATTGATTCGAATCTCATCATTGACAACTTCGAATCCGGCATGGACTGGTGGGGCGACAACAGCTACATCCGCTACAACTACTTCAGCCTGAACGGCACGCGGGATACGGAAAGCGAAGAATGGGGGGACAAGGGGCTGGCGCTGGCGAATCAGGCTTCAGGGAATCTGGTCGCGTTCAATGTGATTAAATCTTCCGGAAGATGGGAACTGGAAGTGCGCGGTTCCAACAATCGCATCTACAACAACACCATCATCAAGGATCACTACTATACGACCGTACCGGGTTCCCCCTATGCGGCGGCGTTGATCTTCTGGGGGACTGGAGGGACGGGCAACGAGTTCAGAAATAACATCATCGCCAATTACGTTTCCCAACCGGAACATCACTTCGCCATCATTGCGGAGACCTATACCCGCTACACCGCTCAGATCTGGAGCAACAACCTCTACTGGTGCCCCAATTCCACGGCGCAGTCGCCCTATAACCGACCCTTCAAGCTGTATAATTTCCCCGGGCAGACGTACAATACGCTGAGTCAGATTCAGGCGGCTTTTCCCAATCAAGAAATCGGCAGCATCTACGCCAGTCCGTCCTTCGTCTCTCTGCCGGATTCCAACTTCACGCTGGCTCTGGGCAGCCCCGCCATAGACGCCGGCCTGGACGTCGGTTTCCCCTTCAACGGTCAAGCGCCGGATATCGGGAGGTTCGAGTTTTCCAGTGGAAGCACACCCCCCTGGATATCGCCGATCATTCTCGATTTCATCACGGATGAAGATCAGAGCCTGAGCTACTCACTGACCCCTCACGAACACGATCAAGAGCAGACGAACGCGGAATTGACCTGGAGCGTAAGTGGCTTGAATCCGCAGCTGGCGACGGCTCAGATTGACACCGAGACGGATCTCCTGACGATCACGCCGCTGCCGGATCAAAACGGGAGCGATGTTTTCACGCTGACTCTTTCGGATGGACAGGGCGGTTTCGCTTCCCAGAATGTCAATCTGATCGTAAACCCTGTGAATGATCCTCCCTGGATCGAACCTGATGTGGCGGACTTCAACGCTCAATCCAACCAGCCGCTCAGCTATGTGCTGACTCCTCATGAGCATGATGTCGAACAATCCGGGACGCAGCTGATCTGGACGGCTTCCGGTCTGGATCCCGGATTGGCTTCGATCTCCATCAACCCTGTGACAGACTTATTGACGATCACGCCCGTCGCAAGCAACAGCGGTTCCGATGAATTCACCCTCCAGCTCTCCGATGGTCAGGGGGGGGTGGATTCTCAAGCGGTATTGTTAACAGTTACCTTTGTGAATACTCCACCCTGGATTGATCCGATCATTCCGAATTTCACCACGCTGGAAGATCAACTTTTCACCTTCGACCTGACTTCCTATGAGCACGATAATGAGCAGAACGCCGCCGAATTGACTTGGTCGGCGCTGGGTTTGGATCCGGCGTTGGCTGCGATTTCCATTCACCCCGCGACCGATGTCCTGACCATCACACCTGTACCCGATCAATTCGGTTCGGATGATTTTATCCTAATTTTATCCGACGGCGCCGGCGGTACCGACAGCGCTCAAGTGACTTTGACAGTGACCCCGGTGAACGACCCTCCCTGGATTGATCCTCCCATTGCGGATTTCAATACGACTTCGAATCAAGCCATCACCTATTCTCTGACGCCCCACGAACAAGATATTGAACAATCCGGGGCGCAGCTGATCTGGGCGGCTTCCGGTCTGGATCCCGGATTGGCTTCGATTTCCATCAACCCCGCTACGGATCTGATGACAATCACCCCGGTTTCAGGTCAGAACGGATCGGATGAATTTATGCTGAGGCTGTCGGACGGGCAGGGGGGATTGGATTCTCAGGCGGTCTTTTTGACGGTCAACTTTGTGAATACTCCCCCATGGATTGATCCTCCCGTGCCGGATCTCACCACATTGGAAGACGAAGTGTTGACTTTTGACTTGACCCCGTATGAACACGATCAGGAACAAGGGTCGTTTCAGTTGACCTGGGCTGCGCAGGGCTTAAATCCGGCCTTGGCATCGGTCACGATACAGCCCGCGACGGATCTGATGACCATCACGCCGGTTCCGAATCAATTCGGTGCGGACGCTTTCACCTTGATCCTCTCCGACGGCTTCGGCGGAACGGACAGCACCGAGATCCAGTTAACGGTTGTTTCTGTGAATGATCCGCCCTTTATCCAACCCGTCATCGCCGATATTACGATTCCCGAAGATGAATTCTTCACGCTGGATCTCACGCCCTACGAACACGATGTCGAAGACAGCGGAGCTGCGTTGATCTGGTCTGTGTCCCAGGTAAACCCGCAGCTTTTGAGCATCACCATTGATCCAGCCACGGATGAAATGCACATCGTGCCGCCGCCGGAAACATCGGGCGCGGATACGATTCTCTTGACTCTGCGGGACAGCGGAAATCTGACAGCTTCGCAGAATGTAGTCGTGACCGTCGAACCGGTTAATGATCCGCCCTGGATAGAGCCGCTGGTTCCGGATCAATACCTCACGACCTATGATCCGTTGATGATTTCTCTCCTGAATCACGGGCATGATATGGAGGATCCGCCCGCGTTGTTGCAATGGGAGATCGTCAAACTGGACACTCAGCTATTCCACGCTGAAATAGACTCCATCACTAAGATTCTTACCTTGACGCCGATTCCCGATCAGTATGGGGTGGACTCGGCGCAGTTGAAGCTGACGGACACCGGCGGATCCGAAGCGTTCCAGGATATCGTCTTCTCATTGATGGCTGCGCCTGGGCAGGGCGGGCCTAAGATCGCCGGCCTTCCGGATATTGAGGTGTTGGTCGGCACGGCTCCTGATCCCTTAAGTCTGCGCGAATACGTAAAATGCGGGCAGATCCCCTTCGAGGAGTTGGACTTCAACGCCAAATGCTGGGATCCGCTGGGAGGCGGCGAGCCGGAGCTGTTGGTCTATGTTTTAGACGGTTTTCTGAACGTCGCAACCCCGGGACCGTTGTGGCTGGGAATCCGCAATATCAGCGTCAGTGTCAAGGATTCCCTGGGCCGCGCGGATGCGGATACCCTCGTAATCGAATTCACCGATCGGTATGCGGGACCGATTCTGCCAGGCGGTGATGCGCTCGAAATCTGGCAGATCGCTGAACCGGATCAAACCGTGCACGCGGAGATCTTCCTGCTGCACGTCGCCAATCTGGTGATACCGAATCATTTCGCTTCTTTCCAGGCTCTGGGCGGGGAATATGCGGATTGGACGGATGTCCCCGGGCTGGAAGAATTTGAGTTTCGACTGGTTCCGAATGCGCAGAATCAGCTTTCTCTGCGGATTCGTTATGCGAACGGTAAAACCGGGACGCCTCAGAGCGTCGTGATCATTGAAGATTCCACGCCGCCGCAAAAACCTTCCGGATTGCGCTGGCTTGCTGATTTCTCGGGGAATGCCGCGCAGGGAACTGCGGAATTAAGGAATTGAGTCTGCATGAAAGTCGTCGTTCAAATCCCTTGCTTGAACGAAGCAGATCAGATCGCCCGCACGATTGCGGACATCCCGAGACAGATCCCCGGCGTGGATTCCGTCGAGGTGCTGGTGATAGACGATGGGAGCAAGGATGATACCTTCGACGTCGCGAAGCGCGCCGGCGCGGACCGCATCATCCGCTTCCGACATCGGCAGGGTCTAGCGACGGCGTTCAAGACCGGTCTAGATGTTGCGCTTTCTATGGGTGCCGATATCATCGTCAACACCGACGCCGACAACCAATATCCCGGAAGGGAGATCCCCCGTCTGATCGCTCCCATTTTGAACGGCAAAGCCGATATGGTGGTCGGCGTTCGCAAGATCCGCGAGATCTCCGAATTTTCCCGTCTTAAGAAGATCCTGCAGCGACTCGGTTCAAGGCTTGTTCAGTCGATCAGCAACACTTCCATTTCGGATGTGACCTCGGGATTTCGCGCCTATAATCGCCGCGCCGCCCTGCAACTCAACGTCATTTCGCTCTTCACCTACACGCTCGAAACCATCATCCAAGCCGGCAAGAAGAACATCGCGATTGATACCGTCGCCATTGAGCGCAACGAGAAGATGCGCGAATCGCGCTTGTTTCGCAGCACTCCGATTTACCTGAAGCGCTCCCTGGCGACGATTCTGCGAATCTTCCTCACCTATGAGCCGCTGCGGGTCTTTTTTTATCTGGGTATGTTCATTTTTTCGCTTGGACTCCTGCTGGGCGTCCGTTTCCTGTATTTCTACTTCGCCATCACCGGTGCGACCGGACATGTGCAGTCTTTGATCGTGATGGCGGTCTTCTTATTCATCGGTTTCTTGCTGCTGATGATCGGATTGGTCGCGGATCTGATCTCTGCGAACCGTCGCTTGATTGAAGATGCCGTCATTCGCCTGAAACGGATCGAGCTTCATCTGGGTACGCGGGATCGGGTTTCCGATGAATTTGAGATCGACGCTTGAAGCTGGTTTTTATCAGTCCTACTTATCCTCTGCGCGGCGGGATCGCCCGTTACGGCACGCACCTCTTAGCCAACCTGCAACTTCACCACGACTGCCTGGGAATCGGTTATAAAAAGCTGTATCCCAGGATCTTATTTCCCGGCAAATCTCAATATGAAACGGATCCGCCGCCGATCTCCACTTTTCAAGCTACAACGATCTTGCATTACGGTCGCTGGTCCACCTGGCGGGAAGCCTTAACCATGATCCGTTCCTTCGCTCCGGACGGTGTGATTATCGCCTGGTGGGTGACGTTCTGGGCTCCGCATCTGGGTTGGTTGTCCAGAAAGCTTTCGCCAGATATCCCCGTTCTATTCATTTGTCATAACGTTCTGCCGCACGAAGTCCGCCGCCTGGATCCGATCTTAGTCCGCTGGGTGCTGCGATCCGGGCGGGGATTCATCACGCATTCCGATGAAGACCGCCGACGGCTGTTGAACCTCTTTCCATCGGCGGTGGTGCGCCGCTGCGAACATCCGCTGTATTCTTCCGACGAATTAACGCTGCCCACCCGCGAAGAAGCCCGCCGAATCTTGGGAATCAGCGGCAGGATGTTGCTTTTTTTCGGTTTTATTCGCCCCTATAAGGGCGTGGATATAGCCATTGAAGCGTTTTCTCTATTGGGTACTACTTTTCGCGATGTCATCCTCTGGATCGCCGGGGAATTCTGGGAGGATGAAAGGCGCTATCATCAGCAGATCGAGAAGCTGAATTTGCACAACCGGGTTCGGATCGAGTCGGGTTATCTCTCTGAAAGCGACCTGTTACTGCGTCTGGCGGCGTGCGACGGCGTCCTTCTGCCGTATCGTTCCGCCACCGGAAGCGGAGCGCTGGCGACCGCCTATGCGGCTCGACGGCCCGTGATCGCCACACGCTGCGGCTGCTTTCCGGAGATGGTGGCGCATCAGGTCAGCGGATTGCTCTGCGAACCCGGCGATGCGGGGAGTCTGGCTCGCGCCATCGAGGAATTCTATTCCGGGGAAGGATCGAAGAGATTCGATGGGGGAGTCGCTGATGCGAGGCGGAGATTCTCCTGGGACGGCATTCTGAAAGCCATCGAAGAACTGGTGCGGAATGAGTGAGATTCTGATCACCGGAGCCACGGGGTATATCGGCGGGAAGCTGGCAGAATTTTATGCGTCGGCCGGGAGACGAGTTCGGCTGCTTGTGCGGAATCCGGAAAAACTGCCGGCTTATCTAAAGGAATCCTGCGAAATCCATATCGGAGACATCACTCATCCTGAAGATCTTCGGACGGCGTGCGAAAAGATCGCGGCGGTGATCCATGCGGCGGGACTACTGGGGAAGTGGGGGACTCCCTATGCGGAGATGCGCCGGGTGAATGTCGAGGGAGTCGAATCGCTCCTGATGGCGGCGAAAGCGGCTGGAGTTCGACGCATTGTGCATCTGAGCGCCGGGGGCGTTACAGGTCCGCTCGGTGCACAACCCGTTGACGAAACGTATCCGCCGGCGCCGGTGACGGATTATGAGCGCAGCAAATGGGAAGGCGAGCAGAAAGCGCTGGAATGCGCTCGCCGGCTTCGGATCAGTTTGATCGTCGTCCGTCCTACTTTCACATACGGACCTGGGGATCCTCATAAATTGAACTTGTTCCGGGCGATCCAGAAGGGAAGGATGGTGTTCATTGGAGACGGCAATTCCACCACGCATCCGGTCTACATTGACGACCTGGTGGCGGGAATTGATGCGGCGTTGAATTCCGTTGTGGAGAACACCGCGGTGATCCTCGGCGGGGAACGCCCCGTTACCAAGCGGGAGTTGATCTGGGGGATCGCCGATGTTCTGGGCGTGAAACGACCGAAAATCCGGATTCCCGTCACCCTCGGAAATATCCTCGCCGGTTGTTGCGAATCCGCCGCGAAAGTTTTATATTTTGATCCACCCATCACGAAATCGAGAGTGCTGATGATGAGCCGCAACTGGGGGTATTCCATCCGCCGCGCGCGGGAACTTTTGAACTACTGTCCACAGATCTCTTTGCAGGAAGGGTTGCAGCGCACGGTTGTCTGGTACCGGGAACACGGATGGCTGTAAGGGAAAACCGACAGACGGAAGTTGAAGTTTTCGGCGTTTCCTACGAGCGTTACGCGTTGCAGAAATTGTTTTTCGGGCTGGCCCGCAGACTTCAAATTCGCACCGTCCTGGAGATGCCCGCATCCGGCGCGAAAGCCATGCCGTCGCTCTATTCGTTGGGTTTCGCTCTGGCAGGCTGCGACGTCTCACTCGTGGATGCCGACTCCGCCGCCGTGGAATTGTGGCGGGAATTGGGTCTGCAGGACCGGCTGCATTTGTTAACTCAAGACGAAGCGGATGATGCCCGGCGAAACCGGGAACGGTGGGATCTTTGTTGGAATTTCGCGGTGTTGCCTTCCGCTGCCCGACCGGATGAATTGCTGAAGCGGATGGCGGATTTGACCCATCGCTGGTTGATGATAGTCAATGTCAACCGCTTCAACGTCGGTTTTTTTCTGCATCGGTCTGTCCATCGGATTTATCGCATTCCCTGGAGTCACGGGAACATCTCTTTCTTTTCGCCTTTTTACATTTGCAGGCGTTTCAAGCAATTGGGTTTCGAGCAACCCCGCTGGGGAGTCGTGGATTGCCCGCCCTGGCCGGATTCACCAGGGTTTCGGGATCTGCGCTTGCATCGCCGGGGCGAACGCAACTGCAGCTGGGTTTCCCCCTATATTCAGTATCTGGCGTCCGGGAAGTTTCCTGCGTGGATGAGGGCGGTTTATATCGGCGAAAGGCTGCCGATCCCAGCCGTGCTGAAACTCCCCTATGCGCATCTGTATTACGCATTTTGCCGCGTGCCTCATGACTGTGTTTAAACATCTGCGTGTGCTGATTGACCGCATCCCTTTCGCGGATGGTAACCTTGGAGAAGAAGCCATTCTCGCCTCGCTGTTGCAGGATCTGACGGCTTGCGGCATCAGCGACATCACGCTGATCAGCAATATGCCGGAACGATCCCGCCGGCGGCACGGGAATCGTGTTCGAGTCTTCGCGGATCACCCTTCCCGTTGGGGATTTCTCCCCGCCGAAATCAGCAAAGCAGACCTCCTCATCTGGGGCGGGGGGCATATGCTGCAAGATCGTTCCAGCCGGCTTTACATTCCCTATGTCGTCCGAAATCTGCTCCTTGCCAGGATTTTCGGAACCGCGCGCTTCGTCTATGCTCCCGGCTTGGGTCCCGTGTTGACGCGGATGGGCAGATGCTTATCGTACCAAGCGTTGAAAGGCGCCCGCATCGCCGTGCGGGACGACGTGTCCGCCGATTTTCTGGATTCCATTCATCTGCGGGGAGCATATAAGCGAACCGCAGATCCCGCATTCACGCTGGAACTCCCGGCGGGGAATCGCTATGAATGCAAAAAAGGGGATGAAATCATCGTAGGCTTTGCGCCGCGGAGGCATTTTTATCGGCGGGGCAGCTGGCTACCGGTGAGCTGGCAGACGCAGGGCGATAGGAAGAACATCGCTTTTGAACGCTTTCTCCAAGAAACCGCCGCGACTCTGGATCGGCTCGTGGAATCGTTTCAAGCGAAGATCCATTTGATTCCGATGGACGTTGGCCCAAACCCCCGCGACGATTTGATCTGTCACCGTGTGCAGAATTACATGGTGCACCGGAATCGCGCGGACATCCTGGATGATGATCCCGATTTGCCGGAATTCGTCAGGAGGCTGGGCAAACTGGATCTCCTGATCAGTTCGCGACTGCACGGCATCATCTTAGGTATGCGCTTCGGGTTGCCCTTCATCGGCATAGATTCCGATGGAAAAATCAGGGAACACGCTTCCTCCATCGGCTTTCAGGATTACGTCGTTCGAGACGTGGATCTCGATCGAGACGCCCTCTATGAGTTGGCGGCGCGGATTCTGTCGCAGCAGGAGAAAATCCGAGCTGAACTGCTGCGTCATCAAGCAATTATGAAAATGCGCGCAGAACAAAACCGAGTGGAATTGCTGCGTTGCCTGGAAGCCGTCGCAGCAGCGAATAAATGAGTTTCATGATGTATTGGACAGCACTGAAAACATTTTGGAAGTTGCGAGGAAACCTGAGCAGAAGCGCGTCTGAAGTCCAGGAAGAGAGCCGGCGGCGCCTCTGCCGATTGGTGACATACGCTTATCAGCATGTCCCCCTGTACAAGAAACTCTACGATGAATCGGATTTTCATCCCGACCAGCTGAAAGATCCCGCGAACATCCGGAAGATTCCCTGTACGAACAAGTCCCTCTTTCAGAAAACTCCGCTGCAGGATCGAATCGCCGATGACTATGCTATTTCCCGTCTGATCCGCCGGCGGACATCCGGATCCTCCGGTTCGCCGCTGGATGTATATTACACCGCGGAAGACCGCATTTATCGCACTTTGATGCATCTGCGCATCCTGTTTCACAACGGCATGCGGCTGCGCGACCGGATGGCGCACATCAGCGACAGCCGCCATGCGACGGATGAACGCTACAGCTTTCAGAAACTCGGCTTTCTCCCCAAGGATTTCATTTATGCCGCGGATCTGGTGGAAAAGCAGCTGCAGGATCTGCAAGCCATCCGACCGGCGGTGATTTACAGCTATGCTTCCAGCATGGTGCTGCTGGCGGCGGAGATCGAGAAACTCGCCGCTTGTCCCATTCAGCCTAGATTGATCTTCACGACCGGCGAGCTCCTGACCGAAGCAGACCGGAACCGGATTAATCGCGCTTTCAACGTGGTGTTGAAGGACATCTACGGATTGGTGGAGATGGGGGATGTCGCCTGGCAATGTCCGGAAGTCAGCGGGTATCATTTGAACATCGACAGCTTCTATGTGGAAGTCGGCGAAGACGAAAGAAATCTGGGCGCGGCGTCAACCGGGCCGTTGATCATTACGAATCTGCATTCCTTCGCGATGCCGTTCATCCGCTATCAGGTCGGCGACGTGATTTCGCTTCCGGAACCTGAATCGCCGGGGAGAGATTCCAGCCGCTGTTCCT